>CAIOKD010000067.1 GCA_903858835.1 uncultured Verrucomicrobiota bacterium
CGATTCCCGGAGCCTGTCCCCGGTTCGGCCCGGACGAGTCGCTGGTGCAACTGCTGCTCGTGTCGCCGGACATGGCGTTCCTTTCGGTGCTGGTGGCTCCGGGACCGGCCGGATCGAGGGGGTGGATCAGTCCGTTCCCCTCGGGCGAGGTGCCGGTGGCCGTCGACAAGGCCGCACCGAGCCGGGCCTTCGCCAAGCTCGCCGAATCGGAACTCCGGATGGACCGCTTCATCGCCCCCGGCGACACCTGCGTGGATCTCGGCGCGGCCCCGGGAAGCTGGACCTACCAACCGGTGCAGCGCGGGGCCAGGGTGATCGCCGTGGACCGCTCCCCGTTGCGGGATGACCTGATGCGGAACTCGAGGGTGACATTCCATCAGGGCGACGCCTTCCGTTTCGTGCCGGAGACGCCGGTGGACTGGTTGCTGTGCGATGTGATCGCCGCGCCCGAACGGAGCATCGGGCTGGTGCTGGATTGGGTGCGCGAACGCCGCTGCCGCCACTTCGTGGTGACGATCAAGTTCAAGGGGCACTCCGACTACGCTCAGCTCGACATCCTCAAGCGCGAGATGCCCCGCTGGGTCGAGTCGTTCCAGTTGCAGCACCTCTGTGCCAACAAGAACGAAGCCTGCGTCTTCGGGACCGTGGGCGACGGTCCGTTGAAGAGCGCAGGCTGAACTCGACCTCGTTTGGGTCCTGCGGGGCGTTTGGGGAGGCCGGGGCCGATGAGGCCAATTCAGGCGCGCAGTCGGACCAGCAGGTCCTTGCTCTCGACGGTCTCACCGACCGCGCACAGCAGTTCGGCCACCACGCCGTCCACCGGCGCGGTCACCGTGGTCTGCATCTTCATGGCCTCCATCATCATCAGGCGGTCTCCCTTGGCCACCTTCTGACCGACGGTGACGGCGATGCTGGCCACCAGGCCCGGGATGGGGGCACCCACCTGGAGAGCGTCGGCGAGATCGGCCTTCGGCCGGGTCTTGGTCAACGGGGTGACCTTCTTGTCCGTGATGAAGGCCTCGCGGGTCATGCCGTTGAGTTCGAAGGTCACCGTGCGGCGACCGTCCTTGTCGGGCTCGCTGACGTTGACCAGACGGATGACCAGCGACTTGCCGGGCTCGATCTCCACGCTGATCTCCTCGCCCTGTCGCAGTCCGTAGAAGAACGCCGGTGTGGGCAGGACGCTCACGTCGCTGTATTGCGTGAGGTGCTTGGCGAACTCGGCGAAGACCGCCGGGTACATCAGGTGTGAGTAGAGATCGTCGTCGGTGGCCTCGCGGCGCAGCTTGTCGGACAGTTCACGGCGGAGCTTGTCGAGGTGGACCGGCTCGGCGCGGTTGCCCGCACGACCGGCCTTGAACGCCGCCTGGGCTTCCTTGAAGCGCTTCTCGCCCAAGACCACTTTCTGGACGGCCTCCGGGAAACCGCCCTGCGGCCAACCCAGTCCGCCGCCGAGCATGTCGATGACGCTCTCGGGGAAGGAGGTGGTACCGGGCTCCAGATTCACGACGTCGGCCGGGCGGATGCCCTTGCTGAAGCAGAACAGCGCCATGTCGCCGACGACCTTGCTCGAGGGCGTCACCTTCACGATGTCGCCGAAGAGTTGGTTCACCTCGGCGTAGGTCCGGGCGATCTCGGGCCAACGGTGAGAGACACCCATGCTGGCGGCCTGCTCCTTCAGGTTGGTGTACTGGCCGCCGGGCATCTCGTGGATGTACACCTCGGCCGAGCCCGTCTTCGGGGCGGTGTCGAAGGGGGTGTAGTATTCGCGGACCTTCTCCCAGTAGTCGGAGAACCCGTTCAGGGCATCCAGGTCCATGCGCGTGTCGCGAGGCGTGTTCTGAAGGGCGGCGACCACCGAGTTGAGGTTGGGCTGCGAGGTGCTGCCGCTCATGGACGCCAGCGCGAGGTCAACCACGTCGACCCCGGCGTCGCTTGCCCGCAGGATGCTGGCGGCGTTGATGCCGCTGGTGTCGTGGGTGTGGAAGTGGATGGGGATGCCCACCTCGTCCGTCAGCGCCTTGAC
>CAIOKD010000068.1 GCA_903858835.1 uncultured Verrucomicrobiota bacterium
CGCAACGGCGACCTGTACGTGGTCTTCTTCAGCGGCCGGGGGGAGTACAAGGACCACCAGGCGGCCGTCTTTGGTTCGCGCCTGAAGGCGGGCACACGGCGCTGGTCGAAGCCCGTCTCCATCGCCAGCAACCCCTTCCACGCGCTGGGCAATGCGGTGGTCTGGGAGGCCCCGGACGGGGTGGTGTGGCTGTTCTACGTGACCCGCTACGGCGAACTCTGGAGCGACTCCCGCATCACGGCCAAGGTCTCCAAGGACGGTGCCCGGACATGGTCCGAGCCCTTCCAGGTGACCTTCGAGGCCGGCACCATGGTGCGCAACCGGCCGGTTGTCCTCGACGATGGGCACTGGCTGCTGCCGGTGTATCACGAGATCGGCACCGACCCGGAACTGGACGATCCGCGCAACCGCTCGTTCTTCCTGCGCTACGACCCATCGAAGAGGACCTGGAGCGAGAGCAACCGCATCGGATCCCGCCTCGGCAACATCCAACCCGCGCCGGCGGTCATCGACGGCGATCACCTGGTGGCCTTTTGCCGGCGTGGCGGTGATTACGAAGGTCGCCCGGACGGTTGGATGGTGCGTACCGAATCGAGGGACGGGGGGCGGACCTGGAGCGAGGGCACCGACAGCGCGCTGCCCAACCCCAATGCCGCCGTGGAATTCCTGAGGCTGCAGTCGGGCCACCACCTGCTGGTGTACAACCACAGCTTCACCAACCGGACCCCGCTGACGGCGGCCCTGTCGGTGGATGGCGCGAAGACCTTTTCGCGTCGCCTCGACCTGGAGACCGATCCGAAGGGGGACTTCGGCTATCCCACCGCGCTCCAGACGCGGGATGGCAAGATCCATGTGCTGTACACCAGCGACGAGCGGACGGTGGTGCGTCGGATCGTGCTGACCGAGGCCGAGATCTCATCGGGAAGTCCGCCCCGCTGAGGTGGGGACCGCTGTGGAATCGCCGATCCGGGGGGCACCGTGTGGAATCTGGCCGTGTCTGGCCGTGTCTGGCCGTATTTGCGGAGGTTCGACACCATCCCCGGCGATTCCAAGGCGCTCAGGGCGACCGGGTCACCGTAGCATCCGCCTGCGATTGCAGCGCCGCCAGCGCGATGATTCCGGCGTCGGTCCAATCCGGCGGCTCCGCGGCCCCCACCCACCGCCCGAGGGCCTCGGCCGCCTCCGGATTGCGGATGCGCTCGATGGCCCAACCCAGCACCGCGCGGGTCGCCGGTGAGGCCGACGCCTCCTCGTGAAGCCGGGCCAACTGCGCGACCGTGGAGGCACGGGCCCCGCGGGCCAAGGTTTCCACCAGGGCCTCGATCAGGTCCGGGTCATCGGTCTGCAACAGGCCGATGGCCACGGCCTCCATTTCGGGTTCGGTGGAGAATCCCTTGAAGGCCTCATGAAGAACCTCGGCTTCTTCGAAGGATCTCCGGTGGAGACTGGCCCGGACGAGGGCCTCGACCGCGGCCGGCCCTCCCGACTGGGCGATGCGATCGGCCCAGGTTGCCTGCTCGTCGAGGGTGAGGGCGGACTCAAGACCTTGGACCAGCGTCGGCAATTCTGGCGTCGGCGATTCTGGCGACGGCAAGTCCGGCGGCAGCAGGTCCTGCGGTCTGGGATCGGTGGGCGAC
>CAIOKD010000069.1 GCA_903858835.1 uncultured Verrucomicrobiota bacterium
CGTCGGTCGCGCAATTCGAGGCCAGCGAGGATGCCCGACTGATGGATGCGAATTTCCATGCGGCCTTCCGGATCATGACCAGCGAGAAGGCCCTCGAGGCCTTCGACCTCGGGCGGGAGCCGCAGAAGGTTCGGGAACGCTACGGCATGAATCGGTTCGGCCAGTGCTGCCTGCTGGCCCGCCGTCTGGTGGAGAGCGGGGTGCGCTTCGTCACCATCAACACCTTCCTCACGGTGTTCGACGAGATCACCTGGGACATCCACGGTTCCAAGCCGTTCACCTCCATTGCGGGCATGAAGGACATCGTGTGTCCCATGTACGACCAGGCCTACAGCGCGTTGATCGAGGACCTGGCTGATCGGGGCCTCCTCGACGACACGCTGGTCGCCAACCTCTCCGAGTTCGGTCGCACCCCGAAGATCAACCCGGCCGGCGGTCGCGATCATTGGCCGCAGTGCTTCACCGCCTACTTCGCCGGGGGCGGCGTGAAGGGCGGGCGAGTGGTGGGAGCGAGCGATCCGATCGGCGGATTCCCCGCGGAAAGACCCGTGAAACCGGGCGATATCGTGGCGACGATCTTCCATTCGCTGGGGCTCAATCACGCCTCGCACCTCCCAGGGCCCGGCGGGCGACCATTCTCGCTGACCGACCTGGGCACCGAACCCATCCGGGAGTTGTTCGCATGACGGCCGCCCTGCCAGCGCGCGCAGCGACCGGCTGCCTCTTCGGCCTGTCCCGGTTCTGGCGGTCCTGCGGGATGGCCTGGGTGATCCTGGAGTTCCTGGCCGCCGCCCAAGCCGCCCAAACCCAAGATCCTGTGTCGTTCCGCCACGAGGTGCTGCCGATCCTTTCCAAGGCCGGATGCAATGGCGGTGGCTGCCACGGGGCGTTGGCCGGCAAGGGAGGATTCCGATTGTCGCTCTTTGCCTACAATCCCGAGGCCGACCATCTGGCGATCACCCGGGAGGCGCAGGGCCGACGGGTGGAACGGTCGCAGCCCGGGCTGAGCCTGCTGCTCACCAAGCCGACAGGCGCAGTGCGTCACAAGGGGGGCAAGCGCCTGGAGACCGATTCCGACGACTACCGGACCCTGGCCCGATGGATCGCCCAGGGTGCCCCGGGTCCGCGGGCCGGCGAGGCCGAGTTGCTGGGGTTGGCCATCGATCCCGGTGAGCGATCGGTCCGGGTCGGTGAGACGCTGCCGCTCACCGTGAAGGCCCGCTTCAGCGACGGCCGGGAGCGCGACGTCACGCGTTGGTCCAAGTTCACCGCCACCGACGAGACCGTGGCCACCGTGGATGGCTCCGGCCGGGTCACCGTGCTCGGGCCTGGCGTGGGTGCCGTCACGGCCTGGTTCTCCTCACGCATCGTCATCGCCCGCATCACCGCGCCCTTCGCGGCCGAGATCCCCGCCGAGGCCTACGCCCAGACCCCTGGCTCGAGGGTGATCGACACCCCGGTGATGGATCAACTGAAGCGCCTGCACCTGCAGCCCTCGCCCCCGGCCGATGACGCGACCTTCATCCGCAGGGCCACCCTCGACACGCTGGGGCGTCTGCCCACCCCGCCAGAGGTTCGGGCCTACGCCGAGGATTCCGCGCCCGGAAAGCAGGCCCGGCTCGCCGACCGCCTATTGGCCGCCCCGGAATTCGTCGATTTCTGGGCCTACAAGTGGTCGGACGTGCTGCTCGTCAGCGGGGCCCGGCTGCGCCCGGCGGCCGTCCAGTCGTACTATGGGTGGATCCGGGCCCGGGTCGCCGACAACACCCCCTGGGACCGGTTCGTGCGGCAGGTGATCACGGCCCGTGGTTCGTCGCTCGAGGAGGGGGAGTCGAATTTCTTCGCCATCCACCAGGATCCCGAATCGATGGCCGAGAACGTGAGTCAGGCCTTCCTCTCGCTGTCGATCAATTGCGCCCGTTGCCACAATCACCCGCTCGAGAAGTGGACCAACGACCAGTATTACCAGTTCGCCAATCTCTTCGCCCGGGTCCGCGCCAAGGGCTGGGGTGGCGATCCCCGCAATGGCGACGGCAAGCGCCAGCTCTACGTCGAGGCTGCAGGCGACCTGATCCAGCCGCGCACGGGCCGGCCCCAGCCTCCGGCACCGCTCGACGCCCCAGCCCTCGACCCGAAGGATCCGCGGGACCGTCGCGAGGTTCTGGCCGACTGGCTCACCTCGCCCTCCAATCCCTACTTCGCCCGGGCCATCGCCAATCGCCTCTGGGCCCATTATCTGGGCATCGGGCTGGTCGATCCGGTGGATGACCTCAGGGCTTCGAACCCCGCCTCGAACGAGCGCCTGCTGGCGGCCCTGTCCGACCATCTGGTCCAACAGCGCTTCGACCTCCGGTGGCTCATGCGCGAGATCCTCGTCTCACAGACCTATCGTCGCTCGTCCGAGATCCTCCCGGGCAATCGGGACGACCGGCGGCATCATTCCCGTTTCTTCCCCCGGCGCCTGTCGGCCGAGGTGCTCAACGACGCCATCGCCGACGTCACTGGGGTCCGGGATCGGTTCACCGAGCTGACCCTCAGTGACGGATCCACCGAGAAGACCGCCTTCTACACCAACAGCACCCGTTCGGTGCAGCTCTACGATTCGGCGGTCAACTCCTACTTCCTCAAGACCTTCGGCCGGAACCAGCGCGAGATCACCTGCGAGTGCGAGCGCTCCAATCAGCCAAGCCTGGTGCAGGCGCTGCACCTGTCGAACGGATCGACGGTGAACGACAAGCTGAGGGCCAAGGAAAGCCGCCTCGCCGGATGGTTGGCCGAAGGAGCCGCCCCCGACCGTCTCATCACCGAGGCGTATGCCCTGGCGCTGGCGCGTGCGCCGCGGGAGGCGGAGCGGATGGCCCTGCTGCAGGCCTTCGATGACGCGGGGTCGGGCCAGCGCTCGGCGGTCGCCGAAGACCTGCTCTGGTCGATCCTCACCAGCCGCGAATTCCTCTTCCAACACTGACCATGAGGCGACTCCATCGTATCGGGACCCATCGCAGGATCCTCGTCGTTCTGGGGTGGGCGATCCTGGTGGCCGGGATGATGATCCGAGGTCGGGCGGCCGGGGATCCGGTCTACGAGCGCGACATCGCGCCCATCCTGCGCACCTACTGCTCGGGCTGCCACAACGACGCCGACCGCGAGGGGGAGTTCTCGGTGGAGACCTTCGCATCGCTCCAGCGGGGCGGCGACAAGGGGGCGACGCTCAAGCCCGGGGATCCCGACGCGTCGCTGTTGGTGCGGCTTATCGAGGGTCGGGCCAAGCCGGTGATGCCACCGCAGGACGAGCCGCGGATTCCCGCGTCGGAACTCGCGCTGCTGCGCCAGTGGATCGCCCGGGGGGCCCAGGGACCGGCCAACGACGTGTCCCTCCTCAAGCACCTCTCCGTGCCCGAGGTGGCGGTGCCGTCCGGCGCGGCCACTCCCTGGACGGCCGCCGAATTCTCTCCCGATGGTCGGACCCTGGCGCTCGGCACCTCGGGCCGCGTGGAGATCCGCGACGCCTCGGGTCGGCGCACGCTTCGGGTGATCGGGCGGATCCCGGGCAAGGTGAATGCCCTGCATTTCTCGGCCGACGGTGCCTCACTGCTGATCGCCGGTGGGATCACCGGGTTGGACGGCGTGGTGGAGTTGCGCTCGGTGACCACGGGAGAACGCCTCGCCCGGTTCGAGGGCCACCGCGATGCGGTCCAGGACGCGGAGTGGTCGCCCGATGGCCGCTGGTTGGCCACGGCGGGCTATGATCGGTCCATCCGCCTCTGGCGCGTGGCCGACCATTCCCTGGTCTGGTCCAACGCGGTCCACAACGGCGCGGTTTTCGATCTGGCCTTCGATCCGACCGGGGCGGTCCTGGCCTCGGCCAGTGCCGACCAGACGGTGAAGCTCTGGAGGGTGCGCGATGGCCTCCGCCTCGACACGCTCAACCAACCCCAGGGCGAACTGAGCCGCGTGTGTTTCACCGGCGACGGGCGGCACATCCTCGCCGTCGGCGCCGACCGGAGGATCCATCAGTGGCGCTTCGTTTCGCGCGAGACCCCGGCCCTGAATCCGGTGGTCTCCGCCCGGTTCGCCCACGATGCCGGCCTCGTCGCCATGGCCCTGTCGCCGGATGGGCGTTTCCTCGTCACGGGAGCGATCGACCGGTCCCTCAAGCAGTGGCGCCTGCCCGACCTTCAGGAGGTGGCCTCCTGGGGCGGCCTTCCCGACGTGGTCGGGGCGCTCGCGATGCCCCCCTTGGGCCGCACCGTGATCGCGGCCCGGATGGATGGCTCGGTGGCGTCGGTGGCCCTCCGTGGAATCGATGCGGCGGATCCGTCTTCCGGACTGTCCCGTCGTTCGTCGCTGGCCCCGCGTCGTCCGATGCGGGCCGGGGCGGAGGAGGGGAGATCGGCGATCCATCAGGCCGAGATCGAGCCCAATGATGCCGTCGCCCGCGCCCAGGCGATCCCGGTTCCCTCGGAGATCTACGGGCACATCGGTCGTCCGGGGGATGCGGATCTCTTCGCGTTCGAGGCCCGCCCCTCCGAGCCGCTGACCCTCGAGGTCCGTGCGGCCCGCGACGGATCGACCTTGGATTCCCGGTTGGAGATCCTGGGCGCCGACGGTCTCCCGGTGGAACGGGTGGTCCTGCAGGCGGTCCGGGACTCCTGGTTCACCTTCCGAGGCAAGGATTCGGAGACCGTGGACGATTTCCGGCTCCAGAACTGGGCCGAGATGGAGTTGGACGAATACCTCTATGCCAACGGCGAGGTGGTGCGTCTCTGGCTCTACCCGCGCGGCCCCGACTCCGGGTTCAAGGTCTATCCCGGCGAGGGGCGGCGTCAGCCCGCCTTCGGGACCACCGCGTTGTCGCATGCGCTGAATGAGCCGGCCTATCTGGTGAAGGCATATCCCGCGGGTGCCAAGCCCACGCCCAATGGGCTGCCGGTCTTTCGCCTGTTCCATCAGAACGACGACGATCCGAGCCGGCAGGCCGGCACCGACTCGGTCCTGCTGTTCACGCCACCGACGGCGGGCCGATATCGGGTCCGGCTCACCGATACCCGCGGGTTCGGGAGCGCATCGAACCATGCCTACCGTCTTTCGGTGCGTCCGCAGCGCCCCGACTTCAGCGTGCGGATCGAGGGGATGAATCCCAAGGTGGGACCGGGCAGCGGCCGTGAGGTCCGCTTCGTGGCCACCCGGTCGGAGGGGTTCGATGGCCCCATCCGGATCGACCTGGAAGGCCTTCCGCCCGGGTTCTCGGCGAGCGGCCCGGTGGAGATCGAGACCGGTCAGATCCGCGCCGCGATGGTCCTGCGCGCCGCGGAGGGCGCGGTCGATCCCCAGGATACGGTCGATCGGACCGTCCGGGTGAGCGCGACCGCCACGATCCGGGGCAGGGCGGTGACCCGTGTGTTGGGAGACCTGGGCAACATCGGGCTCGATGCAGCCCCCAAGCTGACGGTCGAGATCCTGCCGGGTCCGGATCCCGCGGTGGTCCGTCAGGAACCGGGGCGTCCCATGGAACTGCGCATCCGCCCCGGCCAGACCATCAGCGCCCGCGTTCGGGCCGATCGCCGCGATTTCAAGGGTCGCATCGAATTGGGGGGTGAAGACTCGGGTCGCAACCTGCCGCACGGCGTCTATATCGACAACATCGGCCTCAACGGCCTGCTGATCGTCGAGGATCAGACCGAACGCGAGTTCTTCATCACGGCAGCCCGCAAGGTGCGCCCGGGAGAACGGTTGTTCCACCTGCGGGCCACGGGTGACGGAGGTCAGTGTTCGCAGCCGGTGCGGTTGAAGATCCTCGGTGACTGAGGCATTGTGGGATCGGGACGAGGGCCGCAAACCATTCGTGCGCTCGACTTCGCCCGGTTCCGACGTAGCGTCCGCGGACCTATCGGTATGCTGACGCTCACTCTCGGACACTCGCCCGATCCGGACGATGCCTTCATGTTCTATGGCCTCGCACGGGACCTGATCCCCACCCCGGGACTGCGCTTCGAGCACATCCTGCAGGACATCCAGACGCTCAACGAACGGGCCACCCGTGGGGAATTGGACATCTCGGCCATCAGCATCCACGCCTATGCCCACGTCTGCGACCAGTACGCCCTGCTGCCCAGCGGTGCGAGCATGGGCGACGGCTACGGACCCATGCTGGTGTCGAAGCATCCGTACACCCGCGACGAGGTGTTGCGCCGGCGCATCGCCATCCCGGGCCGGATGACCAGCGCCTTCCTGGCCCTGCAATTGTGGGCCGGCCGGCTCGGGGCCGAGTTGGACCTGGTGGTGGTGCCCTTCGACGAGATCTTCCAGGCGGTGAAGTCCGGGGCGGCCGATGTGGGCCTGATCATCCATGAGGGCCAACTGACCTACGCCAACGAAGGCCTGGTGGTGTGCGAAGACCTCGGGGTGTGGTGGGGGCGCGAGAACGACGGCCTGCCGCTGCCCTTGGGGGGCAATGTGATCCACAAGCGGCATGAGCCGGCGCTGCGCAAGCGCGTCAGCGACATCCTGACCGCCAGCATCCAGTTCAGCCTCGATCACCGGCCCGAGGCGGTGGCCCATTCGCTGCAGTGGGCCCGCGACATGGGGAAGGACCTGGCCGATCGGTTCGTGGGCATGTACGTGAACCACTGGACGCTCGACTACGGCGAACGCGGCCGCGAGAGCATCCGCCGTTTCCTGGCCCGCGGCCAGGCGATGGGAGCCATCCCGAAGGCGCCGCCCCTGGAGTTCGTGGTCTGAACGTTGATGGTGGAAACCCAGACGCAATGAGTGAGCCCTTTTCGGGGCGCGCTGAGGGGCTCCCGGAGAGCCTCAGATCTGCCAATCGATGGGCGAGACGCTGCGTTCCTTCTTGGTGGTCACCTTGACCCGCAGGTCGTCCATCAGCACCAGGGAATCGGGCGGCACGCTCTGCATGAGGAAGACATTCGCTCCGATCGTGCTGCCGGCCCCGATCACCGTGTCGCCCCCGACGATGGTGGCATTGGCGTAGATGGTGACGCGGTCCTCGATGGTGGGGTGGCGCTTCTGGCCCCGAAGCGCCTGACCGGCGGCCAACGAGCGGGCCACCAGGCCGACGCCCTGGTACATCTTGACCCGGTTGCCGATCACCGCCGTCTCGCCGATGACGGCGCCGGTGCAGTGATCGACGAAGAAATAGCCGCCGATCCGGGCCCCGGGATGGATGTCCATGCCGGTCCGGCTGTGCGACCACTCGGCCATGATTCGGGGCAGGAAGGGGACCTCGCGCAGGTACAGCGCATGGGCCAAGCGGTGCACCGCGATGGCCTCCACGAACGGGTAGGCGACGATGATCTCCTCGCGGTTGGCCGCCGCGGGATCGCCGGAGAACGCCGCCTCGACGTCGGTGGTCAGGATCTCGCGGATGGCCGGGAGCTCCTTGAGGAAGCCGCTGACGAGCCGGTGGGCCTGCGGTCTGGGGTCGGGCTTGGACCCGCCTGAGCGGTCCGCGCAGCGCAGCGCTTTGTACAGTTCGTCCTCGAGCCGACCTGCCACGCTATCGATGAGCAGGGCCGTCTCGGCCTTCAGCTCCGAGCTGTGGATGATCTGGTCGTCGAAGAATCCCGGGAACACCAGCCGGAGCAGATCCCGGGTGATCTCGGCCACCGAGGCTTTGGAGGGCAGGTTGATCCCGTCCAAGTGGTTGATGCCCCCGTGGCGCGAATAGCTCGCCAGGAGAGCGTCGGTGATCTCGGTGATCGGGAACTGCACGACGCGACAGTGGCTGATAACCCGCGACTTGGCCAGCCGGAGGGTAGGGCGGCGGCTGGGGAGCCGAGAATCCCGGACTTCCGGGGAAGCGGCTGGAGCATCCGGGACCCGGCCTCGGCAATAAAAAAGCGCGCACCGGTGAGGGTGCGCGCTTGGAAACGGAGGCGGACGATCAGTCCTGGGTCTTCTTCTCTTCGGCCGCGGCGAACGCGTGCTCGAGGGCGACCAGGTCTTCACCGGGCTTGAGCTGATCGAGGAGCTTCTGCTCTTCCTTCAGCTGCTCGGTGCTGTAGTTCGCGGCCTTGATCGACAGACCGATGCGGCGATCGGCACGGTCGATCTTGATGACGCGGGCGGTGACATCGTCGCCGACCTTGAGGACGTTCTTGATCTTGTCGACCCGCTCCTCGCTGACCTGCGAGATGTGGACCAGGCCGTCGATGTCGTTGGGCAGGCCGACGAACGCGCCGAAGCTGGCGAGCTTGGTGACCTTGCCGGTGACCAGATCGCCGACCTTGAACAGGGTCTCGATCTGCTCCCACGGATCGACGCCCAGCTGCTTCATGCCGAGGCTGATGCGCTGGTTGGCCTTGTCGACCTCGAGCACGACCGCCTCGACCTCGTCGCCCTTCTTCAGGACTTCGCTCGGGTGGTTGACCTTGCGGGTCCAGCTCATGTCCGACACGTGCACCATGCCGTCCAGGCCTTCCTCGAGCTCGAGGAACGCGCCGTAGCTGGTGAGGTTGCGGATCGGGCCCTTGACCTTGGTGCCCGGCGGGTACTTGGTGTGGGCCAGATCCCACGGGTTGGTCTCGAGCTGACGGATGCCGAGGCTGATCTTCTGCTCGTCGCGGTTGATGCCGAGGACGACCGCCTCGATCTCCTGGCCCTGCTTGAGGACGTCGGAGGGCTTGGCGATGCGCTTGGTCCAGGACAGCTCGGTGACGTGCACAAGCCCCTCGACGCCCGGCTCGATCTCGACGAACGCGCCGTAGGGCACGAGGTTGACGATCTTGCCCTTGACCTTGGCGTTGACGGGATACTTGTTCTCGATGTTGTCCCAGGGGTTGGACAGCTTCTGCTTGAGGCCGAGGCTGACGCGCTCCTTCTCGCGGTTGATGTCGAGGACCACGACGTCGATCTCCTGGCCCACCTTGAGCATCTCGCTCGGGTGCGTGAGGCGGCCCCAGGACATGTCGGTGATGTGCAGCAGGCCGTCGAGGCCGTTGAGGTCGATGAACGCGCCGAAGTCGGTGAGGTTCTTGACCGTGCCCTTGCGGATGTCGCCGGGCATCATCTCGGACAGCAGCGACGAACGGCGGGCGTTGCGCTCGGTCTCGATGATCTCGCGGCGGCTCAGCACCACGTTCTGGCGGTCCGGGTTGAGTTTGACGACCTTGAACTCGTAGGCGTTGCCCACGAAGGCGGCGAGGTTCTTCGGCGGGACGATGTCGACCTGGGACGACGGGCAGAAGGCCTCGACGCCGATGTTGATGATCAGGCCGCCCTTGACGACGGACTTCACCTTTCCGGTGACGTTTCCGCCCTCGTTGCAGATGCTCTGGATGCGATCCCAGTTCTGCTGGAACTCGGCCTTTTCCTTGGACAGATGGACATTGCCCTCCTTGTCTTCGGCCTTCTCGATGAGGACGTCGATGATATCGCCCACGACCACTTTCTCGAACTCGACGAACTCGGAGGCGTTGACCACGCCTTCCGACTTGCCGCCGATGTCCACGAGGACTTCCTTGGGACGGACTTCGATGATGGTTCCCTTGACGATCTGACCTGCCTGGAATTGGCGGTCGTACTGCTTCAGCAGTTCTGCGAATGCGGCGGAGGCCGACATAATGGTATATTGACGGACGCGCGAGCGCCCGTGCGATTTTCTGCGAGGAGACTTGAGCGGGGCGAGGTGAGGTTGCCCCTCAGAAGACTCCATTGCCCAACGTGACCGACGTTGCGGTTGGCAACGGAGGTTAGCGGTTAGGTAACTGGTTTAACTGTGTTTCTCAGCCGAAAATGCCGTCACACAAGTGGCGGCCGGCGAGGGAGACGGTGGCGATTGGCCCGGGGGAGGCAAGCGGGTTTTTTAGGAAACGAGCCGTTGTCAGGGCCTCCACGAACACCGCCTTGCCGTTTCCGACGGTCGAGGAGCGGGTGGACGATGGTTGAAGCCCGGCTCGGTCGAATTCGGAAATCGTTCCCTGACCCCCCTGACTGACCCCCCTGACCTGGCGGTGGGTACTTGAAAATGCGTCGATCCGCAGTGGACCGATTCAGGATCCCTCGTTTTTAATGCTGCAACTCCTCCCATGAACACCCCATCGAGCCGATCCCGACGCCACTTCCTCCGGGGGGCTGCGGCCGCCGGAGCGGGAATTCTGCTGACGCCGCTGGCGATTCACGCCGCCCGTTCGAAACCGGCCTCAGAGCGGATCGCCGTCGGAATGATCGGCATTGGTGCCATGGGGCGTCCGCATCTCGATCGGTTGCTGGGCTTCGAGGATGTCCAGGTGGTGGCGGTGTGCGATGTGGAGAAGACCCGCCGGGAAACGGCTCGGGCCCAGGTCGAAAAACGCTACGCGGCGCGTCAGAAAGACGGGGTGTTCAAGGGCTGCGATGCCTACACCGATTTTCGTCAGCTCATCGCGCGCAAGGATATCGATGCCGTCGTCGTGGCCACACCGGATCACCTGCATGTGATCATCGCCTTGGCGGCGGCCCGTGCGGGCAAGGACATCTATTGCGAAAAACCCCTGACACAAAACATCCGCGAGGGACGCCTGTTGGTGGATGCAGTGAAGAAGCACCGCATCATCTTCCAGACCGGAAGCCAGCAGCGCAGCGAGTTC
>CAIOKD010000070.1 GCA_903858835.1 uncultured Verrucomicrobiota bacterium
CGATCCCGAGGACGACATGCGCGACACCAATCCCCCGAGCAACCCCGAGTTGCTCGACGCATTGGCCGCCCATTTCGTGGCCAGCGGCTTCGATCTCAAAGACCTGGTCCGCACCCTGACGCGCAGCACCACCTACCAGCTCAGTTCAGTGCCCAATGCGCATAACGCCAAAGACCGGCACCACTTCTCGCGGTTCTACCCGCGCCGCCTGCCGGCCGAGGTGCTGCTCGATTCGGTCAACACCCTGTCCGGATCCCGCAGCCAGTTCGAGGGTCTGCCCGCGGGCACCCGGGCGGTCTGCCTGCCCGACAACAGCTTCAATGCCCAGAGCTACTTCCTCACGGTGTTCGGCCGGCCCGAGGGCAGCAGCGCCTGCGAGTGCGAGCGCAGCATGGAGGCCTCGCTGAGCCAGAGCCTTCATCTGCTCAACTCAAAGGATATTCAGGCCCGATTGAGCGCCGACGAATCCCGCCCGGCCCGACTCCAGTCGGATTCGCGCCCCGACCCGGCCAAGGTGGCCGACCTTTACCAGTTGGCCTATGCGCGCCCCCCTTCTGCGGAGGAACTGCAGCGCGCCGTCGAATACCTCGACCGCAAGGCCGCGGCGACCAAGCCCGGCAAGGACGCCGCCGAGACCGGGGTGCTGCGGGCGAAGGCGCGCCGCGAGGCCTGGGAGGACCTCACCTGGGCCCTCCTGAACACCAAGGAATTTCTTTTCAACCACTGACGCATGTCGCTGGCATCCTGGGTCCTTCGGATCGGCGTCGGGTGGGTTGTGGTGGCGACCGCCTGCGCGCAGTTGCCCGCGGCCCGGTTGCTCACCGTGTTTCCGCCGGGCGGTGCCGCCGGGTCATCCGTCGAGGTGGCGATCACCGGATCCGACCTCGATGAGGCCGCGGGCCTCGAATTCTCCGATCCCCGGGTCACCGGAACACCAGTGCCGGGAAGTTCCGATCGATTCCGGGTCGCATTGCCGGCAGACCTTCCGGAGGGCGTCCTCGATGTCCGGGTGCGTGGAAGGTACGGGGTTTCCAATCCGCGGGCCTTCGCGGTCGGCGTTGCTTCGCCAGAGCTTCGATGGACCCAGGCTCCAGTGTCCCTGGAGAAGGCCTTTGAGCTTCCCCTTGAGGCGGTGGTGAATGGTCGGGTCGCGCCTCAGGAGGTGCTGTGGTTCCGGTTCCAGGGAGAGGCCGGCCAGGCGCTGGGCGCCCGCGTGGAGGCCCGCGAGCTCGATTCGCGACTGGTCCCCGACCTCGCTCTGACCGACGCCTCGGGCGCCGAGTTGGCCCGGGTTCGGCGTCGCGAGTGGTTTGATTTCCGGTTGCCCGCTCGGGGCACCTACCTGTTGAGACTGAGCGATTCCCTCTACCGCGGCGGTGATACGCACGCATTCCGCCTTCGGCTGACATCGCGGCCGAGGATCGCCTTCGCCGTGCCGATGGTGCTTCAGGCGGGAAAAGCCCAGCAGGTTACGCTCTACGGCCGTCGGTTGCCCGGGGGCGCGCCCTCGACGGTGTTGGCCGCCGACGGTGAGCCGCTCGAGCAGCAGGTTTTGGAGATCACTCCGCCCACCGAACCGGAGGTCCCCGCCGCGACGGTGGCAGCCCTGCCGGTGCCCCCGATCACCCCGCTGGTTCCGGAAGCTTGGCTCTGGCGTGGATCCGGCCCCTCGGGGGCGCGGCCCGGAATGCTTCCGATCCCGCCGGTTCCGTTGGCTTTGTCCCCGCTGCCGGTGATCGCCGGCGCGCCTACCGGACTGGTGGTGGTCACGCCCCCCTGTGAGTTCTCCAGCCTGTTTCCGCAGCGGAGTCGCAACAGTGGAGTGGTGTTCGAGGCGAAGAAAGGGGAGGTGTTCTGGGTGGAGTTGACCTCCGAGCGCTGGGGATTCCCGGTCGATCCGATCGGGGTGATCCAGCGGGCCAAGTCGGCCCAGGCCGCGCCCGAATCCCGGGACTGGGTCGATGTGCTCGAGTTGGGTGATACGGAACAGAACCTCGGCGATCGCGAGTTTCCTACGGCGCACCGGGATGCCGCCGCCCGATGGGAGGTCCCGGAGAGTGGTCGGTACCGGATCCTGGTCCGGGATGGTTTCCGCCGGGGCGATACCACGGCCCAGTATCCGTATCGACTGTCCCTCCGCCGGGAGTCCCCGGACTTCCACCTGGTGGCCTTCCCGATGCCGCCGGCGCGGGTTGGTGAGGATCGCGCCATCCATGTGATGCCCGCGGTGCTCCGTCGCGGACAGACGGTGGCGTTCCGGGTCGTCGTTTTTCGGCGCGACGGTTTCCAGGGCGATATCGAACTGGGCGCCGAGGGCTTGCCTTCCGGAGTCCGGGTCGCACCGACGCGCATCCTTTCCGGGCAGAACACCGGGGTGCTGCTGTTGACGGCCGATGCCGAGGCCTCCGGTTCTGGACCCTGGCGGGTGGTGGGCAGGTCGGGAGCGGGATCGGGGACCCGCAGCCGGACGGCCTCGTCCGCCTCGGTCGTCTGGCAGGTGCCCGACTTCAACAACGAGAATCCCGTGGTCCGGCGCTCCCGGGCGGGCTCCGTCGGCGTGGTTTCCCAGGAGTGGGCCCCGGTGACTATCCGCGTCGGGACCGCCTCGGCCTCGGCCGACGGTGCCGCTTGGAAGCTGCCTCTGCAGATCGAGCGGCGGGGAGAATTCCAGGGGGCTTTCACGCTTAAGGTCGGCGGTCACCCCGCGTTTGAAAAAGCCAAGGAGATCAGCGTGCCCGAGAAGGCCACCAACCTCGTGGCGGAGGTCTCGATGGGCGAGGCACGCTTGCCCGCGGGGAATCACGTCCTCTGGCTCCAGGGCGGGGTTGCCGGCAAATACCGTCAGGCCCCCGAGGCACTCGCAGCGGCCGAGGCCGACTTGAAGGCGGCCGAGACGGCCCTGGCCTCCGCCAAGGCGAACGACAAAGCCGCCGCCGAAGCCCGCAAGAAGGAGGCCGAAGCCCGTCGCAAGGCCGCGGATGACAAGGCCAAGCCCCGGGACGTCACTGTGCCCCTGTGGTCCGAGCCCTTCACTGCCACGGTGGCCGCAGCGGCAGCCAAGGAGGCACGGCCATGACCTCCCGCGTTTCCATGGATTCCCTGTTCCGCGCTGCACGATTCCGGTGCCTCGGGTTCTCTTGGGGGCTCATCGTCGGGTGCTTCGCGAATGCGGCCGTCACTCCTCTGCCCATCGACCGCGACGGCGTGGCCCCGTCAACGACGGTGAGTTTCCAGAAGGACATCCTGCCGCCATTCCAGGCCAACTGCCTGCCGTGCCACAATCAGACCCGGGCCAAGGCCGGCCTGAACCTCGAGACCCCGGCATCCCTGTTGCGCGGGGGCGACACCGGCCCGGGCGCGGTGGCCGGCAAGCCGGCTGAGAGCCTGGTCCTCAAGTCCGCGGCCCATCAGGTGGAAGATCTGGTCATGCCCCCGGCGGGCAACAAGTCGAACGCGCGCGACCTCACGCCGCGGGAGTTGGGGCTCCTGTGGCGCTGGATCGAGCAGGGCGCCAAGGCCGATCAGGCCGTGGTGGTGGAACCCGCATGGAAGCCCATCCCGACCGACTGGAAATCCAGCTTCGCCGTAGCCTTCGATTCGGAGGCCACCATCGCGGCCGTCGCCCGCGCCAACCGCGTCGCCCTGCTCGAGGTGCCCACGGGCCGCGTTCTGGGTCGTCTGGAAGACCCGTCCCTCGATGGGGCCACCCAGCGCGATGTGGTGGGGGCCCTGGCCTTCAGTCCCGACGACCAATGGTTGGCGACGGCCGGATTCCGGGAGGTGCGCCTCTGGCAGCGCCGACCGGTCACCGTCGAGCCCGTCGCCTCGGTCCCGTTCCGTGCCGCATCAGTCTGGGTCTCCGCGTCGTTCTCGCCTGAGGGTGCCCAGGTGGCGGCCGTCACCGCCTCCGGAATGCTGGAATTACGTTCGATGCCCGCCGGGCGCGTCCTCGGGAGTTGGCCGTGGAAGGCGGGCGTATCGGCCACTCATCCAGCGGCGGTGCGTTGGTCCTGGTCCGACGACGGACGATGGTTGGCGGTCGTCTCCGGTCGCGAATGGCGTTCGGTCTCGACGGATAAGCCGGTCCTCTCCAAGCCGGTCATCCTGCCGGCCGAACCGACCGGATTCACTTGGATGAAGGGAGACGACGGTTGCTGGATCTCCTACGGCGAGGCACCGGCTTCCCAGCGTCTCCG
>CAIOKD010000071.1 GCA_903858835.1 uncultured Verrucomicrobiota bacterium
GCCCCAAGGGCCTACCGATGAAGTGGACCCGAACTGCAATTTCCCATTGGTTGTAAACTCTCAAGACCGGGAATTCAGTCTGGCTCTGAGTAACTCCTTCGGTTTCGGAGGTGCCAACGCGAGTCTCGTGTTCGGGAGGGAGATATGAACCCAATTTATGTCCACGGATGGGGTGCCGTGTCACCGGTTGGCTGGGGGATGGGATCCATGATGTCAGCACTCGCCCAGAATGACCGCCCAGCCTTGACGCAGATTCAGCGTCCGGACGGCTTCAAGATTTCGGTCTACAGAGTTCCGAACCGAACCTCTCGACCTCCGTTTCTCGCGGTTCCCCGCTTGAGGCGCGCCAGTCCGGTATCCCACTACATTGTGGGAGCTGCCTTTGAAGCGTTGGGGCTGACCGACAGACCAACCGAGTCCAAGGGTGTTGGTGTGATTTGTTCGGTGATGGGAGGCAGTGTGATTTACTCGGAGCGGTTTTACGGCGAAGTCCTCACTGAGCCCCGAACAGCGAGTCCGCTCCTTTTTCCAGAAACTGTCTACAATGCTCCCGCTTCCCACCTCAGCAGCATCCTCGGCTCTACCGAGCGAAATTACACCTTTGTGGCCGACCAAACCGGGTTCATTGACGGGCTTTCAACCGCCGCGACTTGGTTGAGTGAAGGGGTTGTTGAGACCTGCGTCGTTACTGGAGGCGAAGAAGCAGGATGGGCAACTGCAGAAGCCGGCAGGCTGCTCAGCCATTTTCCGATTGCTGAAGGAGCGGGCTCTTTGCTCCTGAGCACCAAACCATCGCCAATCCGATTGAAATTGATCACCGGAGCGCACCCGTTTGTTCGGGCCAAGCGTCGCAGTGACATCTGGTCAGATATGGTCAAAGAACTGATGGAGGAGGGAGCTCCAGTGTCGGACTGGCTGGCACCTCAGAAACAAGGCAGCTGCCTTTCGGAGGGAAACGGAAACGTGGCCGATTTGTTGGGTGACGGGTTAGCTGCCGGAGGTGCCTGGGCTGCAGCTTCAGCCGTTGCGGCTGTAGCCAATGGTCGAGACTCTGCAGCGGTTGGTATCTTTGGCTCAAACTTCCAAGCCAGAGGAGCGCTCTTCGTCCGAGATTAAAAGGTGTGAAGCAAACCCAACCACCTCGATTTCATCACATCTCAAGAACATGAACCCCAAGAATAATCCTCGAGTTGCAATGGTCACGGGGGGCAATGGTGGAATCGGCCTTGCGGTTGCGAGGAGGATTCTTTCGAAGACTCCGGACGCTATCGTCTGGCTCGGTGTCCACTCGCGCCGGGAGAGGGCCGACCAACTGGCTGACATGTTTGCCGGTCGCGCGCTGGTGACCTCATTGGACGTGACCGACCGTCCATCATGGGACCGGGTGGTCACCGAAATTGTCGAAAAATCGGGTAGGTTAGATGTTTTGGTCAATAATGCCGGGACCCACGAAGACTCTCTTCTGGCCACAATGCCCGCCGATTCTTGGGACCGAGTGCTCGCAACCAATCTGGACTCGGTTTTTCACGGCTGCCAATCGGTCATGCGAACCATGATCGGTCAGCGCTTCGGGCGAATCGTGAATGTGTCATCCTTGAGCGCTCTCCTCGCACCGCCGGGTCAAACCAACTACGCCGCATCGAAAGCAGGGGTCATCGGCTTCACCCAATCCCTCGCCAAAGAGGTTGCCCGCATGAACATCACGGTAAACGCAGTCTGCCCCGGATACGTCGAAACAGATGCGATCGCCAATCTCCCCGTTGACCATCGCAAATCGCTGCTCGACCGAATTCCCATGAGGAGGTTGGGCCGTCCGGAGGACGTGGCCGCAGCAATAGATTTCCTAGCGAACGATGACGCCGGTTACATCACGGGAGCGATACTCAAGGTGGACGGCGGAATCCTTTGAAAATGTGCCAACTGGGCCTCTAAATAAATGGAGCTCCCATGACCGAAACTGAACTGCTCGAGCAGATCCGCAATATGCTGGTGGACACGTTGATGCTTCCAACTCCAGCAGCGGAAATCAGATTTGATACTCCGCTCTTTGGCCCCGGCGGCTTGGGATTGGACTCTGTTGATGCGCTCCAATTGGTTGTCGCCCTCGACAAAAATTACGGCATCAAAATCACCGATCAAGCGGTGGCAAAAGAGGCGCTGCAAAACATCACAACCATCGCGAGGTTCGTCAGGGATAGCGACAAGGAGTGATGACAGGTGGGTTTAACACTTTGCATCGACCCTGCAGCAATCGGTCAGCCAGCGAATGCAGGGCTATCACACGGTGCATCCATACAATTCGGCTCCCACCGGGCCAACCTGAACTTCACGGCCTAGCAGATCTTGACGGTGCTAAGAAGGGCTTGCCGTGTTCAGTTACAAAAACTAACTGCCTACGCAGGGAGAAGGAGCGCGGAACGGAGTCTCCCAGGCGCTCCATCGGGGAGGAATGCTTCCCCACAATTGATACGAGCCCTCGGGTCCGCCATGATGACGCCACCGCATGAGCGAAACCCTGGTCATCGGACACCGTAATCCGGACATCGACGCCATCTGCTCGGCCATCGGCTACGCGGAGTTCAAGCGTCGCACCGGCCTGAAGGATGCCATCGCAGCGAGGTGTGGCGATTGCAACGACCGCACCGATTTCGTGCTCAAGACCTTCGGAGTGCCACCCCCTCGCTTCGTGGCCGATGTCTCGCCCCAGGTCCGCGACGTCATGGTGGACCGCGTCGTGGCCGTCTCGCCGCGCACCAGCATCTCCGAGGCGATGTCGGTGATGGACCAGCGCAACATCCGAGTGCTGCCGATCCTCGACGAGAACCACCGTTGCCGCGGCCTCCTCTCGGTCTTCAAGGCGAGCAAATTCTTCTTCCCCTCCCCCAACCGGATCTTCGACTCGCGACGGATCGTCGCCTCCATCCAGGGCCTGGCCAAGACCCTGGGCGGGCGGATCCTCTTTGGTTTCAACGACGCGGTGGATGAGGACCTGATCCTCATGGTGGCGGCGATGAAGCCCATCAGCTTCACCGAGCGGCTCCAGAACTACGCGGCCCACAGGCTGGTCGTCGTGGTGGGCGACCGCGAGGACATCCAGCGCACGGCCATCCAGGGCGGGGTCCGCCTGCTGGTGGTCACGGGCGGGCAGACGGTCTCCGAGGAGATCCTGGCCCTGGCCCGGCACCATTCCGTCAGCCTCATCCTTTCTCCGCACGATTCGGCCACCAGCGCGATGCTTTGCCGGGCGGCGATCCCGGTCGAACGGTTGCTGCGCGACGACTTCCTGAGTTTCCGGGCCGACGAGAGGCTCGCCGACATCCAAGGCATCGCGGCGGCCTCCGCATTCCAGGCGTTCCCCGTGGTGGATGGCGACGACCGGGTGGTGGGCATGCTCTCGAAATCCGACTTCCTGAAGCAGATCCGCCGACGGCTGATCCTCGTGGACCACAACGAGGTGAGCCAGGCGGTGCTGGGTGCCGACAAGGTGGAGATCATCGAGGTGATCGACCACCACCGGATCGGTTCCTTCACCACCCACCAGCCCATCCTGTTCCGCAACGAACCGGTCGGCTCCACCAGCACCATCGTCGCCGACTGCTTCTTCCAGACCGGCGTCGAGATGCCCGAGTCGATCGCGGGCCTGCTCTTGGCAGGCCTCGTCTCAGACACCCTGAACCTGACCTCCCCCACCACCACCCCCCGGGATGCCGCCATCCTGTCGCGTTTGGAGAAGATCGCACAGGTGGATGCCACCCGGTTCACCGAACAGCTCTTCAACTCCGGTTCGGTGCTCACGGCCAAGCCGGCCGCCCAGGCCATCACGACCGACTGCAAGGAGTACACCGAACGGGGCCATCGCTTCAGCGTGGCTCAGATCGAGGAGACTGGATTCGAGCAGTTCCAGATCCGGAAGGCCGAGGTCTCCGCCGCGCTCGAGGCCTACCGCTCGCGGCACGAGTACCTCTTCTCCGCGCTGCTCGTCACCGACGTGGTGGTGCAGAATTCGCTACTGCTGGTGGCCGGCACCGAGACGTTCCTCAAGACAATCGAATACCCGGAGCGTGAACCCGGTGTCTTCGAGCTCAACGGTGTCGTCTCACGGAAGAAGCAGTTGCTCCCGTTCTTGACCGATTGCCTCGCCCAGATGAATTGAGCCCCTGGCCGCATCCGGGCCAGGAATCTTCAGACTCCGCCCAGCAGGGGGCGTAGGCGCTCCACCACCTGCTGCGCCGTCATCCCGGCCACCAGCACCTGTTTCTGCCGACTGGTGTCGCCCCGCAGCAGTTGGACGGAACCCCGGGAAACCCCCAGGACCCCGGCCAGGAAACGGGTCACCTCGGCGTTGGCGGCGGAGTCCACCGGAGGCGCGGTCACACGAACCTTGAGTGCATCGCCATGGATGCCCGCCACGGCATTGGAGGACGATCGCGGGATCACCCGGAGGCTCAACACCGCCCCCCGGGGCGATTCTCGGACGAAGGCCGCGGTCACAGCGGCAGGCGCAGGAAGAGACGGGGGGCGCCTCCCTGGATGAGATGTCCGACCATCCAGCACAATCCGGCGGCCGCCAACGGGGCCAGATCGATCCGGCCCCACCGCAAGGGGAGCCACTCCAGCCCACCGGAAAGCTTGCCGCCAGTGGCGTGCAGGTATTCCCAGAGCGGCATGGTCCCGAGGTAGACGTGATTGAGGAGGAAGCGCATGAGGCAGAGCAGGACCATCGGCCACTTGAGGAAACCAAGCCCCCCCAGGGCCACCACGACGGCTTGCTGGAGCGCGTGGGCGATCGAGGCTCTGGCGGGCACCAGGTCGGCCGAGACCAGCGCGGGGGACGCCAGCAACCACAACGCCCCCAACCCCGCAAGAAACGGGACCAGGGCCAGGCCCCAGGGCCAGCGGCCCACCGCCCCCAGTTCGGCCTTCAGCGACTGGGTGATCGGGTCGGTGTCGGCATCCGACCGGCGCAGCGTCACCAGGAAGGCGAAGAAGACGTAGGCCTTCAGGACCATGCCGAGCCAACTCAACAGCGAGTGGCCGAGGATCCGGAACCAGAGGTCGCTCCTGAAGACCACGGTCACGGCCCCCATCGACCAGGGCACCGCCTCGGCGAAGTGCGGCGAAAGCGTGTGGTGGAGCGCCGCCCGGGACAGCAGGAGGACTCCGAGGCCCGGAAGCGCCAGGGGGCCTCCCCGGGGCCGGGCGCCATCGGCGGGTCGGAGGTTGGAAACCAGTGTGAGCGCGGGCCTGGACGAGGCGGGCTGGGATCCGAATCCGCGCCAAGACAGCCAGAGCATCAACCCGACAAGGTCGGTCATCCAGTCGAGCCAGTGCATCCGGGCAGGAAAATGGCCGACCTCCGTGGTCACCCACGGAGGTCGGCCTGAAGGGATCACATCATCTTGAGCAGCGTGTCGGCCATCTCGCTGGGAGTGGCGGCCACACCGATGCCGGCGGCACGGAAGGCGTCGAACTTGGCCTGGGCCGTGCCCTTGCCGCCGCTGACGATGGCGCCGGCGTGACCCATGCGACGTCCCGGAGGCGCGGTGGCGCCCGCGATGAAGCCGGCCACGGGCTTGGTGCCGTGGGTCTTGATCCACTCGGCTGCCTCTTCTTCGGCGGAGCCGCCGATCTCACCGATCATGATGATGCCGTGGGTGTCCGGATCGGCCATGAACAGCTGGATGACATCGAGGTGCGAGGTGCCGTTGACCGGGTCGCCACCGATACCCACGCAGGTGGACTGGCCGACGCCGCGGCTGGTGAGCTGGTACACGGCCTCGTAGGTCAGGGTGCCGGAGCGGCTGACCACGCCGATGTTGCCGCGCTTGTGGATGTAGCCCGGGGCGATGCCGATACGGCAGCCGCCGTGGGAGTCCTTGCCCTCGCCCGGTGTGACGATACCCGGGCAATTCGGACCAATGAGGCGGGTGGCGCTCCCCTGCATGGCGCGCTTCACCTTGATCATGTCGTTGACGGGGATGCCCTCGGTGATGGCGACGACCAGGTCGAGCCGGGCATCGACGCCCTCGAGGATCGCGTCGGCGGCGAACGGCGGCGGCACGAACACGGCACTCGCCGTGGCCTTGGTCTCGCGGACGGCCTCGGCGACGGTATCGAAGATCGGCACCTTCACGCCGCGGTGTTCGAAGATCTGGCCGCCCTTGCCGGGGGTGACACCGGCGACGACCTGCGTGCCGTAGTCGATGGACAACTGCGCGTGGCGGGCACCGAAGGCGCCCGTGATGCCCTGCACCAGGAGCCGGGTCTGCGGAGTGACGAGAATGGACATGCTATTGGGAAGTAAGGGGTTCGTTTCGTTGCGCTGGGTCGTGTCCGGGATCAGGCGGCTACGGCGGCGACCACTTTCTTCGCGGCATCGGCCATGGTGTCGCCGCTGATGATGGTGAGGCCCGAGGAGGCCAGCGTGGCCTTGCCGGCCGCGACGTTGTTGCCTTCGAGGCGCACGACCAGCGGCAGCTTGAGGCCGGTTTCACGGACGGCCTCGACGATGCCGGTGGCGATCACGTTGCAGTCCATGATGCCTCCGAAGATGTTCACGAAGATGGCCTTCACGTTGGGATCGCTCAGGATGATCTTGAAGGCCGCTGAGACCTGGTCTTTCGAAGCACCGCCGCCCACGTCGAGGAAGTTGGCCGGCATGCCGCCGAAGTGCTGGATGATGTCCATGGTGGACATGGCCAGACCGGCACCGTTGACGAGGCAAGCGATGCTGCCGTCGAGCTTGATGTAGTTGAGCGAGTACTTGCTGGCCTCGATCTCCAGGGGTGATTCCTCGGCCAGGTCGCGCATGGCCTGGATGTCGGAGTGGCGGTAGAGGGCGTTGTCGTCGAGGCCAATCTTGGCGTCGACGCAGACGATGGCCTCCTTGCCCGAGGGCGTCTCGACGACGGCCAGGGGATTGATCTCGACCATCGAGGCGTCGCACTCCCACCAGGTCTTGTACACGCCCATGATGAGCTTCACGGCGCCATTGAAGGCGTCGCCCTTGAGGCCGAGGCCGCTGGCGATCTTGCGGGCCTGGAAGGGCTGGATGCCCACGGCGGGATCGACCCACTCCTTGATGATCTTCTCGGGGGAATGGGCGGCGACCTCTTCGATCTCCACTCCACCCTCGGTGCTGGCCATGATGAGCGGGCGGCTGTTGGCCCGATCGAGCAGCACGGCCAGATAGAACTCCTTGAGGATCTTCTCGGCAGCGGCGACCAGGAGGGTCTGCACCACGCGGCCCTCGGGCCCCGTCTGCACGGTGACGAGGGTCTTGCCGAGCATGTTCTCGGCGAGGTTCACCACCTCGTCGACCGACTTGGCCAGCTTCACGCCGCCCTTGAAGCCATGCTTGAAGGTGCCCTTGCCGCGCCCGCCGGCGTGGATCTGGGACTTCACGACGGCCAGGGTGTGCCCGGAAGCGAAAAGCTTCTCGGCGGCCGCCTTGGCCTCGGCGACGGTCTTGCAGGGCTCACCGGATGGGACGGCGACACCGTACTGCTTGAGCAACTGCTTGGCTTGGTACTCGTGGATGTTCATTCAGTTCAGGCTGGATCTTCCTAAGGGTTGGTATCGAAGGGGAGGATTCCGTGATCGGGTCGGCGATCTTTCCCTCCCCCTCCGGGTACCGGAGAGGGAGTCTCGCACAGGCCGCGGCGGGGAGGTCCGGGTCCCGAAGGTCAGGCGCGTTGGGCCAGCGGGGCGACGGTCAGGCCGACGGGACCGGTGTACACCGACTGCGGGCGGATCAGGCGATTGTCGGCCAACTGCTCGAGCACGTGGGCGGTCCAACCGCTGGTGCGGGCGATGGCGAAGATCGGGGTGAACAGGTCGGTCGGGATTCCGAGGCTGTAATAGACCGTGGCGCTGTAGAAATCGACGTTCGCGTGGAGGTTCTTCTCCTTGAGCATGAGCTCGGCGATGCGCTCCGACATCTGGATCCACTTGGGCTCGCCGAGCTTCGACGAAAGGATCTGTGCCATGCGTTTGAGGTGCGGGGCGCGCGGGTCGAGCACCTTGTACACGCGGTGGCCGATGCCCATGATCTTGCGCTTTTGGGCCAGGCAGTCGGCCACGTAGGCATCGACCTGGTCGAGCGAACCGATCTCCTTGAGCATCTTGATGACCCCCTCGTTGGCACCGCCATGGAGAGGGCCCTTGAGGGTGCCGATGGCCGTGGTCACCGCCGAGTACATGTCGCTCAACGTGGCGATGGTGACGCGGGCGCTGAAGGTGGAGGCGTTCATGCCGTGGTCGGCATGGAGCACGTAGCACATGTCCATCGTGCTCTCCTTCTCGACCGAAGGCTTCTCGCCGTCGATCATCCACAGGAAGTTGGCGGCCTCGCCGAGCTTCGGATCGGGGGCGACCAGGGGCAGACCCTGGCGAGAGCGGTGGAAATAGGCCGTGATGACCGGAATCTGGGCGATGAGGCGAAGGGCCTTGCGGCGCTGGGCATCCATGTTGTCATCGTCAGCCGTGGTGTCGTAGCAACCCAGAGCGCTCACGCCGGTGCGGATGGCGTGCATGGGCGGGCAGTCCTTCGGCAGGTTGGTGAGCATGTCGATCACGCCCTGGGGCAGCTCACGGTAGCCCGACAGCACGGCCTTGAGGTCGGCCAGTTCCTTCGAGTTGGGCAGGTGGTTGTGATACAGCAGGTGGACCACCTCTTCGTAGCTCACCTTCCCCGCCAGCTCGTTGATGTCGTAGCCGCAATAGATGAGCTGTCCGATGTCTCCGCGAACGTCACTGAGCCGCGTATGGGCGGCCACGATGCCTTCAAGGCCCTTGGAAACGGTCGGGGAAGCGGAAGCGGTGCTCATGTTCTTGGGAAAAAGGACGCAATTTGGTCGTTCCGCAAGTCTGTTGGCCCCGGGAAACGGGCGTCAACGAATTACCCGCCCGTTTTGAAAGCCCGCACCCGGAACGTCCCTCAGACCGATGGGCGCACCTCTCCGGAGGCCTCACGGCGGAGGATTTCCTTCATCGCAGCCACATCGAGGCGATCCTTGTCACGCCATGAACCTGATTTGAGTTCGATGATTTGGGTGGGATGAAGGTAGGCGATCCGACAATCGCCCGACTGCAGATACCTCAATTCCTGGCGAAAATCGCTCAACCGGCGGCCGGTCATCTGGGTGAACAGATCCAATTCAAACTCCTCGACAACCCGGATGGATCCCTCCTGCGCGGCAAAATCCTCTGGTCGCAGTTCCCGAGACCAACCCTCACCCCAGCCGCCCAGGAATGTCAGGAGGCGTCGGATGTTGTCCGGCGAAGGATCGACCAGGATGTCCGCGTCGTTGGTCTGCCGGTGGTAGCCGTTGAGGATCACCGCCACCCCACCCACCACGGCGAAATCAACTCCGGCCCGGACGAGGCCTGCCAACAACTCTTCGAACCGGGAAAGCGTCTCCTTCGACGATGACTGGTCTTCCATGGGCATGCTGTTGAACGAATCGCCGCATCTGCTCCAGTTGCCACAGCACCTGCCGGGGAGTCGAGGGCCGCCCGACTTGGCGCCGGACCGGGAAGGCTGGGGAGTCGGCGGGCTGATCCATGCGTCCCAGAATATCGATGCCACCCATCCCGGTCAAACACCCCACTCCCCGGCAGGCTTGCCTCGCGGCGGGGCGGACCGACAATCGCCCTCCATGCATTCGCTGCCGCACGACACGGAAATCGCCTGCCTGCCCCAGGTCCCCTCGGGGGTCCGGGTCCATCGCCTCGACAATGGGCTGGAATTGATCATCCGCGAGGACGCCTCGGCGCCCGTCGTCAGCGTTCAGGCCTGGGCCCGCGCGGGCAGCATCCATGAGGGCTCATGGCTCGGGGCGGGCCTTTCCCACGTGCTCGAGCACATGCTCTTCAAGGGCACCAGCACCCGCGGGGCCGGCCGCATCGACCAGGAGGTGCAGGCGGCCGGCGGGTACATGAACGCCTACACCAGCTTCGACCGCACAGTGTACTGGATCAACGTGCCCGACTCCGGGGCGACCACGGCGATCGACATCCTCTGCGACATCTTCCAGAACGCGACCCTGCCGGCCGACGAACTGGAGAAGGAGCTCGACGTGATCCGCCGGGAGATGGACATGGGCGAAGACGATCCGGGCCGCCGCTCCAGCAAGGGACTGTTTTCGGCCGCCTACACCAGGAGCCCCTACCGCTACCCGGTGATCGGCCTGCTCGACCTCTTCAATCGCATCACCCGCGACGACCTGATGGCCTATTACCGGGCCCATTATGCGCCGAACAATTGCTTCCTGGTGGTGGTGGGCAACGTGCGGGCCGATGCGGTCATCGAGCAGGTGCGCAAGGCCTATGCCGGAACCCAGGCGCGGACCATTCCGGTGAACTACCTGCTGCCTGAACCCCGCCAGATGTCGCCGCGCGAGGAACTGGAGCTGGCCCCGGTCGAACACGCGCACTTCCACCTGGGATGGCACATCCCCGACCTGACCCACCCCGATGTCCCGGTACTCGATGTGCTGTCGACGCTGCTGGGGGGCGGCCGCAGCTCACGGCTCTACCAGGCGGTCCGCGAACGCACCTCGCTGACGCATTCGGTCAGCGCGTGGATCTACACGCCGGGCTTGAGTGGCCTCTTCGGCGTGAGCGGCGTCTGCGACGGCGGCAGGTTCCCGGATGCCCAATCGGCCATCCTCCGCGAGGTGGCGCGGATGGGGAGCGAACCGGTGTCGGCCGCCGAGTTGGCCAAGGCCGTGAAGCAATTCACGGTGGGAACCCTGTCGTCGCGCAAGACGATGGAGGGACAGGCCCAGGACCTCGGGGGCAACTGGATCGCCACCCAGGACCTGCACTTCTCGGAGCGCTACCTGGCGGCGGTGCGGGCCGTGACGCCGGCCGACCTGGTCCGCGTGGTGAGGACCTACCTGCGCGACGACAACCGCACGGTGTTCGCGCTCCTGCCCAAGGAGACCGACGCTCCCAAGGAGTTCGAGGTGGCCACGGCGGTCACCCACCCCATCGTGAAGCGGATCCTGTCCAATGGGCTGAGGGTGCTGGTGAAGGAGGACCACCGGTTGCCCTTCGTGGAATTGCGGGCGGTCTTCGAGGGCGGACTCCGGATCGAGACGGCGGAGAACAACGGCATCACCTCGATGCTCTCGCGGCTCTTCATCAAGGGCACGCCGACCCGCTCGGCCGAGGACATCGCCCGGGAGATCGAGAGCATGGGCGGCAGCATCGAGGCCTATGCCGGCAACAACACCTTCGGACTGAGCGGCGAGGTGATGCGCGAGGACCTCAAGCAGGGACTCGGGCTCTTCACCGAGATCCTCCTGCACCCCACCTTCCCGGAGTCGGCATTCGAGCGCGAGCGTGAGGCCCAACTGGCTTCGATCCGGGGGCAGCGCGACCAGTTGCTGCAGTGCGCCTTCAAGGCGATGCGGCGCGGGCTCCATGGCGACCAGGGTTATGGGCTCGATGCGCTGGGTCGGGAATCGGTGATCCGTGGCCTGACCCCGGCCCACCTGAGGGAGTTCCACGCCCGCTGGACCGTGCCCGGCAACGCGGTTCTGGCGGTGTTCGGCGACGTGGATCCGGACGAACTGGTGGCGACGCTCGAGGCCCTGCTCGGGGGCTGGGCGGATCGGCCCAGGCCGCCGCTGCCCGAGGCGACGCCCGTGGACCGGGTGACCCGCTCGGAAGAATCGCGAGAGAAGGAACAGGCCGTCGTCGTCCTCGGCTTCCCGGGCACCCATTTGCAATCTCCGGATCGTTTCGCGCTGGAACTGATCCAGGAGGCCTGCAGCGACATGGGTTCACGGCTGTTCATGCGCATCCGCGACGAACTGGGCCTGGCCTACTACGTGGGAGCCAACCTGCTGACGGGCCAGACCCCGGGCCACTTCGCCTTCTATTGCGGGACGGCTCCCGATAAGACCGGTCTGGTGGAGGAGGAACTGCGGGCCCAAGCCGAGATCCTGCGCACCGAGGGCCTGAGCTCCGAGGAATTGGCCCGGGCCAAGGCCAAGGTCATCGGCCAACGCAAGATCGCGCGGCAGGAACTCGGAGGCTTCGCCATGAGCACCGCCCTCGATGAACTGTACGGCTTGGGCCACGCCCACTTCGAGACGGAGACCCAGCGATTCGAGGCGGTGACCGAGGAGGACATCCGTGCCGCCGCGCGGCATCACCTCGACCCCGCCCGCTCGGTGGTGGCGATCATCCGAGGGCAGGGCTGAGTCCGAGGGCCCAAGCCCGGTCGGCATGGAAACGCCCGACGAGGCGGACGTGGGCTCGAAAAAGCCCCGGAGTCCAAGCGGAATCCGGGGCTGGTCTTGGGGAGTTTGTCTTCGGGATTCGGGCATGTCCGTCGCCGTCTCCCGACGCGGCGCACGATCGCGCCCGGCGAATCACTTCGAGCGTTCCTTCAGGACCTCGAACTGCGGCGTGCCGTCACGGATGAAGCTCACCAGCACCCTGCCCTTCGCCTTGGCCACCTCGGCCTGGAATTCCTTGGGGCTCCGCACCGGTTCGTGGTTGATGTCGGTGATGATGTCGCCGGGCTTGATCTCGTACCGGTCGGCCAGCGATCCGGATTGGACCTCGGTCACGATCACCCCCTCGGCCATCTCCACCCCGAACTGCTTGGCCGATTCCTTGGTCAGGGGCTTGACGGTCATGCCCAGTTCGATGACGCCCGCGGCCTCCTTGGGCGGCTTGGACTTGCGATTGGCGGCGAGGGAATCGCGGCTCGGCTTCTCGTCGGGCTTGACCTTGATCCGAATCTTCTCGTCGCGGCGGAACACGTCGAGCATGACTTCGGTCCCGGCCTTCTTGCGGGAGATCAGGCTCCGCAGCTGCTGGGTGGTGGCCACCGGCTTGCCATCCACCGAGGTGATGACGTCGGCCGGCTTGAGGTCCGATCCGTAGGCCGGGCCATTGGGCTCGATGGAGCGCACCACCACGCCGTCCTTGGCCTTGGTGTCGATGTCACGGAACCGCCGGTACTCGCGGAGGTCGGCGATGCCGATGCCCAACCAGGAGCGGACGAAACGGCCGTCGTCGATGAGGCGATCGCCGATCTCGCGGGCGAGGTTGGAGGGAATGGCGAAGCCGATGCCCACGCCCACGCCCATGGAGGTGCGGATCATGGAGTTCACGCCCATGACCTCGCCGTTGATGTTGACCAGCGGGCCGCCGGAATTGCCCACGTTGATGTTCGCGTCGGTCTGGATGAAGTCCTGGTCGGAAAGCGTTCGCATGTCCTCCACCTGGCGGCCCTTGGCGCTGACGTGGCCGAAGGTGACGCTGTACTCGAGGTCGAAGGGCGCGCCGATGGCGATGGCGAACTCACCGACCTTGACCTTGTCGGAATCCGCGAACCTCACCGGGACGAGCCCGGGAACCTTCTCGGACAGTTGGATCACCGCCAGGTCGGACTCGGGATCACGCCCGCGAACCTGAGCCTTCACCTCGCGGCCGTCCTTGAAAACCACCAGGATGGCCTCGGCGTCCTCCACGACGTGGTTGTTGGTCAGGATGTAACCGTCTTCGCGCATGACCATGCCGGAACCCCGCCCGTTGTAGAACGGATTGCCCTCGGCATCGGTGGACTCCGGCTGCGGGCGTTGGCCACGGCGAGGCTGTCCCCGGAACCGCTCGAAGAACCTCTCGAACTGCTGTCGCTGGTCGTCGGGCAACTGGTCGAGGAACGGATTGCCCCCGAGTTCGAGACCCTCGCGGTCCTCCTTGGTCTTGACCTTGATGACCACCACCGACTTCGAGACCGAATCGGCCACCTCGACGAAGGCCTGGTTGAGTTGTCGGGCCAACTCGAGAGCCGGACTGGCGGCTACGGGGGCGGTGTCCTTGGCGAAGGCCGAAACCGAGAGGACCGCCGCCAGCAGCGCTCCCCGACACCCAGAAACGGAAGAATAAGAACGCATCATGGCCTGAGGATAACGCCTACTTTCCATCGCGCCAGTGGGCTGAATCCTTTCGTCATCGGCCCACCTCGGGTCCCCCGGCCCGGCAACGGTTTGTTTCGGGGCGGTCCGGGGCCTTGCTCCGGGCAGGGGGAGCCGATAGCGTCGTGATCCATGCTCCCGATCATCGAGAAACTGCTGATCCTCCAGGACCGCGACCGCCGCCTGATCCGGGTTCGCGCCGAGGTCGCCACCCTCCCGGGACAGCGGCAGATGATCCAGACGAAGGCCGCGGCGGGCTCGACCGAGTACGAGGCCATCAAGAAGGAGGCCCAGCAGCTCGAGAGCGACCGCAAGAAGCTCGAACTGGATGCCGACGCCCTGAAGGACCGGATCGGCAAGGTGCGGGCTCAGCAGAACGAGACGCGCAGCAACGACCAGTACAAGGCCTACGAGCACCAGATCGAGACCAGCCAGCGAGAGATTTCCCGCCTCGAGGACCTGCAGTTGGACCTGATGGAGCGGATCGAAGCGGCCTCCCGCCGAGTGGAAGTGGCCACGAAGGCCCATGCCGCACTGAAGGCCGAGACGGACCGCCAGTTGGCGGACCTGGCCTCGCGCGAGAAGCATCTGGCGACGGAACTGGCCGGTGCGACCGAGGCCCGCGCCTCGGCGGCCTCAGGGATCGACGATGCGTCGGTGCTCAGCCGATACGACCGATTGCTCAAGACCAAGGGTGACAACCTGATCGTGGGCGTCGCTGGCGGCGTCTGCGGCGGTTGCCACATGAAGCTGCCCACCCAGTCGGTGGTCTCGGCCAAGGCGCAAAACGAGCTGGTGGCCTGCCCCAGCTGCAGCCGGATCCTCTACTTCACCTCCGACATGGCCTGACGTCCGGTCTCGGAACCTGGGTCAGCGCCGGTGCCAAGGTCCGCACTCCATCACGGTTTGACCTTCAGCCCCCGGAGATAGGCCATCAGGTCGGCCGCCTCTTGGGCGGTCAGGGCGTCGAGCAACCCCTCGGGCATGGCCGACACCGGCGACACCGTGTCGGACACCACGGATTCGATCGGCAGATCGATCACGGTTCCCGCCTCGCCCCGGAGGCGCAGTCTTCCCGCCTCCTTGGAGATCAAGAATCCCCCGTGTTGAAGGCCGTCCCGGGTCTCCACCTGGTGCAACGAGAACTCCGGGGCGATCTGGCGCGAGGGCCATCGGATCTGGTCGAGCAGGGCTGCGGCATCAAGCTTGGAGGCGATCCCATCCAGGGCCGGCCCGAACGCCCTGCCCCGCCCCTCGGCGACATGGCAGCGACCGCATTGCGGGCCCGAGTCGGCGTGGAACAGATCTCGGCCGCGCATGGCATCGCCCGGCAAACCCCGAACGACTGCCGCATCCCACCCCTCGCCCAGCACGCGGCGACGCTGCGAGGCGGGAAGGAACCGCTGGAACAGGTCGCGCGTCGGACCGTTGGTGGAACGTAGGGCCCGCTGCACGACGGCGGGATCCGGCCGTGGCACACGCCCCACGTACGCGAGCGCGCCCGAGGTCTCGTCCAGCGGCAGGGCCTCGGCCTGGAGCGAC
>CAIOKD010000072.1 GCA_903858835.1 uncultured Verrucomicrobiota bacterium
AGGGTCTGCTGATACACCCGGACATCGGTGCCCGTGTCCAAGTGCGAATCGGCCTGAACGGCGACCTTGAAGGTGGATCGTGGCGCACGCCGGGTGTGGAAGGATCCGGTCAACGGTGCCCCGGCGATGTCGGGCATGCCCCGAACGGCCACCGTGTAGGTGTAGGCGCGGTCCGCCAGGAGGCCGGTCATGGGCACCACGCGAGTCTCTCCCGGATTCAAGCCGAACCACTCGGAGTGCCTCCGGATGGCCCGCCCCGACAATCCCCAGGAAACCCGGGCCTCCAAAGTCTCCTGCGCAAAGAGGCTCAACCCCATGGAATCCGATCCCGGCCGGCACAGCCACGACCGCAACGGAACCTTGGGCACTTCAGCGGCCACGACGGTCGCGGGGCTGCGTCGGGACAGGGTCGATCCGGCATCGGCGGCGAACAGCGCACAGCATCCCAGCAGCAGATACGCCCAAGGAAGGAAGGTCGTCTTCATGGTTCCCGACGGCGGCGAGGCCGGCCAGCGGGATCGCGACCCGGTCCACGCCGGTTTCCAGAGGCCAGCGGATACGTTTCCGGGGGGCTCTGCCCCGATCCATCCGACCACTCGAAGGTGACCGTTTGGTTGGTGTTCAGATGGTAATGGAGGTGGTGGGTCCGGGCCGGGGTCGTCACTTCCAGGTGGAAGTGATTCGACTGGGGACGCTCGAAGCCCGTGATCCGGGCACCCCGCCACGGCGGCAGGGCCGGACGCACGGGTTCAGCGCGAGGCTGCGGATCGACCTGCCCTTCGCGCTCGACCACTTCGCCGTGAAAACCGCCGTTCAGGTACGGGTAGTTGCGGGTGGCGTGATAGTGGTATCCGAGCCCCGGTGTGCTGTGCCCATTGAAGGCATCCAACGCCCCGGCCGGCGCCCCGTCGGGCTCGGTGAACCCGTAGATCCAATACCCGTCGAGCGCCACCGCGATCGGCTGGCCCGGCCCCACCCGCTCCTGCAGATGCGTCGGCGCGATGTGGTAGTGGTAGTCGTCGGCCCGGCCGCAGTGTCCCCCGAATTCGTCCAGTTCGCCGGCGAGGAAGGTATCGGTGCGGCCATCGTTCTTGATCGGATTGAAGATCGGGACACCGTTCACCGCCAGCGCGATCGCCCCGCGGAAAAAGTGATCCTTCGCCGAGAGGGGTTGGGCCGCGGGCACCGGAAATCGCGGGATCCTCCAGGCATTGTCGCCCGTGTAAGGCTGTGGTAGCGGCACCTGCTGCTGCCAGGCGGTGATGCCCACCATCATGCGGTGATCGGGCATGCCATCGCTCTCCACGATCCAGTGGGTGGCATTGGTGCTGGCGCGCACCTTGGGTCCGAAGCGACCGAAGAGCTTCAACCGTTCCGCCGCGGCATCGGCCACCCGGAGAGGCAGTCGTGCGGGACGCGATGCGATGCCCTCGGCAGGCGCCGGACCATGGGTGGCCTCGCCGTCAGCGAGGTCGTGGGCCTTGAGTCCGGCCATGCCGGCCAGAGCGATACCGATGGCGATGGGGCGCAGGAAGGTCTTCATGGGGAGGTACCGGGAGCCGGCTCGGCGATGACTCGGAAGAATCGCCAGGGCTGGGGCGAAGTCGACCCCTCATCGGTCCAGATCCAAGGGAAGAGGCTTGGGAGGAACTGCCCCAGGTCGCTCCAGGACGTCAGGTTGGTCGAGGCCTGGAGGCGGTACCCGGGCCCCGGTTCGCCATCGATCTGCAGGGTCCAGGCGCCTCCGTCTCCGATCCGGGCCTGCAGGCTCGGCGGCCGGGCCAACGCCGGAACATTGAGCCGGAAATACTGGGTCGCCCCCATAGCGGGCATGCCGGAATCCGACACCACGACCCCGGCCTGCTGCACCACCGGCACCAGCGACACGGGCGTCCGCCAGGCCATCACCCCGGTCTGCGGGTCGATGGAGAGCCCTGGGGTCTCCCCCAACACGCGGAAGCGCAGGGCCGAGGCCACGCTCTCCAGATCGCTCGCGGCGTTGGTCCAGCGGAAGGTCGTGCCCGGTCGCAGCACCGGGTCCGGGATCGGAACCAGGCTCGGCGGCGTGTTGGTGAATCCGCCGCGCACCGCACGGACCCAAAGCAGGGTCTCCCGTGGTGTCTGGCTGGTGATGCCACTGACGAACTCGACGAACCAGGCATGGGTCGTGCGGTTGTTCTGGAGGGTCGAGGCCCAGTAGCGCCCAGCCTTCGCGCCCGGGAAGACGGCGGCGTCGATCGAGGGGCTGGTGCGCGATTCGTCATTGAGCGAGCGCAATTCGCGGATGTTGGGCAGTCGCCAGTCTTGAAAACCACCCAAGGTCAGATTCTCCGCGCTCTGCAGGGCCTGTCCCCAATCCATGGGGCTGGCCACCTCCGCTTGCTGCCACATCAGCCCCGTCCAGAGGTCCTCCACGGTGCCATCACCCCGGGACCGGAACCGTGGCTGCGGCGGCGAGACCGGAGCCGTTCCGCGGATCAATCGGGTGTGGTAGCGCAGGGTCCCGCCACCGCTGAGGGTCTCGCTCTGGACCTTCGGTCCGGTGCCACCGCCGGCATTGGCCACCCAGACGCGCGAGGCGTCGTTGGCCAGCGTGTCCCTGGACCACCAGTAGTCGGCATTGCCGCCCGAGGCGGCGAAGAACGCGGTGTCGATGGCCGGATTCTGGCGCGAATAGAGGAGCAGCGAGGCCAGTTCGTGGACGGTGGGCAAGCGCCAACCACCCGCGGCCACGCCGGCCAGCGTGTTGGTAGCGGCATAGGCCTTGGCGCGTTCCCAGGTCATCTCGCCACCGTCGACCTTCTGCCAGGTCCAACCGGTCACCAGGTCGGTCACGGTGCCGTCGCCGTTGTCCCGGTAGGCCGGCGGATCGAGCGTGTAGTCCGAATCGGCACCGCTCACCGGGAGGTTCGCCTTGCTGGTCTGACCCGTGTCCGGCAGGCGCAATCCAACCACCGGTGCCGGCACCGACCGCGGTGGGATGGTGTACCGATGGGCCACCATCCGGTTGGTGCGCCCCGGCCCCTCGGATTCCGGCAGGTACACGCGCACATATTCCACGTCGGCCCCCTCGGGCGAGATGGTCACCCGCAGATGACCCGAATTGCCCAACACCACGCTGTTGCGGTTCGTGTAGCCGTAGCCCGGAGCAGAGTTGGTACCGAAGAGGGTACGGCTGGGCTGGGGCACCTCCTGGTACACCAACTCCGGCACCCCGTCGCCCTGCAGGTCCAACTCCTCGCGGACATACAAGTGATCGTGCCCGTGGAAGAACGCCTGGACCCCGTGGGTGAGGAGCAGCTGCTGGATCGGCATGGGCCAGCCCGGGCGTTCGGTGGCGAAGCCATCGGTGCCGTTGGTATTCTTGCCTCCCCATTCGAAATAGGGTGCGTAGGTCAAACCACCCCGGGTCTGGTTGCCGAGCCCGCCGCCGATGAGGTGATGGGCAAACACGAATTTGAACCGGGCGGTGCTGCCCTCCAGCGTCCGCTTGAGCCACTGGTATTGGTCGACACCCAGGGTCCAACTCCAGCCGTTTTGTCCGGGCTTCGGGCTCGTGTACCAGAAAGGATCCAAGGTCACGAACAAGGCATCGCCCCATTCGAAGGCGTAATATCCGTCGCGGGGACCGCGCAGCGCGGGATCCACGGCACTCGCCCCGGAGTAGAATCCCCCGGGGACGGGGACCGGGAAGTAGTGCTGGCGGGCCTGGGTTCCCCAAACAGCGGGGTTGTTGGTGATGGCCTGGAGTTTCAGCAACCAACCCACTTCGGCCTCATGGTTGCCGTTCACCAAGAAGGTCGGCAGCGAATGCCCAACCAGGCCGAAGAACCCCCGGCGCACTTCCTCGTGCAATTCGAAGATGCCCGGTTGGGTCAGGTAGTAGGCGTTGGTGGCGCCGATCTTCTCCTCCATGAAGGTGTCCCCAAGGTCGATGAGGAAGTCGGGTTGATCGGCCAGCATATTGGTCAGGGCCAGCCTCCACACCGCCGGCTCGTTGTCGCGGTGATGCGGATCGGCCTCGATGGCGAAGGTGAATCGGCTGCCCCGCGCCCGCTGGGTGTGGAAGGTCCGCATCGATCCCGCCTGCGGTGGGTCGCCCGCGCCCACCGACGTCTGGATACGGTAGAAATAGCGCTGGTTGGGTGTCAGCGATTCGAGGGTGATCACCGAAGGGACCCCGGAAAGCACCGTGCGAGGCTCGGAACGCCAGGGATACGTGCCCGGCTCGGTGCCGTACTCGAGGGTGGCCGTCAGGTTGGATCGCGACAGCAGGTTCAGCGTGATGGATCGATCGGTGGGCCGCCCGAGGAGCACGTCGTAGGCAAGGTCGCTGGGCGGCGCGTTCGTGGAGCCACCTCCACCCCCGCCTCCGCCACCACTCCCACCGCCCGACACCGTGAGCACCGCCCCGCGACTGCGCACGCTCGCCGGCCACCCGGACGAGTTCGCGCCGAATTCCACCTCATAGGTGCCGGCATCGGTCGCCGAAGCGCTGGGCAGGTCGATTCGGCTCAAGTAGACGCTGGTGTCCACCGTGGTCAGGTTCGTCGCACCCGGCAGGGCCACACCGTTGCGATACCACTGGGCCCGCGCCCCCTTGGCATAGATCGTGGCCATCGCCCAGAGCGTCACCGGCTTGCCGGGGGTCACGGAGACCGATTCGGGATGCACTCCGATGGAGGGCGAGTAGGCCTCGGGCTTGATGGCGTCATGCACCGCGGTCAGGGAGGTGACGACCGGAGCCAGGGCGGCCTGTCCGATGAGGTCGGTCTGCTCCAGCGGGTCGTTGAGGATGTCAAAGAGGTTCTGACTGAACCCGCCACCGGCATTGGCGGGTTGCTTGGCGCGGATGAGCTTGTAGACGGTCGATCCGCCACCCTGCGGGAAGCGTCCGAAGATAGCGCTGCCGGCGCTGCTGCCCGCCACGAGGGGCGCGGAGCGAAAATCGGCGGCGTTCCAGCCATTCGTCGCCTGCAGGAGTCGTGGCCAAAGGTTGAGCCCGTCGAACGGCACGGTGTTCAAGGCTTGGACCCCGGTGGCGGCGCAAAGGGTGGGAAACCAGTCGGCCACCCCGACGAATTGTTGGCAGTTGGTGATGCCCGAGGGCAGCACACCCGGCCACCGGATCGCCGCCGGGGTGTGGATGCCCCCGTCAAAGAGATCACCCTTGTCGCCCCGCAACGGCAGATTGGAACCCCCGGTGGATGCCTGTCCGCCATTGTCGCCAAAGAACACCACCAGCGTATTGGTGGCGTTGCCGCCCCCATCGATCTGCTGCAAGACCCGCCCCAAGGCGTCATCCATATGTTCCAGGGCGGCGAGGATCTTTTGCCGATTGACGTTGGTCGTCCCGATTGAGGCGTAGCGCGCCAGGTAATCGGCCGGGGCGCTCACCGGGCCATGCACCGCGTTGAAGGCCAGGTAGATCAGGAGCGGCTTGAGCGGATCGCGCTCCTGAAGGCTGCGCACGGCATGGTCGGCCAACAGGTCGGTGGACCATCCCTCGTCGAGGTTCGTCCTGCCGTTCTGCCACCAATCCAGGGACCCGGTCTCCTGGCTCACATGCGTGAGGTAATTGATGGCCCCGGTATATTCCCCGTAGTGCAAATCCCAACCGCGGTTCTGCGGTTGGTATTCGACATTCTCCCTGATCACCGGCCAGGAGACGCCGTTGATCAGGGTGTTGGTCTCGGTGTTGTAGAGGCCGCCGAGGTGCCATTTGCCGAACATCCGGGTCTGGTATCCCGCCGCACGGAAGGTCTCGGGCAGGGTGTGTTCCTGAAGGCTCAACCCCCGCGAATTGTTGACGGCCGTGCGGATGGGATTCCGGCCGGTCAGGAGGGCCGATCGGGTGACGCTGCACACGGGCGTGGCATAGAAGCGCTCCAAGCGGATGCCCTCGCGACCCAGGCGGTCCATGTGGGGCGTCTTGGCAAGGCCGCCATGGGCACCCAGGTCACCGAACCCATGGTCGTCGGTCACCACGACCACGACGTCGGGCCGGGTCGTGGGCACGGTCACCAACACCCGGTTGGTGGCGCTCAGGGCCGGAGAACCGGAATCGGTCACCACCACCGCCACCGTATGAACCTGGGCGGCCTGGACGGCCGTGGGAGACCATTCAAAACGCCCGGTGACGGGATCCACAATCGCCCCGACCGGCCCCAGCGCGAGCCGATAAGACAGGCTCTGCGATGCTCCGTCGGGATCGGTCGCGCCCGACTCCCAACGCACGGTGTCCCCGACCCGGACTTGCCTTGGATCTGAGGCCCCCGCCGGGAACACCGGGGCTCGGTTGGTGGTGCCGCCCCCGCCAGAGCCGGCGCTGCCCGTGAACCGGACCAGCACCTCGTTGTCGAGCACCAGGTTGGAGGACCAGATGAA
>CAIOKD010000073.1 GCA_903858835.1 uncultured Verrucomicrobiota bacterium
GCTTCGGCGACGGCCTCGGTGCGGGTGCGGGACCGGGAGCAACGCGAAGTCTCCGATGCCGAGGTGACGCTCTTCGCCGGATCGGGCACCTCGAGCAACGCCATCGGCGTGGCCCGGTTCGATCCGGCCCGACGGGCCTATATGGCCCCCGTCACCCTGCAACGTCCGGGAACCGTCGTGATCAGTGCCGTGGCGCGGCGCGGCGATGAAGCGATGGGCGTGGACCGGCAACTGCTGGTCGCCGAATCCGTCGATCCGGAACTGGCCGATCTGCAGGCCCGGCCCGCCGTGATGGCCGCCGTGGCCCGCGTCGGCGAAGGCGTCGCCCACCGGATCTCGGACACCGAACCCCACGGGCTCGAGGCCCTGTGGCAAGACCTGCCCCAGCCCTGGATCGAGTTCCACCGGAAGCCCCTCTGGGACCGCCCGATCTTCCTTGGTCTCCTGCTCGGATTGCTGGTGCTGGAGTGGTCGCTGCGCCGCTGGAAAGGATTGGCCTGATCGATGATGCGACATCGACCACCCAACCCGGGGACCGCCACCCGTGGCCCACGATCAATGCCAGCCTGGAGTTCCGAGCTTCGCGGAAGGTCCGACCGCGACCCGAGGGTCGATGAGGTCCGGGGTTGGATCTCCCTCGTCCTGGCGCTGGCGCTGGCCTGGGCCTTCCCCACGGCCACCACGGCCGCCGAAACCCCGCTGGCCTTCCGGGAAGAGACGCCCGGGATCGCCACGGCCCATGTCGTGAGGGAGGAACCCTGGTCGATCCATGTCGTCCGCGTGGATCGCTCCCGGGCGGGCCTCCGTTTCTTCCCTTCGCTGGCCTTCCACGACCGGATCGGCCTCAACCCGCTCTCCGACCAGGTGGCGTTGTTCCCGAGATCGCTCGGCACGCCCGTGGCCGCCATCAACGGCGATTTCTACGCCATCGAGAACGACCCGCTGCCCGGCGACCCGAGGGGCCTTTTCATCCAACAGGGAGGCCTCGTCAGCGCTCCCATCGAGCGCGACTGCCTCTGGTTCGACGACGCCGGAACGCCCCACATCGACACCGTGCAACCCCAATTCACCGTGCGCGTCGGCGACTCGGAGCCGGTGGCCTTCGGGCTGAACGAGGACTTCGACGGCTCGCGGCCGGTGGTGCTGACCCACGCCGCCTCGCAAGCCATCGAGTGGGACCCGCCCTCGGGATGGATCCTGTCGCGCGACGGATCGCACCCGTGGCTGCCGCTCAAGGCCGGCCAGCGCCTCCGCGCCGTGGTTCAGGGCCCCGTCCAAAGCCATCGCCCTTCGTTGGGTCCCGACCGTCTGATCCTCCGGGCCGGCCCGGGATGGCGCGAGGCCCTGCGCCCCGGGGCCCTGGTCGTGCTCGATCTGCAGACCGAACCCTCCCTCGGGGCGGCCGTCTCGGCCCTCGGTGGAGGACCCGCACTGGTCCGCCGGGGACGGCCCACCGGGAAGTCCGCAGCCCGCTCCTTCGAGCGGCACCCGCGTTCGGCCTTCGGCTGGAACAACAGTCACTGCTTCCTTGCGGTGGTGGATGGCCGGCAGGCCGGGCTCTCGATCGGCATGACCCTCGCCGAATGGTCCGAGTTCCTCGTCGAGTTGGGCTGCCACGAGGCGATCAATCTCGACGGCGGCGGGTCCACCGAACTGATCGCGGGAGACCGGATCCTCAACAGCCCCTGCTATGGGCGTGAGCGCGCCACCGCGACCGGCCTGCTGGTGGTGCGCCTGCCGATCCAAACCCCGCCCATCCCGGCAGGATCGACCCCCGCCCCGGAAGCACGCCGATCGCCATGAACCTCCAGGCTTGGATTCTCACGGGTCTCCTGCAGGTCATCCCGCTGCTCGGCGCGGACTCGGGCGGTCGTTCCGAGGCGCCGCCGCCTGCGCGACCGCCTGCCGCGAAGACGCGGTTGAGCGAGGGATTCTCGTACACCCAGGAGACCCTGCCCGAGGGTCCCTGGTCGGTGCAGGTGATCCGGATCCGGCGTGATCGACCCGACCTGGGCATCCACGTGCTGCTGGGAGGCCGCGGCGGCGATCGACTGGGCGTGGCGACCCTCTCGAGCCAGGCGGCCGCCTTTCCCCGATCCCGGGGGCTTCCGCTGGCGGCGCTCAATGGCGACTTCTTCGCCCGACACGGACCTTGCCTGGGCGATCCCGAAGGCCTCTGCATCCGGGACGGCGAACTGGTGTCGGCACCCAACGGCAAGAGCGCCTTCTGGATAGCCCCCGACCGTTCCCTGCACCTGGGCCCGGTGGTGTCGCTGCTCTCGATGATCACCCCCGATGGGGCCTCCTGGGCCATCGGTCTCAACGAAGAACGCCAGGAGCGGCCCGTGGTGTACACCTCGGCCCTCGGTCCCCGCACCCCGTCCGCCAACGGCACCGAATACCTGCTCGTCGCCGAGCCCGGCACCCTCATGCCTCTCCAGGCGGGACGGCGTTCGGCCTTCCGTCTCGAATCGATCCATTCCGGCGGCAACACCTCGATCCCGGCCCGGGGCGTGGTGCTCTCGCTGCCGGAACGTTTCAAACAGCCCACCAACCCATTTCCGGTCGGATCGATCTGGATGCTTTCGACCGAGACCCGGCCGGACCTGCGCGACGTGCGCACGGCGCTCGGGGGTGGCCCCGCCCTGCTCAAGGACGGACAATCCACGACGTTCCAATCGTCGGACGCCCGGCATCCGCGGTCGGCGATCGGCTGGAATGCCGAGCACTTCTTCCTGGTGCAGGTCGATGGCCGTCAGCCCGGTGTCTCGGTCGGGATGTCCCTCACCGAGCTGGCCCAGCACCTCTCCCGCCTGGGTTGCACCGATGCCCTGAACCTCGACGGCGGCGGCTCCTCGACGCTATGGGCCCGGGGACAGGTGATGAACAACCCGTGCGAAGGCAGCGAACGGCCGATGGGCAATGCGCTCCTGATCACGCGGGAACCCGCTCCGGCCGAATCCGCGCCTCCCCGTTGAGGCTTGAGAGGACGCAGGAACGCGCGATCAACCGCGCTTGAGCACGAGGTCGCGGAACTCGTCGAAGAGGACCGACGAATCGTGGGGGCCGGGGGCCGCCTCGGGGTGGTACTGGACGCAGAAGACCGGCTTGGTCTTGTGGCGCAGGCCCTCGACGGTCTGGTCGTTGAGGTTGATGCGGTTCACCGCCACGTCGGACGGCAGCGACGCGGGGTCGACCGCGAATCCGTGATTCTGTGAGGTGATCTCCACCCGGCCCGACTCCAGATCCTTCACCGGTTGATTGCCACCGCGGTGACCGAACTTCAGCTTGAAGGTCTTGCCGCCCAGGGCCTGCCCCAGGATCTGGTGACCGAGGCAGATCCCGAAGATGGGGATGCCCTTGTCGACCAGCGTCTTCACCTCGCGGACGATGCCGCCCAGTGTGCCCGGGTCGCCCGGGCCGTTGCTCAGGAACACCCCGGCCGGCTTGTGCGACAGCACCTCCTCGGCCGAGGTGCCCGCAGGGACCACGCGGATGCGGAAGCCCCGCTGCCGGAGGCGACGCAGGATGTTGTACTTGATGCCGAAATCGTAGGCCACGATGGGGATGTCGGCCGGCCGCAACGGCAGGCGCACCTGCCGCGGATCGGCTGGTGAGTGCTGCTGGGTGACGGTGAAGTCGGCCGAATCCTGATCCTTCTCGTCCCAGAGGAAGGCCTCCTTGTGGGTCACCTCGACGACGTAGTTGCGCCCCTCCATCGAACCCCACTGCCGCGCGCGGGCCACCGCCTCGGCATCCGACAGCGGCTCGGTCGTCAGGAACCCCGCCATGGCTCCGCGGACCCGCAGCTTCTTGGTCAGAGCCCGGGTGTCCACGCCCTGGATGCCCGGGATGCCGTTCTCCTCCAGGTAAGCCGCCAGCGTGAGATCCGAACGCCAGTTGCTGACCAGCGGGCTCAATTCCCGGATCACGAAGCCCGAGCAGTGGGCCTTCCAGGACTCCATGTCCTGACGGTTGATGCCCGTGTTCCCGATCATCGGGTAGGTCATCGTCACGATCTGCCCCTTGTAGGACGGATCGGTGAGGATTTCCTGGTATCCGGTCATGGAGGTGTTGAAGCACACCTCCCCGGCCGCCGAGGCCTTTGCGCCAAATCCGCGGCCGCGGAACACCGAACCGTCTTCGAGGGCGAGAATCGCGTTCATGGAGCTCGAGGTAGAGGGAATCACCGGCACCGCCGGAGCGCGCGGAGTGTGCGCGAGCCCTCCGGCGAAGCAAGGCGAAGCCGCGGCCCTGATTCGCACCGCCGTGCCACCCCGGGCCTCGGTCCGGTCCACTCGACCAGGCCCCACACCGAATCGCCTTGTCGAACCCCTGCCGCCTGCTGAGATCGACGGGCATGATCCGATCCGCACCGACCCGATGGCTGCAGGCGCTGGCCTGCGCCGCCGCGTCGTTGGCCGAGGCCCGGGGCGCGATCACGCTGGAGACCGACGGCTACCATGTCCGGCCCGGGGACCGGATCCAGGAGGCCCTCGACCAGGCGGCCACCAACGCGGTGCAGAAGACCATCTGGGTCCATGCGGGAACCTACCGACCCGATTCGAAACGTCAGGCTCTGGTGTGGTTCAACCGCCGCCACGATGGCATCCGCCTGGTGGCCCTCGGAGAGGTCACCCTGAGCGCGGCCCATCCCGAAGTTTCTGCAAGCCAGGAGCCCTCGCACCCGGCCGTGGTGAACCACGTGGTGTATTTCGGGGACGGCATCTCCACCAACACGCTGTTGCGGGGATTCCGGCTGACCGGTGCCAACGCCTTCCTGACCAAGGAGGGCACCCCGGCGCTGGAGCCCAACCGCACGATCCTCAAGAACCACTTCTTCTACTCCGATGGTGGCGCGGTGAAGGTGTTCGGGCGATCGGCTCCGCGCCTGGTCGAACTCACGGTGGAGGACAATTTCACCCGGCCCTGCGGGGCGGGCATCTCGGTGCAGCAGCAGGGATTCCGCGAGACCCCGGTGCTCATCGCCAGCTGCCGTTTCCTCGACAACCGGGCCCAGGGCACGGGGCCGGCCATCGACCTGCTGGCGGGCAGCTCGGCCAAGATCCTCAACTGCCTCTTCGTGGGGAACATTTCCAACACCGGCGAGGACCTCGTGGCCAAGGCGTCCGGTGAGAAGCCCTTCGCCAACAACGGGGCGATCACCATCTTCTGGGAATCGCTGGCGCTGGTGCAGAACTGCACCTTCACCGGCAATCGCAACGGGGTCGACGACATGGGCGGCGACAGCGTCTATGTCGCCAATCTCTTCCATGCCAATCGCGCCGAGGGCGGCCTGCCGGGATTCCCGCGCTACGAGCTGGCCATCAACGCCGGTGGGCGCGTGGAGAACTGCGTGATCCTGGGCCCGGTCCACGACGCCAAGCAGGTGATCGACCGGGCCAAGAACCGACTCCAGGGGCCCGATCCCCGCTTTGACCCCGACTGGGTGCCGCAGGCCCCCGAATACGCCGGCATCGGTTATCGGCCCATGAAGGTCGCAAAATCCCCGGCCCCAGCTCCCGCCCCTTCCAAGCCACCGGTCACTTCGGCTCCACCAGTTCCAGCGTCCCGTTGAGCGGGATCGGACCGGAGCGGACCTGCCGTCGCCCCGACGGCCAGACGACCTCGATGCGATCCACGGTCGTCTCCGATCCCAACCCGAAGTAGAGCGGCAAGCTGCTCTGGGCGAGGTACCCGGATTTGCCGTCGTGGAAGCGCGTCTGCACCCGGGATCCGCAGTGGACACGCACCGTCGCTCCCAGCCCGTCACGATTGGAGGTCGTTCCGATCAGCCGCACCTGCAGGAACCGCAGGGGGGTGCGTTCCGACAGGTCGCTCAGGAGCACCTGCGGCGCGTCGTTCCATTCGTTGGTCACCAGGTCGAGATCGCCGTCGCCATCCACGTCGAGGGCCACCGAAGAACGGGAGCTCGCCGTTCCCATCACCCGCACCTTGCCGGTGCGGCCCTTCGCCAGCGGGTGACGACGATCCTCGGGCAGCGCCGTGTCGAGCGTGAAGGCCTCGCGCAGCATCGGATCGCCCCGACGCGGCTCGAGACCCAGCACCGACTCTGCATTCAGGAATCGCTGGCCGCCCTCGTTGAGCAGCAGCGAGTTGGCCACGTAGCGCAGCGGATAGCCCATGCCCGCCGTCACGAAGACGTCCTCGTCGCCGTCGGCGTTGAGGTCGGCCACGGTCACACCCCAGGGCCAATAGGTCTCGGCCCCGACCGCCGCCGACACCTCGGCAAAGGCCTGGCCGGAACCCTGATTCTGGAAGAAGGCATTGCCGAACAGGCTGCGGGATGCCGCGCGGTATTGCTCGGGCTTCCACTCGGCCGCACACCAGGCGTCACTCTTGGTCTTCTCGAAGGCCACCGTGAGGTTGGTGTCCCCGGCGTTGATCTGGGCCGTGGTCATGTCTGAGTGCATGTCGGTCACGAAGAGGTCCATCAGGCCATCGCGGTTCTGGTCGAAGAACTTCACGCCCATCGAACCCCACGGCGTCTTGGGAAAGAACGCCGCCGTCCGGTCCTCGAAGCGGCTGCCCTGGCGATTGCCGTAGTAGCGATCCTCGCCCGACATGCTGAGGACATAGAGCTCGGGGAACCCATCGGCATCGAGGTCGCAGAAGGTCGCGTCGCCGCTCCAAGCGCGATGCACCAGACCGGTCGCCTCGGGGGCGTTCTCGAAGCGGCCATCACCCCGATTGCGCAAGAGCGGACTGACTTCGCTGCGCTCCGGGTACTGCCAGCCCTGGAAGGCGTCGGACCGCCCGACATACTCCCCGGCCCGGCCCTTCTCATTGCGCGTGTACACGCCGACGTTGCAAATGAAGAGATCGAGCTTCCCATCGCGGTCATAGTCGAAGAACACCGCCCCCGACCCGTGCCCCGGCTTGCCCGGAGACACGCCCGCCTCCGCCGTGATGTCGCGGAACCGACCTCCGCCCTCATTGTGGAAGAGCACCGTCCCCTGGCGCACCGTGGTGACCAGCAGGTCCGGCCGGCCGTCGTTGTCGATGTCCGCGAACGACGCCCCCACGCTCACCTTGCCCGCCATCGCCACGCCGGCCTGGGCCGTGATGTCCGCAAATCGGCCACCGCCCACATTCCGCCACAACTGATTGCCCCCGCGCTGATTGGCGAAGAACAGATCGGGCCGGCCGTCCCCGTCCACATCCGCCGCCGCGATGGCCGTTCCGTGGTCGTAGTGCACCGCCTTGTAGTCGCGCGCCCCGTCGTCCACCGGCACCTGACGGAACGTGATCCCGCTCTCCTGCCCGCGGTCCTGGAATCGGAATCCGTGGAACACCTTCCACGTCGCCGATTCGGCCTGCTGCCGACCCGCCTGCGACTTCAACGCCGCCCGCACGGCCTCCTGCGGCCCCGCCTCCGGAACCAGGACCGTCACCTCTCCGGATACGCCCGAAGCCCAGAGCGACATCCAGCCGAGGA
>CAIOKD010000074.1 GCA_903858835.1 uncultured Verrucomicrobiota bacterium
ACCGGACGGTGGTGTTCAATCCGAGGGTTCGGGCCGCTGCCGTGCAACGCGGAGACTCCATCGCCTTCCATCAAGAGGGCTTCCGCGTCCAACCGTCGGGTGACAACCCCTACGTGTTCGCGGCAGGGCCGATCCTGGGCAAGGTGTTCGGGATTCCGGGTGATCGCATCGCTTTCACGCCGAGGTCGGTGCGGGTCAATGGTCGGGATCTGCCGCGACTTTCCGGAATGCCGATCGAGGGTGAACAGGTGGTGGAACCCGGCCAGTGGTTTGTCTGGCCCACGGTTCTGGTGCCTCGCGTGGTGGGAGGGGCGCTCCGAGGTGCCGAGGGCGCCTATGCGGAGGCCTTCCTGCGCATGTCGACGGTGCGACATTCCGATTTCCTGGGCCGGGCCTATAGCCGATGGTTCTTCGACACACCGAGCGCCGAACCATGAGCCGTTTTGGAAAACTGGAATTCGAGACGGGGCCCGAGCCATCGGGCCAGCACTCCGTGCGGACGGCGGCGGGTGAGTCGCATTGGTCGTCGGAGGCGGAACGCGCGTTCCAGTGGGGCGACTTCGAACTGGCGTTGCGCCTTTTCGCCCGCGTGCTCGAACACAACCCGGCCAGTGTCCCGGCCTGGGCGGGGCAGGTGCGCTCATTGATCGAGTTGGGCGAATTCCGCGAGGCCCGGTTGTGGGCCGACAAGGCTCTGGAGCGATTCCCGCAGGCACCCGACCTGTTGGCCTCGAAGGCGGTGGCCCTGGGGCGATTGGGCGACAGCGAAAACGCGATGGCCTTCTCGGATGCCAGCCTCGAGGAGCGGGGGGATTCGGCCTACGTGTGGCTGGCCCGGGGCGATGTGTTCCTGTCACGGAAGGAGAAACAAGCCGACCATTGCTTCGAACGCGCCCGCAGCGTCCGATCCTCCGACTGGACCTGTCCCTGGTTGGCCGGCCGGATCCGTCATGTCCACGGTCAGTTCGCGAAGGCCCTCCAGTCGGCCCGGGAGGCCTGCAGCCTGGCGCCCGGCGAGCTCGCGCCGTGGCTGTTGGCCGGCGAATGCCAGTTGGCGCTGGGGTTCCACGAAGAGGCTCGGGTGTCGTTCACCCAAGCCTGGCAGATCCGGCCCGATTCGCTGGCGGCACGCGAGGGCCTGGGCCGTTCGGAGAGCCCGGGTGCGTGGCAGCGATGCACCGGCCTCTTCCGCCGCTGGTTCCGCTCATGAATCCCTCCATCGCCGACTCCCTCCATCCACGGATGGATCGCCTGCTCATCGAAGCCGTCTCGTTGGGCGCCTCCGACCTGCACGTCATCGTCGGGGTTCCTCCGGCCTTCCGGGTGACCGGCGAGATCCTCCTGGCCGATGAGGATGCCCTGGGACCCGAAGAATGCGAGGTCATGGCCCAATCGCTCCTGACCGACCTCCAGCGCGAGACGTTGGACCGACGCTGGGAACTGTGCATCTCCGTCCGTCATCCGGTCGCCGGCCGGATCCGGATCACCTTCTACCGTCGCAATGGCGTCACCGAGTTGAGCTGCCGGTTCTGCGGAAAGCTCTTCCCGACCCGTGAAGAACTCGGTCTGCCGCCCCGCATCGATGAGTTGGCCCGCAAGACCAACGGGCTGATCCTGATCACCGGCCCCACCGGAGCCGGCAAGAGTACGACCATGAACTACATGATCGACCTCATCAACGGGGAGCGCCGGTGCAAGATCCTGACCATCGAAGACCCCATCGAACGGGTGCACGAGAACCGGCGGGCCATTGTGGTCCAACAGGAGGTGCTGACCGATGTCCGATCGTTCAACCATGCGCTCATCCATGCGTTGCGGCAGGATCCCGACGTCATCTGCATCGGCGAGATGCGCGACCACGAGACCATCCAGACGGCTCTGACCGCCGCCGAGACCGGGCACCTGGTGCTGGCCACCCTCCATGCCCCGAGCGCCATGCATGCGCTGGAGCGGGTGGTGGGCATTTTCGAGGGCAACGCCCAGAAGCAGGTGGTGCTGCAATTGGCCAATTCACTGCAGGGGGTGATCTCGCAAGAACTCCTGCCGTGCGTCGACCGGACCCGGCGGGTCCTGGCCTATGAACTCCTGATGGTGACCCCGGCCGCCCGGGCGGTCATCCGCGAAAACCAACTGCATCAGCTCTACACCATCATGCAATTGGGGGCTCGCGACGGTTCGGTCCTCATGGACAACTGCCTTTACGACCTCTACTCGAAGTGCCACATCACCTACGACGCGGCCATCTCACGGGCGAGGAACACCGATCGCTTCAAACCCGATGGCGATTGATCGTCGCCGGATCCTTGGGGTGAGAGACACATCGCCCCGGGTCTCCGGGTCGGCCTTTTCCCCCTTTACGCGATCCGGGCGGCGGTTAATGTCGTCGTTCTGATTCGCATGGACAAAGAGCGAAAATTGATCGTTGCCGGCAACTGGAAGAGCAACAAGACCAACTCCGAAGCGGTGGCCCTGGTCACCGACCTGATTCGGGAGTTGGCCACGGTGAAGGAGGTCGATGTGGTGGTCTGCCCCGCATTCACCGCCCTCTCCGACGTCTCCAAACTAGTGCTCGGCTCGAACATCCGGCTGGGCGCCCAGAACCTCAGCGACGCCGGGTACGGTGCCTTCACCGGTGAGATCGCGCCCGGAATGCTCCGCGAACTCTCGGTGCGTTACGTGATTCTCGGCCACAGTGAGCGCCGTCAGTTCCAGAAGGAATCGGATGCGCTGATCGCCAAGAAGGCGGCCAACGCCCATGCCAACAATCTGATCCCCATCGTCTGCGTCGGCGAGACGCTGGCCGAGCGCGAGGCGAACATCACCGAGAAGGTGGTCGAGACCCAGCTTCGTGGGAGCCTCGCCGGCCTCACGCCCGAGCAGGTCGAGTCGACCGTCATCGCCTACGAGCCCGTCTGGGCCATTGGCACCGGCAAGACCGCCACCACCGCGCAGGCGCAAGAGGCCCACGCGTTCATTCGGGGCGTGTTGAGTAAAATGTTCGACGAAACAGTTGCCCGGCGCGTCCGCATACAATATGGTGGCAGTGTCAAGGCGTCCAACGCCCGCGA
>CAIOKD010000075.1 GCA_903858835.1 uncultured Verrucomicrobiota bacterium
CCGCCGGCAAGGCGTTGAAGTACGGGGTCGACAGCGTGTCGGGAACATCGGGGGTCACGACCAGACGCTGCTCGAGACCGTGCCACAGGGATTCCTGCCGCTCCCGGAATTGCTCCAGGGCGCGCAGCTCCTCCGCCCGCGGACGGCGTCCGGTGGCCCGTTGCCAGACCCGTTCGAGCGCCGCAGCGGTCGATGTTACGCCTGCTTCCCGGGACACCGCATGGGCGAGGGCCTCGGCCTGCTCGTGGACGAAGGAGTCGTTCAACAGCATCAGGGCCTGGGTGGGGACCGTCGTCGTGGGACGCTCGGCGAGCGGCGACGTGGCGTTGTTGTAGTCGAAGGTCTCGAACAGCGGGACCATCGAGGTCCGACGCACATAGGCGTAGACGCTCCGCCGGGCACGGGCCCCGGTGGAGGAGACTTCCCAGTCGGTGCCCGGACGCGATCCGCCGGCCAACACCTCCCCGCTCAGGGCCGGGAAAAATCCCCGTCCACCGGCCTCGAGGTTCAGTTCACCGGCGATCGACAGGAGGCTGTCCCGAAGCGCCTCGGCATCGAGACGCCGGAGGTTCTGACGCCACAGCAGCTCGTTGCCGGGATCCTGGGCCAGGGCCTTGGGGTCGCTCGCGGCGGAAGACTGCTTCCAGGTGGCCGAGGTGAGGATTTGGCGGTGCAGGGCCTTCACCGACCAGCCGTTGCGGATGAAGTCGGCCGCGAGCCAGTCGAGAAGCTCCGGGTGGGTGGGCAGGCTGCCGACGCGGCCGAAGTCGGTCGTGGTCCGCACCAGACCGCGGCCGAAGTGGTGGTGCCACACGCGGTTGACCATCACCCGTGCGGTGAGGGGATTCGCGGGGTTGGCGATCCAGTCGGCGAGCGCCTTGCGGCGACCCGAGGTCGAGGCCGGTGTTGCGGTGGTGGCCGGTATGGCCAAGTCACCGCCGCCCGCGGCGCGGAGGGTGCCGGGGTTGACGGGAGTGCCGGGCGATCGCGGATTGCCGCGGGCGAGGACTTGGACGGCAGGGATGGCCTGGGTCCGCTCGCGGGCGGCGAGGGCCCACTCGAAGGGGGGAACCTGTTTCTGGATCGCGGCGATGCGATCGGACAGCGATTTCCGGGTCGCCTCGTCGGTGGCTGCGGCCTTCTGGGCTTCGAGGGCCGCCTCCTGCCGCTGCTGGTCGGCCCGCCACGCCGCGACCTGCTCAGGTCCTGCCAACGGGGCGAACAGCGGGGAGTCGAGACCGTGGGACCGAGGTTCGATGGTGCGCAGGGGACGGAACACCGACAGGAGGGAGTAGTAGTCCTCCTGCGGGATGGGATCGAACTTGTGGTCGTGACACCGCGCGCAACCAACCGTCAGACCCAGGAAGGCTGCCCCGCTGGTGCTCACGATGTCGTCCAGCTCATCGAACTCCGCCTGCAGCTTGTCGTCCGGCTCGTCATCGTGGACCCCCAGGCGGAGGAACCCGGTGGCGATGACCCCGTCCTGCCAGGCCTGGCCGATCGATCCGTCCTGCTCGCGGAGTTCCTCCCCGATCTCGTCGCCGGCCAGTTGTTCGCGGATGAACCGGTCGTAGGGCGTGTCCTGGTTGAAGGCCCGGATGACGTAGTCGCGGTAGCGCCAGGACTGGGCCTTCTCGGCATCCCGTTCGTAGCCGTTGCTCTGGGCAAACCGGGCGACATCGAGCCAGTGACGTCCCCAGCGTTCGCCATAGCG
>CAIOKD010000076.1 GCA_903858835.1 uncultured Verrucomicrobiota bacterium
AACCCCGTCAGCACGACGGTCTGCCCGCGGACGATCGGCGACGAGTTTCCAGGGGGCACCGGCACCTGCCATCCCACGGATTCGGTCGCCGAGAACCGCGTGGGCGGGCGGGCATCCGACGCCGCGATGCCCTGGCCCTGAGGTCCCCGGAACTGCGGCCACTCGGTCGCCGGCACCGCGTCGGCGCAGGCCGACCCACCGAGCAACACGAGGCCCAGCACCAGGGATTTCAGAGGCATCGGACGAACCTACGGAGAACCTCGGTCCTGTAAAGCGCCACCGGCGGCTATGCCTGGGTTGCGGGTCGACCCGACGAACGCGCGAATGGTCTCACGAACGGGAAGTCTCGAATCGCCGCAGGAACGTCAGGCTTTTTTCTGCGGCGCGCAGGGGATCCGAGGCGCATTCGTCCAATTCCACCACCCAGGCATCCACCGACTGCGCGGCATCCAGGATCGCCCGGAGGTCAACCACACCCTCGCCCAGGGCCGTCATGGGTTTTCCGTGGATCGCGGGACCATCCTTCAGGTGGACCATGCGCACCCGCTCTCCCAGAGCTCTGATGACCTCGACCGGGTCTCTCCCGGCGGTCTGCGCCCAATAGACATCGAGTTCAAAAAAGACCTCCCGCGGGAGACGCCGATCCAACCAGTCGCAGAGGCACTCGCTGCCGACGGCTTCGAATTCCCACCAATGGTTGTGGAGACCGAATCCCAGTCCCCGGTCGCGGGCCGCCTCGAAGGCCGAACGGTACCGATCGAGAAGGATCTCGAACCCCTCGGTGGAATCGCAATTCGGGTCCTTGGGCCACCCGTGCCAGAGGATTCGGCGGGTTCCCAGGATCTCGGCCTCATCCAACACTGATTCTTGGCGGTCGCCCACCGGAAGGTCGCAGTGGGCGGCCACCACCGACAATCCCTCGTCGCGAAGGAGTTCAGCGAGGCGCGACCCGGGCAGATCCGGGGTCAGTGGAGCCGTCTCGACCCATCGATAGCCCGCTTCCCGCACGCGGCGCAGGGTCGCAACCGGGTCCGCCGCCAGCGCATGCCGCACGGTATAGAGTTGGAGTGCGACGGAGGTCACCGAAATTGGAGGACCGCAAACACCCCGCCCACGAAGCCGCGGCCAACGCTCAAAACCCCGGGGGCTGAAAGGCGTCGTTCGGTGAGAAGTCCCGGGAAGGAGCGCCGTTCCTCATTCGTATCCGGGCCCCACCGTGGTCACGCTCGACCACCACTTGGCATCGACCAGGGAGTCGCCCGCCGGAACGTTCAGTCCGGTGTTCGCACCCCTTCCGAAGGTCTTGATCTTACTGCCGACCCAACGGTGGATCTCGGAGTGACCGTCGGCGAAGGAGAAGCCCGCCGCCCCGTTGTGGTAGGCGGCCGGGAAATCGATGATGTTCCCAGTCTTTGCGTCCGGACGGATCATCTGCACGGCACAGGCCGCATCATTGATGCTGTCCGGGTGCTCATCCACCATCACCCAGGTCTGCGTCGGGTTCACGATATGCGCCAGGCGCGAATAGGTGCGGTACGGGGGCGCAGGCAACCACCCACCGTAGTCGAATACCTGGCTCATCGACTGGCTGCGAACGCGGGGCAACTTCTTTCCACCCTCGATGCGGGTCGTCCGATCCGAGGGGCACTTCCAGACCTCGCGGGTATTGCCCAAATATTTGGCCAGCGGGCTCTTGTCGATGGTATTGGTGGGGTTGTCGCTGGCGCTGCCTGCGACCACCAGCGGTCGAAGATTGGTCTCGGGACCGCCCTCGAGGGACTCCACCAGCAGATCCTGATGATCCTCTGCATAAAGCCTGATGGCCATCATCATCTGGCGACCATTGTTCATGCATTGGATGCCCTGGGTCTTGGCCTTGGCCTTGCCGAGGGCTGGCAGGAGCATACCGGCCAGGATCGCGATGATGGCGATGACGACCAGCAACTCGATGAGTGTGAATCCGCGAGACAACCCCGCGGATTGTCGGCGGATGCGGGGAATTCCGGAAAGATGGGGAATGGGTGTGTTCATTCGGAAACCTTTTCTGGTAGCCCTTTCCAGCTACCAGATGGATGGTGATTTGCAAGCATAGAAGGAGATGCAGCGGACGAACTATTGGGCGCCAATACCCCCGAGGCATACCCAATCGACCCTTTCTCGACCCGGCGGCGCGGGGCAGTGTGTCTGCATGTTCCCCCCGCTATACCAGGCACGTAGATTCCGGATTGCCGGGCGTCTGATCCTGCTGGCTGGCCTATTCCTCATGGCGCCAGGGCCCGCGTCCGGCGCAGCCGCACGTCCGCCGCGCAACGTCCTGCTCATCATGGCCGATGATTTCCGCGACGAGGGCGGCCCGGTGCCCCGCTCTCGGCTGAAGACGCCCCACCTGGACCGCCTCGCCGCCAAAGGCGTCCGCTTCGAGCGGGCGTATGCCCAGTATCCGGTCTGCAACCCCAGCCGAACATCGATGCTGCTGGGTCTCCGGTGCGAGCAAACCGGCATCGTGGGCAACGACGTGTTCTTCCGGCAGGCGCTGCCGACGGCGCAGACGTTTCCCGAGCTGCTCCGCGGCCAAGGCTGGGTCACACGGTCTTTCGGCAAGGTTCTGCACGCGGCCAATACCTCCGAGGCGGTCCGGCCGGAATGGTTGGACCAGGGACGCTCGTGGGACGTCGCCGAGATCCGGCACGCGGCCTCGCCGCATCGTCGGGGTGAGTTCCGCAACCTGTCCGGCGGCCGCTTGCCCTGGTGCGAGATCGGAATCCTCGATGGGGACGACGATGAACAACCGGACGGACAGACCGCCGCGGCGGCCGTCCGCTCACTGCGGGAACTGCATGTCTCTGGCCGCCCGTGGTTGGTCGCGGCCGGGTTCCACCGTCCGCACGACCCGTTCCACGCCCCTCGGAAATACTTCAACCTGCATCCGCCGGAATCACTGCACCTGCAGGCAGACGCTCCCGACACCAGCGCCGCCCCGCCACTGGCTATTCCCGAGGGATGGCGGCAGGTCTTCGCCGGTTTCAGCGAGGCAGACCGCCGGGATTTCCTCCGTGCATACCTCGCGGGCGTGTCGTTCATGGATGCCCAGGTGGGCCGTTTGCTCGACACGCTGGACGAGCTCCAACTCTGGGACCGCACGCTGGTGATCTTCCTGGGCGACCACGGCTACCACCTCGGGGAACGCGGCTGGTGGAACAAGAACACACTCTTCGAACGTTCCTGCCGGGCACCGCTGATCATCGCCGATCCCGAGGGTCTGCACGGACGCACCTGTACCGCGCCGGTCGAGTTTGTGGACCTGTTCCCCACCGTGACCGAGTTCACGGGCAACCGGCAGCCCGACGGGTTGGCCGGGCGCAGCCTGAGGCCGCTGCTTCGGAATGTCGCCACGCCGCACAAACCCGGTGCGGCCACGCTGGTCGTGCGAGGCGGCGGGCGCTTCGGGCGCAGCGTGACGGAGGGCCGGTGGCGGTTCACCCGATGGAGCGACGGCGCTGCGGAACTTTACGATCACAGGGCAGACCCGGAGGAGATCCACAACCGGGCGGATGATCCCTCCCTCGCAGGACGACGCCTCGAACTCCAGGCCCTGATGGATGCGCTGCCGCCGTGGCCCAAGCCGGCACATTGACCAGGACCTTCCGGCACCCGTTTCACCCTCGTTCCAGAAAACTCGGATGGGCCCGCACCGAGTGTCGTCCCGCGGCAGAAGGGCATTGTCGTGCCTCACCACCATCCCTAGCCCGCTTCAATGCAATCCCGCCGGCGATCGACGCTCGTCCCGTGGATTGTCTGGGCGTGGCTCGTCACCCTCTGGGGGCGCGCGGCTCCCGAGGAGGGTGGTCGGAACATGAAACCCCACCGGGATCGAAACCCGGACCAAGCCCCGGCTGCAGGAACTCGACGGCCGGCACATCCCTGGTTTCGGGATGCCGGCTTTTCAGTACCGTGGACGGCGATTCCGCCGAAACCCATCAATGCCGACGCCCAGGATCGACCCGGCCAGGTGGATCATGGACTCACCAGACGGAAGAACCGCTTCTCTTCAGGAATCTCCAAGGTGACATCGCTGTAGCCACGGAGGTTGCTGATCGGATCACCGGTATCGGTCCAGGTGGTCAGATCGGTGGAGCTTTGAAGCCTGTAGGTCTTGTCGCCGAGGGTGAAGCGGCGGACATGCAAGGCCGGGCCCAGGACGACCGTCCCGTCGGGCGCTTCGTTGGGCATCAATGGATCGTAACCGAAACGCTGTTCCCGGCCATCGGACAGACCATCCCCATCAGTGTCGGCCTTCTCCGGCGAAGTGCCGAGGATCAATTCGTAGCGATCGTCCAATCCATCGCCGTCCTTGTCCGAAGGACGCAGTGCCGCCACGGAGTGGTATCCGCCCGCGGAGAATGCCAAGACACCGTTCACCGCTCCTGGAATGCGCAAGGATCCGTCGGAGTCTCCGCCCCAGGATACCAGTTCACCCGTGTCGCGAAGGGCCAATGTGTGGTTGTATCCAGCCTGAATACCGATGACACGGTCCAGCCCGTTGGGGATCCGAAGCTGGCCGTCCCCATTGGCACCCCAGGCGACCACGGTGCCGTCGGAGCGCAAGGCCACGGTATGGGAGTCCCCGGCCGCGACGGCCACGATCGACCGAAGCGCAGGAGGGGCGCATTGACCGGCTCGATTGTTGCCCCAGCAGACCACCGAACCGTCTTCCTTCAAGGCGACCGCATGGCTCCATCCGGCGGCGATGGAACGGACATTCCGCAGATCCGGAGGGACATCCAACTGCCCATAGTAATTGGTTCCCCAGGCGCCGACGGTGCCGTCGGCAAAAAGCGCGAGGCTGTAATCGCCACCGGCCGCGATCGCGGTGACGGGAACGGCAAATCGCGGCGGCGAGGCCTGCCCGGAGTTGTTCCGTCCCCAGCCGAAGACCTGTCCCGAGGCATCCAGGGCCAAGGAATGGTTTCCGCCACCAGCGACGGCCACGATGTTCGTGAGGCCCACAGGAACGGAACTCTTACCATCCGTCGCATCTCCCCAGGCGATCACGGTGCCGTTCGTGAGCAGGGCCAGGGTGTGCCAGGTTCCCGCGCTGATTTGGCGGATTGCTCCAAGTCCTTTTGGCACGAACGTCTGTCCCAGGCGAGAATCACCCCAGGCGATCACGCTGCCTTCGACGGAGGCGCTGTTTGGATCTGGAATCACGGGTCCCTGGAGACGATAGAACGACCGGACCGGCAGCGCGTTGGTCCACCGTCGGGACCATCCCGCCGACTCGCGGTGAGGCTCCTCAAGATCGTCCCAAGAAGATCCGTCGGTGGAGCCCTGCAGACGATACCCTTCACCCCCAAGGGCAAAGGTCTTAAGGACCGTCCATGGTTCGACTCCCAGCCAACCCTCCGGGCGCTCGGTGGCAGTCGCCGGATCGAACCCGTTCTGGAGCTCGATGCGGTCGGCCAGCCCATCGCCATCCGTGTCCGCGAAGTTCGGGGCGGAGCCGAGTCGGATCTCGATGCCGTCCTCCAATCCGTCTCCATCGGAATCAGGCAGGGCGGGATGGGTGCCGAAGGAGAGTTCATCGGAGTCCACCAGGCCATCACCATCGGCATCGGGAAACTGTTGCAGCGCCACCAGATGGTAGGCCCCGGCGGCCAATTCCCCGATGCGTTGCAGGCCCATCGGGACTCGCCAGGCTGCGGCATTGGTATCTCCCCAGGCGATCACCGAACCATCCGGTTTCACTGCAGCTCCGACCGAGCTGGTGACCGCGACGGCCAATGCGGGGGTGGATCCGAGCGAAGGGGTTCCCGAAGCGCCCGGGACGGGCATCACCGCACCGTTGCGAAACAACAGCAGACCAAGATCCTCCCGCGAAACGAAACCGGCGACCCCATTCAAGTTGGTCAATCCCGGATTTCCGACCGTCCGAAACTGGCCGGAAGAGCCAGTCCAACCCGAGGCGGAGACTCCCGCCCAGATTCGGGATCCTGTGCGGCCGTTCAGGTTGGTTTGACCGGCCGTGGAGTCGCCCCAAGCCCAAATCTTTCCGTTCTTGTCGAGAGCAAGCGTATGAAGATCGCCCGCAGCGATGGCCACGGCGTTGGTGAGCGCCAACGGCACGGAAGCCTGTCCGCGCGAGTTGTCACCCCAGCAGAGGACCTGCCCGTCCCCGGTCAATGCCACCGAATGGGCCGCCCCGGCAGCGATCGCCACCACTCCCGTGAGGTTGGGCGGAACGCGGGTCTGTCCCTGCGAATCCAACCCCCATGCGACGACAGTGCCATTGGTGCGGAGGGCCATAGAATGGCCGAAGCCCGCCGTCACCGCGGTGACGGGACCAATGCCGCTGGGAACGGCGGTCTGCCCGAAGGTGCTGTCTCCCCATGCGATCACGGTGCCCACGGTGCGCTGCGGCAGGAAGGTGCGGCTGAATTTGAGCACCTCCACCTTCAGATTGCGGCTCGTTTGAATCCGGTTGGTCGCATCGAAGTAGGCCTCCAGGCGGTAGATTCCCGATTCTTCCGGGAGGACCCCATGGACGACGAGGTTCACGTTGGTTTGTCCGACCACGGGTTTTCCATCCCGGAACCACTGGAATGACGGGCTCTGGACATTCGGGGTGGTGGGAGTGACCGGAGCGTTGGTCGAGGTGCCGCCAGCGGTTCCAGAATCGGTGCCACCATCCGCGCCGGGATCGACGGGTGGGGGCGTGGGCACAACCACCGGGTTGGTGGCCGGGGCAGCGGCGGAGGTGACGGGTCGGACCGCTACCGCATGCAAGACCAACCTGTCACCGGCCAGCAACTGGCGATCCCGATCCAGCAACTCGAAGACCGGATGACTGTCAGCGGAAAGCGGGTCGGTGCCGGCCGCAATTTCTGCCCCATCCGGAAAACCGTCGGCGTCGCTGTCCGAATCGAGAGGATTCAATCCTCGACGCAATTCTTCGGTGTCCGGAACGCCGTCTCCATCAGAATCGCTGGTCTCGGTGAGCTCGGCCAGGTCCGCGACTCCATCTTGATCGGAATCCGGGGCAAGCGGGTCCAAGCCCAGGCGCAGTTCAACGCCGTCTTCCAACCCATCTTGGTCGGTATCGGGAACGACCGAACTGAGGCCGAGTGCGACCTCCGTCCCATCATCAATGCCATCCTGATCGCCGTCGATCCGGGCCCGGATGCCCGCCGCACCCTGGAAACCGGCGTTGATAGCAAAAAGATTGGTCTGCGGGGTGGATTGAGCCGCCACCGCCGGGGTGCCCCAACCCACCGCATTGCCGGTCGCGGTCAGTGCGAGCGAATAGCCCGCGCCCGCGCTGATCGCGATCGTTGGGGAAATCCGAGACGGCACCGCGACCTGTTTCTGAGCCGTATCGCCCCAGGCGAAGATCATTCCCTGCCGCGAGAGTGCCAGCGTGTGGTAGTCACCGGCCGCGATGCGGGCGATGCGCGGAAGATTGGCAGGAGCGGTGGTTTGTCTGCGGTCGTTGGATCCCCAGGAGACCAGCGATCCGTCGGACTTCAGAGCCACGGTATGGGCCGCACCCGCGGCGATGGCCACCACCCCCGAGAGACCCGGAGGAACGATCGATTGCAGGGCACTGTTGTCGCCCCAGCAGACCACCGTGCCGTCGGGGCGTAGGGCGACCGAGTGGAAATGCCCCGCAGCCACGGCTACTGCTCCCGTCAACGAGGCCGGGATGACCGCCTGCCCGAACCGGTTGTCACCCCAAGCCCGGACCAGGCCGTTGGTCAGTAGGACCAGGGTGTGGAACGCACCGGCCGACACCTCTTGGACCGGAGGCAACCCATTGGGAGTACCCAACTGGCCCAATGTATTGGTTCCCCAACCCATGAGTTTTCCATTCACATCCAGGGCATAGGCGTGGACGAAGCCTCGGGCCACGGCCACCGCGTTGGTCATTTTCGGCGGGGATGAACCGACTTCCCGTCCCCAGGTCACGAGTTCACCGGCGGGCCTGGGCAATTCCCGGATCGGTCGCACTCCCAACACGTCGATACGGATCCCCAGTGGCTCACGCTGGGTGGCGCTCTCCAGTCGGGCCTCGAGGGTGTAGCGACCCGAATCGGGACGTTCGACGCCGAAGAGGACCAGATTCAAATTGGTCTGCCCAGGCAGGGATCGTCCGTCACGAAACCACTGGTAGGTGGTGTAATTGGTCACGACCTCCTTGTTGGTCGTGTATGTCGGGTCACCACCTTCGGGAGGCGGATCGTTGGTGACGATGGTGATGTTGGTCTTCAGGGACAGCGGTTTGATGGACACCGGGCGCAGTCGAAGCAGGTCTCCACCCAGCAATTGCCGGTCGCGATCCACCGTCTGGAACAAAGGGACGCTCGTCTTGTCTCGAGGCAAGGTGCCCGCCACGAATTCAGCGAGGTCGTTGGCTCCATCGCCATCCGTGTCAGCCACAAAGGGGTCGCTACCGAACCGCAATTCCTGAACATCGCTGAGCCCATCGCCATCCGAATCGGGTTCCGGAAATGCCTTGGAACGTACCGGATGCGTGGGATTTGCGCCCATGAGAGTGAGACTCACGCCCAAGTGACACGTCGGAAGAAGAATCAAAAAGACAATCCGAAGGCGTGATAAGAGTCTCGGTAATTTCATGAAAAGGGGGCTGGGCCCAATGCCAATGCTGCAATTGGCATTCATATGAGGGCGTTGGTCGAGGTTTGAGCAAGAATGAAGCCGGGGTTCTTCGACCGAATCCACGGTCGGCGGAAGAGTTGACAACGCCACCGTGTCGGCATGACGCAGCGAAGTGAGCATTCGGGTGATTTGCGCTGAAATGTAAGCCCTGTTTGTCGACGAGCACAGGCGTTTGACTGCCCTCCTGGTCTCATTGAGACATAAGGGTTCGGTGGCCTACAGCGCCCGGATGGCGCTGAAGATTGATGACAATTCATCTGAGAACCGGGTCACCCTGGAAGAGATGGACCAAAGGTTGCACACTTGAACGAGGGCATACCGAGAGGCAGGAAACGGGGGAAACGGTTCAGTGAACGAGTCCCGATTTTTGGAAACGCGGCGATCGGGATCTTTTCATCGATGCCCGCAATCCGGGTGGGCTTGGAAACAAGGTTCCCAACTTGGGATGCGAAGATGGCGCGATGTCTGGCCGGTGTAACTCTGATCCGGATGAGAAAGCGATTCGAGGGTGGAGACGTAACGGAATGAGAATTGCGACATGGCATCCGATCCCATCGATACCCGAAAAACCGCTCTGGATTCGAAACCGCCGGACTCAAAACAATTGGAGGCGAGGGTCGGAATCGAACCGACGATGCAGCTTTTGCAGAGCCGTGCCTTACCACTTGGCGACCCCGCCCTCCGTTAGAGCGCGGCAAATAAAGGGAAGGATCGGGCGCGGCGCAAGTCGGGTTTTGGGAAAACGATGCAGGCCCGCCCGACCCACCTTGGGAACCCACCCTCCCAACCGATGGCCCTGGCACCTCCAACCACCGCTCCACTCTCGCCCCAGCCCCCGTCCTCACTCCCACATCATCCCTTGGAGTCCACGGTGCGGCATTGCATCCTGCTGCCATGCCGCGCCGCTCGTCGCCTCGTCCGCAGGGGATCCGCTCGATCCTCCTCGGACTCGTGCCCTGGATCCCCGCCACCTGCGCGGCCATCGCCGCCGAGATCACCCCTCCACCCCAAGGCTCCGGCTCCGCACCGGCCCCGAATGCGGGCTTCCGGCCGCTGGCGAAGGACGACCGCCCCGCAACGCCGGTCCTGGCCCCGGAATCGACCGAGGGCGAACAACGCATCAAGCAGTTCCAACTGGCACCCGGCCTGTCGGTGAAGCTCTGGGCCGCCGAACCTCAATTGGCCAATCCCGTCGCCTTCTCGGTCGATGAGCAGGGGCGGATCTTCACCAGCGAAACCTACCGGTACCGCACGAGCGTGCTCGATATCCGGCACTACATGTTCATGCTGGAGGACGATCTGGCGTCACGGTCGGTGGAGGATCGCCTCGCCCAGATCCGCAAGTGGTTCGGGCCCGAGGGTGAGGCCGCGCTGGGGCGTGAAACCGAGGTGATCCGACGGATCGAAGACACCGACAACGACGGCCGCGCCGACCGATCGACGGTCTTTGCCGACCACTTCACGAGCCCGCTGGGGGGCATCGGCAGCGGAGTGCTCGCGCGGCAGGGGCAGGTCTGGTTCACCGAGATTCCGTCGCTGTGGCGGATCGGCCCCGGCAACCCGAACCCGGGACACCTCCCGAAACCCAAGGAGCCGGCGCTGCAGTCCCAACCTCGCCTGCACGACACCACACTGGCGGCGGAACCGATCCTGCACGGCTTCGGTGTGCGGTTCAGCTTCACCGGCCACGACCTGCATGGGTTGATCCTGGGACCCGACGGTCGGTTGTACTTTTCCTGCGGCGATCGGGGAGCCCGCATCACGACCCAGGAAGGCACGGTCATCGATCTGCCCGATGAAGGGGCGGTCTTCCGCTGCGAGCCCGACGGATCGCAATTGGAGGTCGTCCACCGGGGCCTGCGCAACCCGCAGGAACTGGCCTTCAATGACGAGGGCGACCTCTTCACCGGCGACAACGATTCGGACCAGGGGGATCGGGAGCGCTGGGTGCAGGTCATCGAGGGCGCCGACTCGGGCTGGCGGGTGGGCCACCAGCACGCGCCCTTGGGCAACGCCGGGCTCTGGAATCTTGAACGGCTCTGGGTGCCCGCATTCGAGGGGCAGTCGGCCTCGATCCTGCCACCCATCGCCAACATCGGCGACGGGCCCGGCGGACTGGTCCACGATGCCGGCACCAGCCTGCCGAAGTCGCTGCGCGGTCGATTCCTGCTCGCCTATTTCAAGGGCACCAGCGCCAAGAGCGGCATCAGTTTGTTGGACCAACGGGTCGCGGGGGCGACCTATGCGCTGGTGGCCCACGATCCGCTGGTCTGGAATTCACTGGTCCCGGATGTGGACCTGGGGACCGACGGATCTTTGTTCTTCGCCGACTGGCACGAGGGTTGGCCCAAGAGCAACAAGGGCCGGATCTACAAGGCGACCTTCGCCGAGGTGGCCACCGACCCAGAGGTCACCACGACGCGTTCCTTGCTCGCGGCAGGCATGAAGGATCGGCCACCCGCGGAACTGTCGGCCCTGCTCAGCCACCGCGATGGGCGCGTCCGACAAGAGGCGCAATTCGAGTGGGCGCGACGAGGATCCGGATCGGTGCCCGCCCTACAGGCGCTCGCGGCTTCAGGCGGAGACCCTCGAACCCGCATCCATGCGCTGCGGGCGTTGGCCCAGTTGGCCAGGAAGGAGCCTGCGACCCTCACCCCCATCCTGCTGGCCTTGGCCCGGGGATCGGAGCAGGAGGTGCGGGTCCAATCGGTGCGGGCCCTGGGCTCGGCCACCGAGATCGTGCGCCAACCGGGCGTGGCGGTCTGGCTCAAGGAACAACTCGCGCACGCCAACCCGCGCGTTCGGTCGGCGGCGGCACTGGGGCTCGCCAGGGCTGGCCTCTCGGAAGCCGATGCACCCGCCTTCATCGAAAGCCTACGCCGGTTCGGCAGACCCGATCCGGTGCTCCGTCACTCGCTGGCGCTCGGACTGGCGGCGGCACTGTCCGACCGGGTGATCGAGGCCCATCAGAAGGACCCCGACCGGGAGGTGCGGCAGGCCGTGCTGCTGGCGGCACGGCTTCGCCGAACCGACGCGATCCGAGCCTTTCTGAAGGACAGCGATCCCCTGCTCGCCCTCGAGGCGGTGCGGGCCATCCACGACCTGCCCCTGCCCAGCGCCCTGCCCGACCTGGCCGCCCTCGCCGAAGAGGCCCCTCTGGGAGCGTGGCGTCGTTCACTGGCGTCGCAGCCAGCCCCGTCCGCCCCAGCAATCCCACCCGGCACGATTCGGGACCTCCGCGCCGATCAACCACTGCCCTGGGGAGAGACCCCGGTGGATCAGGCCTCACCGATGCTCCTGCGCATCGTGAACGCCAATTTCCGTTCCGGTACCGAGCCGGCGGCCCAGCGCCTGGCCGCGCTGGCACGGAACACCGGGCTGCCGGAACGCATCCGCACCGAGGCCTTGCTGGCCCTGGGGCACTGGGGACGCCCCCCGGCCCGCGATCGCCTCATCGGCATCCATCGCCCCCTGCCCCAGCGAGCCCCGGCACCCGCGATCGCGGCTCTAGATGGCGTGGCCGCCGCCCTGCTGGTCGAAGACGGCTCCGAGGCGGTCCAGGTCGCCACCATCGAGGCGCTGGCCCGACTGCGCCTGACCCGGTCCGTGCCCGCGCTCGAGGCCCTGGTCCGACGGGCCCAGGCGCCGGCCAAGTCTCGCGCCGCGGCACTCGACGCGGTGTTCCGACTCTCGGGGAACCCGGCATCGATCCAACCACTGCTGGCCTTGGCCGCCGCCGATTCCGCGGAAAGCCTGCGCCTGGCCGCATCGAGGCTGGCCACGGAACTCAACCCCAACGATGCCGCCGGAAAACTCGGCGCGCTGCTGGAACGTGGTTCGCTCGCCGAACAACAGGCGGCCTTCGCCTCGCTCGGAGACCTGAAGTCCGACGCTGGCGACGCCCTCCTGGCCGAGTGGCTGGATCGCCTGATGAAGCGCGAGGTCGCCAATGAATTGATGCTCGACCTGGTGGAGGCCGCTCGGAAGCACCCGGCGGCCGCCGTCCAGACCCGGTTGGCCGCGTACCAAGATTGGAAGCTGCCGAAGGATGCGCTTTCGCCCTATCGCGAAGCGCTGTTCGGCGGAAACGCCGCGCGGGGGCGCACCTTGTTCTACGAGCATGCGGCCGTGGCCTGCACACGCTGCCATCAGATCGGCGGCGACTCCGGCGGCAATGCCGGACCCCGACTCGATGGACTGGCCGCGAGGGCCACGCGGGAACACCTGCTCGAAAGCATCGTGCTGCCCAATGCACAGATCAGCCCGGGCTTCGAGAGCACCCTGGTCACCACCCGCTCGGGCGGCCTCTTCGCCGGAGTTGTCCGGAAGGAGACGGAAGATTCGCTGGTGTTGCTCACCCCCGACGAAGGCGAGGTGACCCTGGCCAAGAAGGACCTGCGGACGCGGAACCGCGGCCCCAGCGGCATGCCGGAAGGCTTCGGCGACACCCTCACGCACTTCGAGCTCCGGGATGTCGTGGAGTTCCTCGGAACCCTGAAATAGGCCCGGGCTGGCCCGCAACTTTCTCTGGCCAACCCCCGGCCGCTGGGGTCCCGTGGAGGGCATGAACCTTCCCGTCCTGGCCCGCAGGGCCGCATTGGTGTTGGCGCTCGGACTGCCCTGCGTCGCGGCCGCGGACCGTTCCCCGCGTTCCCTGCCCGAGCAATGGCGGCAGGAGCGCCGGATCATCGATCTGCACCAGCACGTCAACGGCACCGAAGAGCACCTGACCCGTTGGCTTCGGATCATGGACCGGGTGGGTGTGGGCATGGGGGTGAACCTGAGCGGCGGCACGGTCACGGCCAAGCCCGGTGAAACCTCGGCCTTCGAACGTACCCGCGCATTGACCGAGCGCCTCGCCCCGGGGCGCGCGGTGTTG
>CAIOKD010000077.1 GCA_903858835.1 uncultured Verrucomicrobiota bacterium
GCCGCGCGCCGCACGGCCGCCGAGGCGTGGCGCAGGGCCGATTTCGGGGCTGACCCGGAGGCTCCAAGACCGTGGAGGGTCCACAGGGCATGCAACACGCGCGGGTTGAGGTTCAGGTCGTCGACCGAGGCCTCGGAGACCATTCGCGCCAATTCCGAAACGAGCGAGCGATCCTGGGACTCCACCAACCGATGTTGTGCCCGCAGGCGCACCTCCATGACCGGCGATCCCAGCGCCTCCAGCCACCGTGCCTTGTCGTTGCCCGACAGGTCGACCTTGGGCGCGGGGCGGCCATCGCGATGGGTGACGCGGTAGATCCGCCCGTGTGTCTTGTCGCGCAGAGGGGTCTCGTAGGCATTGCCCTTGCCGTTCTGGAATCCGTTGGGCACGGGGTTGTGCTGGATGATGAAATTGTACCAATCGAGCACCCATAGGGCGCCGTCCGGGCCCACCTCGGCCATGATGGGGGAGAACCACTCGTCATCGCTGGCCAAGAAGTTCTTCTCGTTGGTGGCCTTGAAGTCGGCTCCTGCGCCCTCGAAGCGGAATTGCCCGATGAGGTGGCCCGTGGGCTCGGTCACGAATGAGACGCGGTTCCAGTAGTCCTTGGGGAAGCTCCGTGCGGTGTAGAGGGCAGATCCGGCGCCGGCGGTGTATTTGCCGTGCCAGTCCACCTGTCGGACGTTCTTGGCGATGGGATGATAGAGCTGGTTGTCGGCGACGGATTCCATGCGGGCGGCGGACCACCCGGAGACCGCCTCATAGTACCGGTTCGGGATGGGCATGTACCACGCCGCGTTGCCGTTGGCGGTGGAGCCGAAGATCAGGCCGTCTTCGGACAGGCCCAGCCCCCAGGTGTTGTTGTTGCTGGATCGGATGAACTCGAGGGCCGAGCCATCGGGCTTGAAGCGGAAGACGCCCATGCCGAATTTCACACGCTTGCCGCCGACCTCGCCGTCGAAGCCGCTGTAGCCGACCACGCCCCAGATCCAGTGGTCGTGCCCGAGGCGGATGTTGCTCGCCGTGGCGTGGGTGTCGCCCATGTTCCACCCCTTGAAGAGGACCTTCCGTTCGTCGGCCCGGTCATCGCCATCGGTGTCGCGCAGGAACAGCGTCTGGCCACCCTCGATCACGATCAGGCCGCCGTTGGCCCGGCAGAGGCCGGTCGGGATGGATAGCTTGTCGGCGAAAACCGTGAACTTGTCGGCCTTGCCGTCGCCATCGGTGTCCTCGCAGATCTTGATCCGGTCGCGCCCCTCGCCGGGTTTCTGCAATTCGTTCGGGTAGTCGACCGTCTCCGCGATCCAGAGCCTTCCCCGCTCGTCGAAGGTCATGCTGATCGGCTTCAGGATCTGGGGCTCGGCCGCCCAGAGGTCGGCCTGGAATCCCTGGCGCAGGACGATCCGTTCCGCCGACTTGGCGGGAGGCAGCGGCTCCTGCATCCGGGTGATCTTCTCGCCTTCGGTGCCCCAGCGCTGTCCGGCCAGGTAGTTGGGCATGGGGTGCGGCGTTTGCCGGTAAGGCAGAGGATCCAGCCCGCCCTTGGGTTGGAGTTCTTCGATCGCGCCGGCCAGCGGAGTGACGGCGACCAGCAAGGGCAGCAGTTTGCGGAGGGGGTTCATGCGGTTTCGGAATGGGGGTATCCGATCGACCCGCGGCCGACAATCCAAACCCGTTCGCAGCGGCTCGGAGGGATCGGTTCGGGGTTGTGGATGGTGGGTGGCGGTGCGGGTGGTCGCAGCAGGGGCAAGGCCTCAGGCCATGAGCTTGTGCAGCAGTTCGCCGTGGATGTCGGTCAGGCGGTAGTCGCGGCCCTGGAAGCGGAAGGTCAGGCGCTTGTGGTCGAGCCCCTGCAGGTGCAGCAGGGTGGCGTGGATGTCATGGACATGGGCACGGTCGGAGACCGGGTTGAATCCGAGTTCGTCGGTCTCGCCCAGCACCTGACCGGCGCGGATGCCCGCCCCGGCGAACCACATGGTGAAGGCGTCGATGTGGTGGTTCCGTCCGGTCTTTTCACGGGTCTCGCCCATGGGGGTCCGCCCGAACTCGCCACCCCAGACGACCAGCACGTCGTCGAGCAGGCCGCGCGACTTGAGGTCTTTGATGAGGCCAGCGCAGCCCTGGTCGACCTGATGGGTCACCTTCTCCAGATCGCTCTCCAGCGTCTCGCCGGGACCGCCATGGGAATCCCAGTTCGTGTGGTAGAGCTGCACGAAGCGGACTCCGCGTTCCACGAGGCGTCGGGCCAGCAGGCAGTTCCGGGCGAAGCTCGGGGTGTCGCGGGTGCAGCCGTAGAGCGCGAGCGTGGCGTCGCTCTCGCCACGAAGGTCGGTCAGTTCCGGGGCGCTCGACTGCATCCGATAGGCCATCTCGTAGCTGGCGATGCGGGTGGCGATCTCGGGATCGCCGGTCTCGGCGGCCCTCCGCAGGTTCAGATCCGCCAGCGCGTCGAGGGTGCGGCGCTGGGATGCGGCACCGATGCCCTCGGGGCGACCGAGGTTGAGGATGGGATCGCCGGTGCCCCGCAAGGGGACTCCCTGATGGCTGGTCGGCAGGAATCCGCTCGACCAGTTGACGGCCCCACCGCGCGGGCCCCGAGGGCCGCTCTGGAGCACCACGAATCCCGGCAGATCCCGGGACTGGCTGCCGATCCCGTAGGTGACCCAGGATCCCATGCTCGGCCTTCCGAACTGCCCGCTGCCGGTGTTCATGAATAGCTTGGCCGGGGCGTGATTGAAC
>CAIOKD010000078.1 GCA_903858835.1 uncultured Verrucomicrobiota bacterium
ACGAACTCGATGTCGTGGCACAGGAGGATGTCGAGGTGGTCGGTGCCGAGCCGGTGCAGGGACACGTCGATGGACTCGGCCACGCGGCGGGCCGAGAAGTCGAAGTGACCGAGGTCGTAGCGGCCGAGTTTGGTGCAGAGCGTGTAGCTCTCGCGGGGCACCCCTTTGAGGGCGATGCCCAACAGCACCTCGCTCATGCCACGCCCGTAGAAGGGCGAGGTGTCGATCAGGCTCAGGCCGCAGTCGAGGGCCACGCGCACGCTGCGCAGGGCCTCCTCGACGGTGACATTGCGGAATTCCTGGCCCAGCGAGCTGGCGCCGAATCCGAGGACCGGTAGCGACAGGCCGGTCGTTCCGAGGGGTCGGGTTTGCATGAGGGTGATGGGAGTTTCAGTCCGTCGGGATCCGATGCTCACTCGTAGATGTCACCGGCGGGCCGGGCCATCTTGCCCCACTTCTCCCATCCCGGGATCGGGTGCTCCTTGAGGATCTCCTCGACCATGTAGAAGTCAGAACGCTTCTCGGTCTTGGCACGGACCTTGGCCACCTGCTCGGCGCTGATCGCGGGCAGGTTGTTGCCGAAGGACTGGCGGACATAACTGATGACGCCGGCGGCTTCCTCGTCGGTGATCATGCCGCCGAAGCCGAGCATCGGGGGCACGCCGTTCTTCGGGCCGAAGCGCTGACCGCCCAGCTCCAAGGGACCCCAGAGGCCCTTCAACACCACCTTGATGAGCCGTTCGTCGTCGGCGAGCCACGGATTGCCCGGCACGTTCAGCGGCGGATAGATGCCCGCGACGCCCGCGCCGTTGGGCTGGTGGCAGGTGGCGCAGTGCGCATCGCGGTGGAAGACCTCCTTGCCGAGGTCGTACAGGCGCTTCTCGGCGGCGCCGAGGGCCCGGGTCGGTCCGTAGGCGACCTGGTCGGCCGAAGGCGGGGCCGCCCCGATCTTGAAGTCGCCGGCCAGATAGGCCCGAGCGTTCGGGTTGTCAGCGAAGGTCTTCGGATCGGCCTTGGCCAAGGCTGCGACCGGTTGCTTGAGGGTGTGCTCCAGGATCTGCCGGGTGACCGGGCTCATCCACTTGTCGAGCGGGTGGCGCAGGCCTTCCAGCACGATGCGGGCTCCCTGGTCTCCGGGCAGCCAGGAGGCTCCGACCATGGCCTCGAGGCGCACCCGACCGTGCGGGTCGTTGACCGCCTGGCGGAACAGGTCCTGAGAACCGGGGATCTGGTGGGCGGTGTAGCGCAGCACGTGCGCCGCGGCGGCCCGGGCCTGGTGGGAGCGGGCGTTGAGGGCCGCCCGCAGCAGGCCGGCATCGGGCTTGTTCTGGGCCCAGGTGGCCCACAACGCCTCGCAGAGGTGGCGGTCGTAGAGGGGATCCTTGCGGTCAAGCTTCGTGGCCCAGGCCTTCACGGCCGGGATGACCTGCGATGCGGGTCGGCCGCGCAGCTCACGCCGGGTGCGGTAGCGCGTGCGATACTCGGGCGACTTCAGGTTCTCCAAGAGTTCCGGGATGCCTGCCCCGGCCACCTTGGCGGGCTTCACCAACGGCCGTGACGGATAGGTCACGCGGTAGATGCGCCCGTGGTCGTGGTCGCGCTTCGGGTCGCGTGCATTGTGCTGCATGTGCCCGATGAGCGCGTTGTGCCAGTCGAGGAAGTACAGCGAGCCGTCCGGGGCGAACTCCAGGTCCACGGGCCGGAAGTTCGGATCGCTGGAGCTGATCAGGTCGCCGGCCAGCGAACCGGTGAAGCCGGAGCCGTCTTCGCGCACCGCGCTGAAGTTGAGGCCCAGGAACCCGATGCTGTTGCAGGTCATGAACTGACCCTGCCGGTCTTCCGGGAAATGACGGGAGGAGACGAATTCCGAGCCTGAGGTCGGCCGGGACCGCTTGGGCACGTAGTCTCCGGCGCGCTGGATCTCGATGCCGTAGGGCATCTTGGCCGAGATGGGCAGCGCCCAGTAGTTCTCGCCGCTCGAGGCGTCGGACAACACGCACTGTTCCCAATCGTCGAAGGCGATGCCCCACGGATTGTTCACGTCGCTCTGGATATAGCGCTCCAGGCGGAAGTTCTTGGGATCGAAGCGCCAAGCCCCGCCGTCGTTGACGCGCTGCGGGCCGTACGGGGTCTCCACCTGGCTGTGCAGGAAGCGGCCCTCGAGCAGGTAGAAGGCCCCCGAGGCGTCGGCGCTGTAGGCCGAGATCGCGTGGTGGGTGTCGTGCGTGTCGAAGCCGTGCATGAGGATCTCCAATCGATCCGACTTGTCGTCGTGGTTGGAGTCCACGAGCAGGCAAAGGTTGGGTTCCTGCGAGAGGTAGACGCCCTCGGGGGCCAGCTCGAAGCCGATGGGCAGGTGGAGCCCGCGGGCGAAGATCGTCTGCTTGTCGGCCTTCCCGTCGTGGTTCGTGTCCTCGAGGATGATGAGCTTGTCATCGGGCCGGGCATCACCGGGCCGGTAGTGCGGGTAGCTGGGCATCACCGCCACCCAGAGCCGTCCCTGGTTGTCGAAGGACATCTGCACCGGGTTCTTCAGGTCGGGGAATTCCTTCTCCGACGCGAAGAGCTCGACCTTGTAGCCGGGCATCACGGTCATCTTCCCGATGGCCTGTTCGCCATCCAAGTACTCCACCGGTCGCTTGAAGTTGGTGGGCACCTCGGGCAGCGAGCGGGTCTGGGAGTCGTCGGCCGCGAGGTCCTTGCGGCGTCCGGCGGCGACGCCGTGGATGACCTCGTCACGCAGGGCCATCATCTCACGGGTCTTGAGGATCTCGGCCGGGTAGTTCTGCGGGCCGAAGGGGTCGTACCGCTGGCCGTGCGTGTGCACGCCATTGACCAGATTGTAGTCGTTGTTCCAGAAGAAGTCCTTGTCGAGCACCGCCCGGTGCACGAGTTCCGGGTCGGCCTTCGAGGCCTTGCGTTGGCGGCCGAAGGAGCCGTCGGCGAGCATCACCGCCAGTTCCTGATAGCCGGCCTCGGTGGGCGCGAAGCCGTTGATGGTGAGCGCCGGCAGCGCCTTCTTCTTCAGCCGGCCCTGGGTGGCGGTGAACAGATCGACGAAGGTCAGTCCGCGCTTCTGGGCCACCGACGCCATAGCCTTGGAATACAGGGCCAGGTTGGCGTTCTCCTTCTTGCCGTCCGGCAGGTCGCGTTGGCCCGAGAGGTTCTCGAAGGCGATGGGCGACACGAGCACCAGTCGGGGAGCGGCCGTGCCATTGTAGGCCTTGGACAGGGTGTGTGTGACCCAGGCGTCGAGCTCGGCTTCGAAGTTGGCCACCCGTTCCGGGCCGTCGAAGGACTCGTTGTAGCCGAAGAAGGCGACGATCGTGTCTGCCTTCAGGTGGGTGAGCCACTGGTCGGGCGTGGGATAGAATCCCCGGCCGAAATGCGAATTCAGCTCCGGATGGAATTTCTCAGCGCCGGGAAAGGCCCATTGCGAGACGCGACCGGGATGCGGTCGGAAGCCCGGGGTGTCGCCCGGCCGGCCCATGTTTCGGACGATCAGGTTCAGTTCCGGGTAACGCAGGTGGAGTTCGGTCTCAAGGCGGCTGAAGTACACGTCGCGTTCGGCCAGGCCGTTGCCGATGAAGACGATGCGTTCGCCCGCGGCCGGAGCGGCGACGGCCTGCGGCCGGGCCGAGGTGGCGGCCGCGGGCAGGGCGGTGGGGGCGTGGGCGCGCTTGTCGGCGTCGGCACCGTGGAGATCGGCGGCGGCCAGCACGGCCGCGGTGAGCAGGGCGAGGGCGGGTTTCATTGGAATGGATCGGAAAGGCGTTCTGGAATCGGGTCGGGAGAGGATCAGTCGAGGAAGAGCGGCTTCAGGTGCCGTGTGTACAGGTTGTCGGTCACGTTGCGGGCCACCACGGCCTGATGGGTCCGCAGGGCCTGCAGGTAGCGGTCGCCCTTCTTGGCGGCGATCTTGAAGCCCACGTGCATCAGCTGGCGCAGGCTCGGATTGAAGCCCGGATGGCTCGGATCGTGGCGCAGGGCACCGGTGAACTGGGCCGAGGACCAGCAGGCCACCTCGGTCGAGGACGGGAGTCGAGAGCGATCGATGTCGATCACCGTGGCGTAGGGCAGGCACAGCTCGTCGATGTGCTCCAGGGCCGCGGCGTAAAGCTCCTTGGCCAGTTCCAGCCCGTCGCCGCCGGCTTCGGCCAGGCCGATGACCTCCTCGAGCCAGGTGGTGCCGGCGGTCTTGAGGTGCAGACCCGCCCCGGTCCGGCGGATCGCCCGGCGGATCGGTCCGTAGATGGAGAACTTGTCGCTGCCCGAGTGGACGCTGAGCTTGAGCTCGGCGGGCAGACCGTATCGCCGGATGGCATGGGCGATCACGGCCAGGTCGTCGTTGAACTCGCGCTCGAACTGGGCCACGTCGCCGACGTAGTCCACGCCCTTGTTGAATCGGCCGGTGAACTTCGGGGCGATGGTCTGCACCGGCACCCCGGCATCGGCCAGGGCCGCGAGGATCACCAGCAACGCGGCCGGTGTCTGGGGCGCGTCGGTCTCATCCATCGACACCTCGGTGATGAATCGGCCCGCGCCCTTCGCGGCGGCGATGTGGCGATAGAGGGTGCCGGCCTCCTGGGTGGCCTTCAGGAACTGGCCGGCGATGCGACGCACCTCGTCGCGAGTGGTGACGATCGGATCGGCGATCCCGGCCACCTCCTGTCGTCCGACGAGCTCCGGGTGCTGGTCGAGGAAGGCCTCGACCGCCTCGGGCGCGGCGGGCTGGCCGATGACATCAGCCACGTCGATGGTGTAGAAGTCGCAGTGCGGCAGGAAGCGCCCGACCGTCTCCAGGCGGATGTGATCGGCATCGAGGAAGTGCGGAGCCTTCCAGCCGAGTGCGGTCACGGCCGCGTCCGCGGCCGCGCGGGTGGCGGCGGGCTCGGACCCGATGATCGAGTGTTCCCGGTTGGACTTGTTCCACACGGGGATCACCTCTACGCCCCGTTCCAGGGCGAGTTGGCAGGCGCGCAGCTGCGCCTGGGCCTGGTGGGCGAATCGGTCGCCGATGCCGATGGAAAAACGGCCGAGGATCAGGGGTTGGCTCATGGACTCTGCCTGAGCCTAATCGCGCGCCCGGTCCGGAGGCCAACCTTTCTCAGGCCACGCCTTGGACCACCTTCTCGATGATCTGGAGGCCCTCTTCCGCCTGGGCTCGGGAGAGGTTGAGCGCTGGCAGGAGTCGGACGATCAGGGTGCCACTGGGGATCGTCAGCACCCCCGCCTCGTGCAGCCGGTTCACCATCTGAAGGCTGGCGGCGGTGTCCGTGTTCTTGAACCCGGGGATCTCGGTATGCGGCTGAAGTTCGATGCCCAGCATGAATCCCAGTCCCCGAGCCCCGCGGACCACTCCCGGGTACCGTTCGGCCAGGCGCGAGATCTCGGCATGCAGGAAGTCGCCGGTGGCGCGCACGTGGTCGGCGAGCTTCTCCCGTTCGATCACATCGAGGATGCGCAGGGCCACGGCGCAGCCCAGCGGAGTGCCGCCGAAGGTGGTGCCATGGGTGCCGGGCCCGAGGATCTGACCCAAGGCCAACCCGTGGGCTTCGTCCCGCAGCCAGAACGCGCCGATGGGGAAGCCCCCGCCGAGCGACTTGGCCATGGAGATGCCATCCGGCACGAACGCCTCGGCCCCGGCCACGCCCTCGAGTACCCGTTGGAAGCTCTGGAAACGGCCCGACCGGAAGTGCCCGCACTGCACCGCATCGACCAAGAGCAGCAGCCGCTTCTCGTCGCACAGCTTCCGCAGGCCCAGCAGGTACTCGGCCGATGCCGGCGTGATGCCGCCCTCGCCTTGGATGCCCTCGATGAGGATGGCCGCCGTCGCCGGTGAGATGGCTGCGCGGGCCGCCTCCAGGTCATTGAAGGGAATGTGCCGGAAGCCCTCGACCATCGGCTCGAACCCCTTCTTCACCTTGTCCTGACCGGTGGCCGAGATGCCCGCCAGCGTGCGTCCGTGGAAGGAGTTCACTGCGGTGAGGATCTCGAAGCGACCCTCGTCGTGGCCGAACTTCCGGGCCGTCTTGTAGAGGCCCTCGTTGGCCTCGGCCCCGGAGTTGCAGAAGAAGACTTTGCCCGGGGCGAGGTGACCGACCAACCGCTGGGCCAACCGGCCTTGGGGTTCTTGGTAATAGAGGTTGGAGACATGGACCAATCGGCGCGACTGCTCCACCAGCGCCTCGGTGATCTCCGGGTGGGCGTGGCCCAGCGAACACACCGCGATGCCGCCGCCGAGGTCGAGGTAGCGCTTGCCCGCCACATCCCAGACGTGGCTGCCAGCGCCGTGGCTGAGTGCCAGGTTGAATCGGCCGTAGCTGGGCACCACGAAGCGCTGGAACAGTTCGCGGACCTCCTCTTGCTGGTTCTTCAGGATCGGTGGAGGCGTCGGCATCAGCACCCGGTCATTCATCGCTGGGCGCGATATGCGGTCGCAGGCGCGGCAAACGCAAAGAAAAATCACCGACGCCGCCCGCGTCCGGGCCGCCGCGATCTCCGCCCGGCCGCTGTCCGGCAACCGACAGAATCCTTGCCCGGGGTCGCGCGCCGTGGTCTTTGGAGTCCATGGAACGCGATACGCTCTTTCTCCTGAAGCACCGCTTTGTCGATGGCCCCGGCACCGCCTTCTATTGCCCCGAGTGTTCCGAGGTGAACGGTTTGCTCCATTACCACCCTGAACTCCGACACCAAGTGGATGTGCGGTATGTGGATTTCCAGAGGCCGCGTCCGGAGGTCATCGCCCGCATCGGCGAGTCGAACCAGTCGTGCCCCGTCCTGGTGCTGGCGGCCGGGTCGCCGGGCGACGGCCCGATGGTGAAGCGGGCGGAGGGCCAGGGAACCCGGTTCGTCAGCGGATCGCGCGACATCGGCAATTATTGGGCGGGCCGTTTCGGCACCTCCCGTCCTCACTGACCCTCATGGCGCTTCCGCTCATGTCGATCCTGCCTGGCCTATTCCGTGCCGTGCGGGTGCTCGGCGTCGGCGGCGTCTTCGGCCTTCATCTCATGGCCCAGAACCGTCCCACCGTTTCGCCGGTCCCGCAGGATCGGCCGGTGGCCATTCCCGCGGCCGAGGCCTGGTTGGCGGGGGCCACGCTGGCGCCGGAGTTCCGCGTGCCGCCGACGCGGGATGCCTGGGCCGAGCGGCGGGCCGAGGTGAGGGCCACCTTGGAGGGCCTGCTGGGCCCGCTGCCTCCCCGTCCCGCGCGGCCGGCGGTCACGACGCTGCTCCGCGAAGACCGCAGCGGCTATCGGTTCGAGAAGTTCACCTTCGACAACGGTGCCGGGGCCACCGTGGCGGGATACCTCTTCATTCCGAGTCATCTCCGCGGGCCTGCCCCGGCGGTGCTCTACTGCCATTGGCACGGGGGCCAGTACGACGTCGGCAAGGACGAGATGCTCCGGACCAACGCGGTGCCCGAGCCGGCCGGCCCGGCGCTGGCGCGGAAAGGGTTCGTGGTGATCGGCATCGATGCCTACTGCTTCGGCGAGCGCAACGGACAGGGTCCGGGCGGTCCGGCCGAGAAGGGCTCGGCGGGCGAGATGACGGCGTCCAAGTTCCAGTTGTGGGCCGGTCGGACGCTCTGGGGGATGATCCTCCGGGATGACCGGATGGCGCTCGACTACCTGGCCTCGCGGCCCGAGGTGGATCCGAAGCGCATCGGTGTCACCGGCATCAGCATGGGGGCCACGCGCACCTGGTGGCTCATGGCCTTGGATGAGCGGCTCCGAGCCGGCGTGGCGGTCGCGTGCATGACCCGCTACACCGACCTGGTCCGCGAGGGCGGGCTCAAGGCCCACGGCATCTATTATTTCGTGCCAGGCATGCTCCGGCACTTCGACACCGAGGCCGTGATGGCCCTGGCCGCGCCGCGTCCGATGCTGTTCATGACGGGCGGCCGGGATTCGGGTTCCCCGGTCTCGGGCATCGCCCGGCTCGAGCCCCCGATCCGGGAGGCCTACCGACTGTACGGGGCCGAAGCGTCCTTCGAGAGCCGGTTGTACCCTGAACTCGGACACGTCTACACCCCCGAGATGTGGGAGCGCACCCAGGCCTGGCTGGAAAGATACCTCCGACCCTAACCCGGTTTCCCCCGCGTTTCCCCATCCACCCCCTTCCGACCGGTTCGGTGAGAGTCACCGATGGGTGCCGAGATCACCTCCCGGGCCCCGAATCTCAGCAGGCGGTACCGGGGCGGGGGTTTGAGGCCTGGGGCGTTCCCCACAGGCCCTGCGGGATTCACCGGTGCGGTGCGCCGCCGTTGGTGCGATGGAACTCCCCCAGGGCGTCGGCGAGTTGGGCGGGCGACATCCGTTGGCGCAGGGCAGCCATCTCGGCGTTGGCCCGGGCGTCGCAACGCTCGTTGAGGGGATGGCCCGCGTGTCCCTTGAGCCAGCGCCATTCGATGCGGTGACGGCTGGCCTGGGCATCGAGCTGCTGCCACAGGTCGGCGTTCTTCACGGGCTCCTTGGTGGACGTCTTCCAGCCGTTGCGCTTCCAGCCGTGGATCCACGACTGGATCCCCTGGCGCAGGTATTGCGAATCGGTGAAGAAGACGATCTCGCAGGCTTGGTTGAGGGCGGCCAGGGCTTGGATCGCCGCCTGGAGTTCCATCCGGTTGTTGGTGGTGGCGGCGACCGCGCCGCCGATCTCCAGTTCCTGCCGGCCATATTGCAGCACCGCCGCCCAGGCCCCGGGCCCGGGATTGCCCTGGCAACCGCCATCGGTGTGGATCGTGACGCGTTTCAACGGGCCGCAGTCTGGGATCCGGGGTGACGCAGGGGAAGCCGTCGTTGTCGGCCCACTGCGCCACCCCGTGGAAGGTCCCGACCCGGCATCCCGCCCTTGACCCCCGACGCCCGATCCCGATCTTGCCCCTGCCGGCGGCCTGCCGCCTAATCGCACCCACGTTCCATGATCCCGCTCCAAGCGCCGTTCACCGCCGACAAGATCCAGGCCCTCAAGGTCGGGGATGAGGTCCTGATCTCCGGGGTCCTCTTCACGGGCCGCGATGCCGTCCACAAGTACCTGCACGAGGGCGGCGAATTGCCCCCGGGAGTGAACCTCCGCGACGGGATCATCTACCACTGCGGGCCCGTGGTGCTGAAGGAGGCCGACGGTTCGTGGAAGGTCACCGCCGCCGGCCCCACCACCTCTATCCGCGAGGAGCCCTATCAGGCCGACATCATCCGCGACCACGGTCTGCGCGGCGTCATCGGCAAGGGCGGCATGGGCGAGAAGACGCTGGCCGCCTGCAAGGAGCATGGCTGCGTCTACCTGCACGCCATCGGGGGCGCGGCCCAGGTGCTTGCCGAATGCGTGGTGCGCGTGCGCAACGTGTCCCTGCTCGAGAAGTTCGGATCGCCCGAGGCCATCTGGGAGCTCGAGGTGCGCGATTTCCCGGCCGTGGTGACCATGGATTCCCATGGCCGCTCGCTCCACCGCGAGGTGTACGCCGCGAGCGAGGCCGCCCTCAAGGAACGGCTCTGACCGGCATGGATCTGGCCGAACTCGGTTGGGATGCGGGCTGGGAGACCGCCTTCGCCCCGCATCGCCAAGAGGGGCTGGAGCCCGCCCGGGTCGTCCATGAAGACAAGCTGTCGTACGTGGTGGTCGGGGCTTCGGGCGACCGGCCTGCGCTGATCACCGGCCGCCTTCGCCACCTCTGTCCCCGGGATCAGGACCTGCCGAAGGTCGGTGATTGGGTGGCCGTCCGCCCGGTCCCCGGCGAGTCCAAGGGAGTCATCGAGGCGCTGCTCCCCCGACGATCCCAGATCGCCCGCAAGATCACCGGCCGCGGCAACGAGGCCCAGATCGTGGTCACCAACATCGACGTGGCCTTCGTCGTGCAGGCGATGGACACCACCTTCAACGCCCGGCGCTTGGAGCGATTCCTGGTGATGGTGCTCGAGGGTGGCGTGAAGCCGGTGGTGATCCTCAACAAGCTCGACCTCTGCAAGGCGCCTCGTCGGATGATCTCGGAGGCCGAGGCCGTGTCGGGCGGCGCCCCAGTGCTCCCGGTCTGCGCCAAGACCGCCAAGGGAACCGGCCGACTGCGGGAGATCCTGGAACCCGGGTTGACGGCGGTCTTCATCGGCACTTCGGGCGTGGGCAAGTCGAGCCTCATCAACCGGATGGTGGGCGGCACCTTCCAGCCGACGCTCGAGGTCCGTGAGAGCGATTCCAAAGGGCGGCATGCCACCACCTGGCGCGAGATCATCCCGGTGCCGCGGGGCGGCCTGGTCATCGACACCCCGGGCATGCGGGAGTTCCACCTGTGGTCGGCCGATCTCGGCCTCGACACGGCCTTTCCCGACATCACCGAGCTGGCCGTCGGTTGCCGGTTCCGCGACTGCACCCATGGAGCGGAGCCCGGATGCGCTGTGCGGTCGGCGCTGGAGACCGGAGCCCTCGGGCGTGGCCGTTACGACAGTTTCCGCAAACTCCAGGCCGAACTGGCCGAGGTGGAACGGGGTCGGGTGGCGCAGGAACGTCGGGCCCGCTCGTCGCGGCCCAAGCCCTCGTCGCGCCACGCCTTCCCGGCCGATGACGCCGACGGTGATGGGGATGGCGAGGCCTGAGGTGACGCCATTTTCCGCGGTCGGTTCGTCCTGGCAGCCTGGACGTCGTCTCGGCCGGCCAAGCCCTTTCGATTTCTCACTTCAGGGCCACCTTGGCCTTCCATGGACGCAACCCAGGCTCTGTTTCCGGCGACGCGAGAGGCGGCCCTTGCCCGATGGCAGCAATTCCTCCCGAGGGCATCGCGGTACGGGGCGTTGCGCAATCGGGTGGTCTCCGGCCATCCCGACGTGACCCGGTTGTCGGCGGCCATCCGGGCGCGCTTGGTGACCACCGAAGCGTTCGTGGGCTCGCTGCTCGAAACCCACCGGTTCGAGGCCGTGGAGAAGCTCGTCCAAGAGCTGGTGTGGCGGGACTACTGGAAGGGTTGGCTGGAACTGCGACCCGGGGTCTGGTCCGACTTTCGGGCCGAGGTGGCGCGGATCCGACGGCAAGCCGATCCGGCCGTGCTGGCGAGGGCGGAGGCGGTCATGGCTGGCCGGGGCGGCATCGCGGTGATGGATCGCTTCGCCCGGGAACTGATCGAAACGGGCTACCTCCACAACCACGCCCGGATGTGGTGGGCCGGGTACTGGATCCATGTCGAACGACTACCTTGGGCCTTGGGCGCCGATTTCTTCTACCGCCACCTCCTGGATGCCGACCCTGCGAGCAACACCCTGGGATGGCGCTGGGTCGCCGGGCTGCAGACGCGCGGCAAGGCGTATCTGCCGCGGCGCTCGAATCTGGAGAACTATTGCGCCCCGGAATTCTTGGCCGATCCCACGGGGCTCGAGCGTCTCGACGATGCGGTCGTGTCGGCCGCTCCCCTGCCGGCTGAATCGCCGACCGAACGTATCGCGTGGAGACCCCTGCCTGAACGTCCCGAGGCTTCCGCCTTGGGGTCCGGGCGCTGGGGCCTGTGGATGCATGGTGAGGACCTGAGTGTCGAGCGGTCGGCGCTGGCCGACCTCCGCCCGGCGGTGATCCTGAGCGTCTTCGATGCCCGACGCGTCGCGGCCTTCGGGATGGCGTCGCCTCGGGTGGCTTATCTGAAAACGGCCCTGGCCGACGGGTTGGACCGCGCAGGCCGTCACTTCGCCTGCCACGCCGAAGCGTGCGAGACCGGCGAAGGCCTTGCCGAGACCTTGGCCCGGGTCGCGCAGGAGCGAGGACTCGCCGGTTGGGTGGCGATGCGACCGTCGGTCGGCCCCCTGGGCGAGGCGATCCCGTCGATCGAGGCCGCCCTCGCCCGCGACGGCCGCCGCGTGCTCTGGTGCCGCCGCCGTTGGGACGAGCAGGCCTGGCCCCAGGCGTCGGCGGGATTCTTCGGCTTCTGGGAGAAGGCCCGTCGGCGGCTCTCCGCCGGTGCAGGTGACCCGAGGCAATCGGAGCTGTCCTTCCGATGACTTCGAGCCTTCCCATGAATCGCCCTCGCCCGAGGTCCCGCTCCGACTGGCAGGTGGTCTGGTTCAAGCGTGACCTGCGGATCACCGATCACGCGCCCTTGAGGGAGGCGTTGCGGCACGGACCGGTGCTGGGCCTGTATCTCTACGAACCCGAGCTGCTGCAGTCGCCGGAGTGGGATCCGTCGCACTCGCGGTTCATCGCGCAGGCGCTTCGGGAGCTGGAGACCGAGTGGACCCGTCGCGGCGGTCGCCTGCTCCTCCGCCGGGGCGAGGCCGTTGAAGAACTGGAGCGTCTCCATCGCGAGACCGGCTTCGTGCGCCTGTGGTCGCACGAGGAGACCGGCAATCGCCGGACCTTCGATCGCGATCGCCGGGTGGCACGTTGGTGCCGAGAGCGTGGGATTCCCTGGGAGGAACGCCGTCAGGACGGCGTGGTGCGCAGGCTCGCCAGTCGCGACGGATGGGCCGAACGCTGGGCGACCACGATGTCGGGCCGGATCGAGTCCCCGCCGGAACAACTGGGGTCGGGCCGGCCGACGGGACTGGCCTCGGACGGGGTTCTGGGTCCGGAGGAACTCGGACTCGGACCGGTGATCCAGAGCGAACTGCAGCCGGGCGGCGAGGCCGCGGCTCGGGAGGTGTTGGGCGGCTTCTTGCAGGAACGCGGGGTCGGGTATCGCACCGAGATGTCCAGCCCCCTCACTGCCTGGAGCGCCTGCTCGCGGCTCAGCCCGTACCTGGCCTGGGGATGCCTCTCGATGCGTACCGTGCATCAAGCGGCTCTCCAGCGGCAGGAGGAGTGGCGCTTGTGGCGCAGCGCCGGCGACCCGGTGGACCGGCGGTGGGCCGGAGCCCTGTCGAGTTTCCAGGCGCGGCTGCGATGGCATTGCCATTTCATGCAGAAGCTCGAGGACGAACCGCGCATCGAGTTCGAGAACTTCAACCCGGCCTATGACGGCCTGCGCGAGGCGTTCACCGAATCGGAGGAGGGTCGATCGCGTCTCGAGGCCTGGTGTCAGGGTCGGACCGGGTTTCCGTTGGTCGATGCCTGCATGCGGGCGGTGCGGGCCACGGGTTGGCTGAACTTCCGGATGCGGGCGATGGTGATGAGCGTGGCCTCCTACCACCTCTGGCTGCATTGGCGACCCACGGCGGTCCATCTGGCCCGGTGCTTCCTCGACTTCGAGCCCGGCATCCATTTCAGCCAGGCCCAGATGCAGAGCGGGACCACGGGCATCAACACGGTCCGCATCTACAATCCGACGCTTCAGGCGCTGGAGCAGGATCCTCAGGGTGTCTTCATCCGGCGCTGGATCCCGGAGTTGGCCCAGGTGCCCGACGCATTCCTCGCGGAGCCCTGGCGCATGATGCGCTGCCAGCAGGAGGCCAGTCGCTGCGTGATCGGCGTCGACTACCCGGCTCCCCGCGTCGATGCCCGGCTCGCGGTTCTGGAGGCCAAGGCCCGGATCGCCCGCGTCCGGTCGAGCACTGGGGCCCGCGAAGCCTCCCGCCGGGTCTACCTGCGCCACGGCAGCCGGAAGCAGGGTGCCTTCCGCGGTTCCGACGCCGAGGCCCGCTACCGAGCCGGCCTGCTTCAACCCTCCGTCCATCCGCCAGCTACCCCGGAACCTGGCCCCTTCCAGCAGGAACTCTTCGGCTGAGGCTCAGGGATCGAATCCATGGACCTCCCGTGTCCGGGGCGTCCGTGTCCTCGGGAACTCGGGAATCCACCGCCAAAGAACCCGCGGCGAGGCCGGATCCACGAGGCCGATCGGATCAGGGCCTGGATCGCCGTTCCGTGGAAAGCCACAGGCGGGCGATCCTCTGCTGCTCAGCCAAGTCTCTCCGGGAGATTCCATTGCCGAACGGGCGGCAAAGGGTCAGCGCATCCGAATCGAGATCGAAGAGGCGGCTCTCCGGGGTCACCACCAGTTCCCGGGGGGTCCGTCCATGGTGATCGGTGGCGCGGGTCGACGCCCCGGCGTCCAAAAGCGCCTTGAGCGCGTTGGTCTCGGCGCTGATGGCGGCGAGGTGGAGCGGGGTGCATCCGGTGAAATCCACCGCCATGCCCCGGAACAGGGGACGGGCGGGATGGGATCGTGCTTCGAGGTCCGCCCCGGCCTGGACGAGCATCGTGACGGCGGTGCCAGCACCGGCCGATGCCGCATGGTGGAGCGGGGTCAGACCGCGCCCATCGCGGGTCTCCATGGGTGCCCCGGCCTTCAGCAGCAGGCGGAGCGAATTCGTGGCGTTCCGGATCGCGGCGAAATGCAGGAGCGACCGCCCCCCGGCCTCGTCGACCAGGTCGACCGGGCAACCTGCATCGAGGAGCGCCTTGAGGACATCGGCCTGATCGGTGCCGGCCGCAACGGCGGCGGCGGAGACCCCGAAACCGTTGTTCGTGCGGGGCAGGGTCGCATCGGCCTTCAGCAGCGCTTTCAAGACAACGACCCGACCGGCGTACACCGCATCGAAGACGGTCTCGCGTTGGGCTTTCGCCCGGAGTGCCGCCTCGATCTCGGGCCGCCCGAGTGCCAGCGCGATACCGAGCGGCGAGAGCCCCCACAGATCCACGGCCCGCGGGTCGGCTCCTGCGGCCAGGAGTCCCTGGAGGATCTTCGGGTCACCATGCAGCGCGGCCGTGTGCAACAGGCCGCGGCCGGATTCGATGTTGGTGACGATCCCGGGGGAGCGGACCAGCAGGGCCTGGAGCGCCTCCCAGCGATGCGCGATCACCGCCGAGAACGGGTCCCACGCCACGCCACGGCGATGGAGGATGTCGATGATCCGGGTGCGCCGCCGGTCCACTGCCCAGCGCAACGGGGTCGTGCCGTCGGTGCGGGCCCGTCGGATCGATTCCGGATCCGAGGCCAGGATGGATTCGACAGCCGCCCCGTCGTCCGCATCGATGGCGAGGAACAGGTCGGTCTTCACGGTCCGCCGGGCGACGATCGAGGGGAAGTCGGTGGCCGATGCGATCCGCCCCGGCGTCTGGCCCTGCGCATTGGCGGCATCGAGGCGGGCTCCCATTGCGACAAACCACTCGAAGAGCTGCTGATCCCCGCCACGCGCCGCCAGGTGCAAGGGGGTGTCGCCGTGGGCGTCGCGGGCGTTGAAGTCCACCCGGTCCGGCGCGAACAGGTCCGCAGGCAGGCGCAGGAAGAACAGCGGCGAGGTCCCGTCCCGGAGCGCCGCCAGGCAATGCAGGGGAGTCCTGCCCCTGCGGTCTGCGGCACCGAGATCGGCGCCCGAGCGGGCGAGTCGGCCCAGACACTCGGCGACGCCATCCCAGGGCCAGGCTCCCTCCAGCAGCAGGTGGGCGGCGGACCTGCCGTCGCGATCCGTGGCCCGGGCGTCGGCTCCGGCGCGTAGCAAGGCCTCGAAGACCTTCGGTCGATCGGCGACACCCGAGGCGGCCGCCACGAGCAGCGCGGTGCGACCCTCGGCATCCCTGGCTTCGATCGCAGGCCCGGCCCGGAGGAGTTCGGCCAGCAGGCTGCTGTCGCGGGCCGATCCCGCCGCCTCGTGCAACGGGGTCCGACCCGTATGGTTGGTGCTGTGGATATCGGCGCCGGCGGCCAACAAGGGGGCGAGGATCTCGGATGCCCAGCCACTCCGGGCCAGTCGATGCAGGGGCGTGTTCCCTTCGGAGTCCCGCGCGTCGAGCTGCCGTGAGGCCTTTTGCAGCACCGCCAGCAATTGTGCGCGATCCGGATCCGCGATCTGCAGGCGTGGATCCAATGCCATGGAGAGGATCGTCTCGCCGGCCTGGTTGGTTGCGGAAGCATCGGCGCCACAGGCGAGGAAGAACGCGACTGCCGCCGGAGCCTGGTACAGCGGGGTGGAACGGCGCGGGACGATCTCGACATCGAGGAAGGTCGAGAAGAACAGGTCGAACGATCGGCGTATCGGGGTCGGTTCGGGCCACACGAAATCCTGCAGCAGCAGGGTCCCGACCGGATGCCTGCGCCTGCGCTCGAGCCACTCCGACGGTGGCAGGGTTTTGGGGGTGCGATGGTAGGCGCGGAGCGACAGGTGGAGCACCGAGTCGCCCCGGGAATCGGTCGCCCTCGGGTCGCTTCCCAGGTCGATGAGCACGGCCGCGGTGGCCAGATCGGCCTTCAACGCGGAGAGCAGCAATGGGGTGAGCCCCTGGGCGTCCCGGGATTCCAGACGGTCGGGCCTGAGCAGGCCGGGCAACGGGGCGGAATCCTCCTCGGGAGGTGCCAGGTCGAGGAGGGCCGGGTCCAGGGAGAGCGTCTCGAGGTGCGTGCCTCGAACTTGGCCGGAAGCATCCCGGCTTGGGGTCGGCGATCCGACGCCAGCCGTGCGGAGATTCCCCGGCTCGGCCGCCCCGACGGCTCCTGATCGAGCCACGAGCCCTTCGGTCCGGGCGGCGACCGTCACCGGAGGTCGCATCAACATCCCGGGAATGCAGACAAGGACGATCAGGAACCCACCGAACGGGGTCAGGGAACGAATTCCGATGTTGGATACCTTCATTCAACGACCTCCATCGATTGGGGCAGAGGTTTTGGCGAAGTTCTCTGCGGGATCGAGCGGAAAGTTTTCCCACCCCGTCGAGACATGTTCGCCGTTCAGCAATCGGGGCCGATCGGCGATCCATGCTTGCTGCAGCGACGGGTGGCGATGCACGGCCCACGCCGCTATCACGCGCCGCGGATCTCCGCACGGCAGTGCCTGAAGATCTTCGCCGCCACAGCCGTTCAACCCCCCGTTCCGGGTCGATTCAGTTCTGGAAATCGTTTCCCTATCTGGTTTTCGTGTTCCGACGCGCCAGCGGGTGGACGCCGCGCCGGCAGGCGTCGGAGCAATACAACACCCGATCCCAGTCCCGTTCCCACTTCTTGCGCCAGACAAACGGGCGGGCGCAGGCCACGCACACCTTGGTGGGAAGATTCGATTTCTTCATTCGTGTCAGTATCGTTGCGGTGCTTGTTGCCTCACCCTCGAGGCGATGGCCCTGACCCTCCTGCAAGGATCTCCTGGGCCGCGGCCAATCCGGAAAGGGCGGCTCCCTCGATGCCGCCGCCAGAGAAGGCGTCGCCCGCCAGTACGAGGGTGGGTTGCCCGCTGGCCACCAGGCAGGGGGCCTCGGTGGGATTCCGGGGACGACTGTACCGCCAGCCATGCACCTGGAATTCTCGGACGGAGTCGCCGATCCATCCTGAGGCGGCCTCGATGAGCCGACGCCCACTCTCCGTGCGGTCATGATCCCAGTGATCCCGGCTGAACGCGGCCGAGGCATGGAGGGTCACCGACGGCACCGGCGAGATTCCCTTCGCCTGATTGTCCGAGAGCCACGCCAGCGGGCCCGAGTCCGGAACGAGGCCACCGGGCGGAGGGATTCGCGGCGGTCGGTCGAGGACGGCCATCACCGCCAGGCATCGGTCGTACTCGATGGCGGCGAGCCGCGTTCGGAGGTCGGGCGGCAGGTCCACGGCACCGGCGTCCAGCAGCGCGAGCGATTGCGGGACCGGAGGAGTGAGCACCACGGCTCGGGCCTCGAACTGGATGCCCCCGACCGTCGCGGCGATCCATCGGGATCCCTCCACACGCAGGGAGGTGAGAGCCGTCTCCAACAGGACGTCCAGATCCAGGGCCAGATGCTTGGCTACGCCGGACATGGTGGGTGCCCCTCGCCAACGGCACGGCACCGCAGCCCCGGGGACCTCCGTGGCCGGCCACCATTCGGCCCGCGCGGGACCGAGGCGTTCCCGCCACCACGGGTCCGGCAGGATGCCCCGATGCCGGTCGAGGC
>CAIOKD010000079.1 GCA_903858835.1 uncultured Verrucomicrobiota bacterium
CCTCCACGCCGATCCCGCGAGCACCGCCGGGAGCCGACTCAGCCGGCCTCTCCTCCGCCGCCACCGCCGCCAAAATCGCGGTCGAACATGGGGATCACGAAGCGGTATACCGCATAGCAGACCAGCACCATCACCACCACCTGGTAGGCGTTGAGCTTCCGTTCGGCCAGGCGGTCCGGAATCTTGTTGAACCAGCGCTTGGCTCGAGGCACCCATCCGGTTCGCCGGCGGCGAGGGGAGGTCGCGTGGACGAGCGGCGGCGGAATTGGGGCGGGAGGAGAACCTTGCGGGTCCATGATCGCGTAAAAGCCACCGCCAATCAGAGCTCAATGGCAAGCCCGGAGTTGGATTTGCCGCTGATTTCCATCAACCCCACTTCACCGAGGCCTTCAGTGATTACCTATTTGAATTTGTCGATGTTACAGAATTTTTTTATTTATTCGATAATTATTGATTCGCATCGCCTTCAAAGTACCGGAAAATCCTTGGGTGAAGGTTTTCATTCGTGGTGCGGACCCTAGGTGAACCACCTGGGGAAGATCTGGCATCCAAGATTGGTCATCCAGGAGAACATCCGAATTGCGATCCGACCCCGTCGATTTGCCGCCGGTTTCTCCCATACAAACCATGCCCGACATCCCCCAGCGGCTTCGCCCCGAAAAACCCTCGTCCAACGGATGGCGGAGGCGCGGGCCTGCAGCCCGGAAGAGGCATTGAAAATCCTCGCGACGGAACTGCGAACCCCATCGCAGCGATTCTGGGGAACGGTCCTGGCCCCTTGGTGTGGCCCGCTCCAGGAACATTACCGAGAAGTCGTGAACGATTTCTCCCGGTGCCGGGATCTCGACGAGATCAAGAACAGCATCGTCTACTGGAGGCAGCGCACCCCGAGGACCGGTTTCCTCGGAGAACAATTCCGGGTCCACACGGCGCAGGCGCTGGAGGTCTTCGCTCGGTACTCGGGCAACTGAACCTGCGCCCGAGCTATTCCCGGGGCCATTCACCCATCCGCCGGGCGCATCGTTTTTCGCCGAGCGACAGCGACGAAGAAAATCGGTTCTCCTCGCGGCCCCGCCTTCCGTACCCTCCCTCCCATGCTCGACATGAAGTTGTTGCGCGAACGGACCGAGTTTGTCCGGGAGCGCCTGGCCACGCGGAACGCCGGCGACGAGGCGAAGGTCTCCGAGGTACTGGCCCTCGATGAAACCCGGCGATCCGCCCTCGCCGAGGCCGAGCAACTCAAGGCACGCCGCAACAGCGCCTCGAAAGAAATCGGCGGGCTCATCGCCCAGAAGCGCCTCGAGGAGGCCGATGCCAAGAAGGCCGAGGTTCGGGCCATCGGCGACCGCATCACCGAACTCGACAAGACCGCGGCCCAGGCCGAAGCGTCGCGCGACGCACTCCTGCTGATGATCCCCAACCTGCCCCACGCCAGCGTCGCCCTGGGCAAGGATGCTGCCGACAATCCGGAGATCCGCGTGCACGGCCAGAAGGCCGCCTTCGACTTCAAGCCGCTCAATCACGTGGAATTGTGCGAGAAGCTCCGGCTCATCGACTTTGCCCGTGGGGCCAAGCTCAGCGGGTCGGGCTTCCTGCTCTACACCGGCTGGGGGGCCCGGTTGGAGCGGGCGCTGATCAACTTCCTGTTGGACCTCCACCTGCGTGAGCACGGCTACACCGAGGTGGCGCCGCCCTACATCATCGGTGAACACTGCATGGTCGGCGTGGGCCAGTTCCCCAAATTCCGAGACCAGGCCTATGCCGTGCAGGAGGGCCTCGACGCCTCGACGATGGGCAAGCTCTACCTGCTGCCGACAGCCGAGGCTCCGGTCGCCAATATCCACCGGGAGGAGATCCTCGCAGAAAAGCAGCTTCCGGTGCGCTACTGCGCCTATTCGCCCTGCTTCCGCGCCGAGGCGGGTGCCGCCGGCCTGGGAACCCGAGGCATGATCCGCGTCCACCAGTTCGACAAGGTGGAACTGATCAAGGTCGTGCATCCGGACCAGGGATACGACGAGCTCGAAAAGATGGTGCTCAACGCCGAGACGGTCCTGCAACGGCTCGGCCTGCATTACCGGGTCATCAATCTCTGCACCGGCGACATGGGCTTCGCTTCGGCCAAGACCTATGACATCGAAGTCTGGGCTCCGGGCCAGGGCACCTATCTCGAGGTCTCCAGCTGCTCCAACTGCGAGGATTACCAGTCCCGCCGGATGAACCTGCGCTTCAAGCGCGAGTCCGACGGACAGAACGTCTTCCCGCACCTGCTCAACGGTTCCGGCACCGCCCTCGCCAGGCTCTTCGTCGCCCTGGTCGAGACCCACCAGCAGGCCGATGGCAGCATCCGGGTGCCCGAGGCTTTGCAGGCCCACCTGGGCACCGATGTGATCCCGGTCCCGGCTTCTACTTAGGATTCGTTCCCTTGAAACGGCCAACCCTGCACTTGGCAGAGGGGGGCTTTTGCATACCTTTGCGCTTCCGGGACCCCGGTCCCGGCCTCGAGTCTTGAATACCTCCGGTTCCAACCACGGTCCGGCCGCCCCGCTCAACGGGCGTGCCGCGAACAACGTCCAAGGGCTCCCTCCCGCCGCCGCCGACCGGCATCGCGCCACGGTGGAAGATCTTCTGCGGCTGGTGCTTGAAGGCAAGTCGCCACAGGAGGCCCGCCAATTGATGTCGGGGGTGATCGACGGCCTGCGGAAACAAGGGCTCGCGGTCCCCGATGTCACCTCGACACCGTACCTGAACACCATCCCGGTGGAGGAGCAGCCCGAATACCCCGGCGACCTCGAGATGGAGCGGCTCATCCGGGCGCATGTGCGGTGGAATGCCATGGCCATGGTGGCCAAGGCCAACAAGACCACCAACGTGGGTGGGCACATCGCGACCTTCGCCTCGCTGGCCACCCTCTACGAGGTCGGGTTCAACCACTTCTTCCGTGGCGGAGCCGATGGCCGGACGGCCGACATGATCTACTTCCAGGGCCACGCCTCGCCGGGCAACTACGCCCGCGCCTACCTGGAGTACCGGCTCAACGACCAGCACCTGGGGAATTTCCGGCAGGAGCTGCAGGATCATCCGGGCCTCAGTTCCTACCCGCATCCGTTTCTGATGCCGGACTTCTGGATCTTCCCGACGGTCTCGATGGGCCTGGGCCCCATACACTCGATCTATCAGGCGCGCTTCAGCCGCTACATGCAGGCCCGCAAGCTCGTGCCGCAGGATCACGACCCCATGATCTGGGCCTTCATCGGCGATGGCGAATCCGATGAACCCGAAACCCACGGTGCCATCGGCATGGCCGGTCGCGAACACCTCGACAACCTCGTCTGGGTCATCAACTGCAACTTGCAACGCCTCGACGGACCGGTGCGCGGCAATGGCAAGATCATCCAGGACCTCGAAGGCCAGTTCCGCGGTGCGGGTTGGAACGTCATCAAGGTGGTCTGGGGCAGCGACTGGGATGAGCTGCTGGCCCGCGACACCACGGGTCTCTTGGCCAAGCGCATGGACGAGGTCGTCGATGGCGAGTACCAGCAGTACGTGGTCGAAAGCGGCGCCTACATCCGAAAGCACTTCTTCGGGAAGTACCCGGCGCTGCTCGACCTGGTGAGCCACCTGACCGACGACCAACTCAAGCGGCTCACCCGTGGCGGGCACGATCCCCGGAAGGTCTTCGCGGCCTACCAGAAGGCCACTCAGCGCAACGGACGACCGACGGTCATCTTGGCCAAGACGGTCAAGGGCTACGGCACCGGCGAGGCCGGTGAAGGCAAGAATCCCACCCACGGCCTCAAGAAGTTGGCCGAGCGCGACATCCGCCATTTCCGCCAACGTTTCTCGATCCCGCTCGAGGACGAGGTCATCGCCGAACTGCCCTTCTACCGACCGCCGCAAGACAGCGCCGAGGTCCAGTACCTGCTGGAGCGTCGCAAGGCCCTGAACGGCTTCAACCCGGTGCGCGTCGATCGCGCGCAGAAGCTCGCCACCCCGCGGCATACCGACGACGGCCTTCGGAACGTGGTGCAGGCGACCGCCCTCTCATCGGCCTCGACGACCAAGGCCTACGTGCTGCTGCTGGGCTCGCTGCTCCGCGACAAGAACATTGGCAAGTTCATCGTGCCCATCGTGCCCGACGAGGCGCGCACCTTCGGCATGGAGGGCCTGTTCAGCCAGGTCGGCATCTACAGTTCGCGGGGCCAGCTCTACAACCCGGGCACCAAAACCGAGGACAACGCCAACACTCCTTACATCGAGAAGAAGGACGGCCAACTCCTCGAGGAAGGCATCAACGAGGCCGGCTCGATGGCCGACTTCATCGCCGCCGGCACGGCCAACGTGACCTACGGCATCCCCACCATCCCGTTCTACATCTACTACTCGATGTTCGGGTTCCAGCGCGTGGGCGACCAGGTCTGGCTCGCCGGCGATTCGCGCTGCCGCGGGTTCCTGATCGGCGCCACCTCGGGCCGGACGACCCTGAACGGCGAGGGCCTCCAGCACCAGGACGCCCATAGCCATCTGATCGCCGCCTCGGTGCCCAACCTGTATTCCTACGAGCCGGCCTTCGGATACGAACTGGCGGTCATCGTCTGCGACGGCCTGAAGCGCATGTACGCCGACGGAGAGGACGTTTTCTACTACATCTCCGTCCATAATGAGGACTACGCCCACCCGCCACTTCCGACCGATCCGAACGTAGCCGAGGGCATCCTCAACGGCATGTACAAGTTCAAGCCGGGCAAGGCCGGCCTGAAGCACCGGGTTCAGTTGCTCGGTTCCGGGGCCATCCTCCAGCAGGCGCTGAAGGCCCAGGAGTTGCTCGAATCGTTCGGCGTCAGCGCCGACGTCTGGAGCGTGACCAGCTTCAAGCGGCTCCGCTCCGAGGCTCAGGCGGCCAAGCGTTGGAACATGCTTCACCCGACCGAGACACCCCGGAAGAGCTATCTCGAGCAGACCGTCGAGGGCGAAACGGGCCCTTGGATCGCCGTGAGCGACAACCTGAAACTCGTGGCCGATCAGATCGCTCCCTGGATCCCGGGCGGGCTGATGACCCTCGGTTGCGACGGATTCGGGCGCAGCGAGGTCCGGCCCGTCCTTCGCCGCTTCTTCGAGATCGATGCCGAATGCACGGCGATCGCCTGTCTCTACAAGCTGGCCTCCCAGGGGGCTCTGCCCCGCAGCGAGGTGGCCGAGGCCATCCGCAAGCTCGGGGTCGATCCCGAGAAGCGCTACGGCGCTTGCATCTGATCCGAGCCAAGGCTCGTCCCAGAGCGTTCCATGGTGACGTCCTCAAGCCATCCCCGGCATCGGTCCTCCGATGCCGGGTGGGTCGATAGGCCCACGGTTTAAGCCGGCAAAAGATCGACCGACCTCACTGACCTCACCGACAAAAAACCCCGCCAAACGGCGGGGTTTTTGTCGCACGGCGATCTTGAGGATCGCCAGTTGTCGAGGAAACCGGATCAGCGAAGACCACCGGCGGGCGGCGGAGTGAGCAGGATGAACTCCGCACGGCGGTTCTTGCTCCAGGCAGCCTCGTCGTGGCCCAGTTCGGACGGTTTGTCTTCGCCGAAGCTGCGGGTCACAACCCGGTCGGCTCCGATACCCAGGCCGATCAACGCATCGCGGGCCGAGAGCGCACGGCGCTCACCCAGCGCGCGATTGTACTCCTCGGTGCCACGCTCATCGCAGTGTCCCTCGATGGCCACCTTGTTGTCGGAATGCGCCTTGAGATAGGAGGCCACGGCCTGGAGGTTGGCTTTGCCATCAGCCTTGACCACAGACTTGTCGTAATCGAAGTAGACCGTGTTGGCCTTGAACTGCTCGCGGTTGGCAAGCATGCCCTCGATCTCCTCGCGCGACGGTTGGCCTGCGGGGCCATCGGGGTTGTTGACACCGGTGGAACCATCCGCACCGCTCGAGCCGGGGCCGTCCGGATTCAGCGGACGGGCCGGAGGCAGGATGGGCTGGCCCTTGCCCAGGCCAGAGGAGGCTCCAGGCGTGCCCGAGTAACCCGGCAGCGGCGTGTAGTTCTTCTGTCCCTTCTTGCATCCGGCAGCAAGGGCGAGGACCGCCACGAGGGCTAGGGTACCCAATTTTGAGAACGGATTCATTGTCGTGTTGAGGGCGACTGGATTCTGGAGGTCTGAGGGGTGGCTCGAGTGACCGGGTTTCAGCGGCTCCAGCTGGGCTGGGAGCTGCTGCCCGCGACTTGCGCGATATCCTTGACGTGGCCCGTCGGCCAGTCAAGCAGCGACAGTTTCCGAGGGCCGAACTTGCTGGTCCGGCGCGCAAAAACCAGCGTCCGTGAGTTCGGGGCCCACGACGGATCCTCACCCTCGGTGATCACCTTGGCGTCGCCGCCAGTGGCAGGAACGATGCAGATGTCGAAATAGTCCCCCCGGGACCGGGTGAAGGCGATCCACTTCCCGTCCGGGGACCAGTCCGGTTCGGTGGTGTTGCGGACACCGGCGGTGGTGAGCCGACGCATCGTCCCCCCGCCGGCCGGGATGGTGTACAACTGAGGAAATCCGCTTTCGCGCGACACGACACAGAGTGTGGAACCGTCGGGAGACCAGCAGGGCGAGGATTCATCGGCCGCGGTGGTGGTCAACCGCTTGGGATTCCCTCCCTCGGCATCCCCGACCCACAGGTCCGGGCTGCCCGCCCGACTGAGGATCATCGCCAACTTGGAACCGTCGGGCGACGGGGCCGGGCTGATGTTGGAGCCGGAGAACCGGACCAGGGTCTTGCGAGCGCCGGTGGTGAGGTCCTGGGAATAGATGTCAGCGTTCCCCGCCCGGTAACTCGTGTACACGATCGATTTGCGTCCCGGGCGCCACGCCGGCGCGGCGATGATGTTGCCGTCGGCCGTCAACTGGACCGGGTTGGCCCCGTCGAAATCGCTCGCGTAGACCTCGCTGATGCGATCCTTCTGCACCTTGAACACGAGTTTGGTGCGCGAGATCCCCTTGCGGCCGGTGATGGCTTGGACGACGTCGTCGGCGAGCGCATGGGCCTGGGCCCGGGCCGAGCCGCCGGGATACGACCGGTTGAAGAGAGTGGCCTTGTTGTTCACATCCGCGAGCACCCCCTCGAGAGCGCCGCCGGATTTGCCGTTCAACGAATACTGGGCCTTGTCCGGGGCGACCAGATCGAAGCCGGCGACATACAGGTCGAATTCCAGGACGGTCTTGGCGTCGCCGGAAAAGCCCCCGACATGGATGGGTACCGCACGGCTGGTGACATCGCTGACGACGACTTCGGCAGCGGATGTAGCCAAGGACAGACCCAGAGCCAGGAGGAGAGAGAGGAAGGATCGGTGACGGATCATGAGGAAAAGAAGGATCAGGTTCGGTGTTCGAATTGGAACTGAGGTCGATGTTCAGGTCGGGGAGGCGGCGGAAAGGTCGAAGCGGATGGTGATCCGGCGCTCGGGATCGGTGGTGCCCTCGGGCAGCGGACGAAGGTCGCGATTGCGATCGAGCACCTCGCGGACCGAATCGTCGAGGGCCCGGATGCCCGAGGGAGTCACCAATCGGAAGGCCGAGACACGGCCATTGCGCTGGACGGTGATCTCGGCCTCGACCACCCCGTGATCGACATTGAGTGTCGTCGGTTTCTTCCAGCGCAGCTTGTAGAAGGCCATGAGGTACGACCCGTACGGCGCGTAAGCGGCACCCCCGGGCCCGGGCATCTCGAAGGAGGTCGAACCGGACAGGTTCTTGCCGAGGCTGGAGGCCGCCCCGCGCACGGCATCGGCCCGGGCCTGCTGTGCGCGATTCCAGGCCTCACGGGCGGCGGCGACCCTGGCTTGATGCTCGCGGGCTTCCCGCGCCTCTTCTGCGGCGGCCGCGGCCTCCGAGGCCTTCCGCTCGGCCTCGATGTCCTTCTTGGAGCGCTTCTTGGGGGCCTCGGCCAACTGGAAGTCGGTGTTGGAGGACTTGAGCTTCTTGTTTGAGAGCGTGGGATCGACATCCTGGGCCTTCGGCGCCCGGGGTGTGCTCCGCTGGATCTCGGTGGCCAGATTCTTTTTCGGTGGGAGCACCTCGGCCTTGGGGGGCTCCGGCGACGTTTCCTCCGGCTTCAATGGCTCTGGCGGCGGCGTCTTGATCGGGGGAGCCTTGGAGGGTGGGGTGGGCGGCGGAGGTTCCTGGGCCGGCGGCTGGGGCGGAGCCGGAGGTTGCTGGGCCTTGGGCGGTTGGGCCTCGGGATTTCCGCCCCCGATCGTGTTGCCGTCGGTCAG
>CAIOKD010000080.1 GCA_903858835.1 uncultured Verrucomicrobiota bacterium
ACGGAGGGATCATGGAGGCGGTCCGGAACATGCCCTACGGCATCCAACAACCGGCCGTCAGCGGGCAACTGCTGCAATTGGAATCGCACCTCGGCGTGAAACTCTTCCGCCGACGCCCGTTCGAACTGCTGCCGGCGGGCATCGAACTCTACGATTTCGTCCGCCCCTTCTTTGATGGTCTCGGTCCGGTGGAGGAACGACTGCGGACCGGGGCCAGCCTCGGCCTTCGCATCGCGGCCCCCGCCCTGGCGCTGCGGGACCACCTGCCCCGCGTGCTGCAGGAGGTTCGGAGGCGCTTCCCCGGACTCCGGCTCAGCCTGCGGTCCGGGCAACAACCGCAGGTCGAGGGTTGGCTGGAGCGCCAGGAGATCGATTTCGCCATCACCCTGCTCGAAGGTCAGGGCGCCCCGGACCTGCAACACCTGCCTCTTCTGGAACTGCCCCTGGTGCTCCTCGTGCCGAAGTCGTCCCGCTTCAGGCGCACGGAGGAAATCCTCGCGGCCCTGGCGACCGAAAGCCTGGAGGAGCCCCTGATATCCATCACCGCCTCCGAGTTGGCCCCACGCCGATTCCGGGAATTCCTGGAGAGTCGATCCCTGGAATGGCCCTCCCGCATGGAGGTGAACGACCTGGACCTGGTGGAGGTCTACGTCCGGAACGGATTCGGCATCGGGCTCGCTCTGGACATCCCCGGCCTCCCCCGGGCCGCCGGCCTGCGGCCCCTGCCGATCCCCGACCTCGCTCCACTGCAACTGGGTGCCGTCTGGCAGGGAACCCCTACCGCGGTGATGACCGCCCTGCTCGAAGCCCTGCGCTCCGAAGTCGCCGCAGTGCAAGGCACCCGTGAGGAACCCGGCAAGAGCCGACGCCCCCGGCGCTGAACCCGCCGTCCGGACGGTGGGGCGATGACGACGCCTCCACGCCGGTGAAGAAACCGCATGCCAGCATCCAAATCCGGAAATCGTTCCATACCCCGTCCCCGCACCTTCCGCACCGGCCATCGCATCATGGTGCAGGTGCAGAGCAGTTGGTTCCCCTTCATCGACCGCAATCCCCAGACCTTCTGCGACATCTACCGTGCCCGGCCCGCGGATTACCGCCCCGCCACCCAGCGCGTGTACCGCGCCGCCAACGCCGCCTCGTCCCTGCGGGTCCTCGTGGCTCCGAGGTGACGGAAGCTTGGACAGCCCCACTCCCTCCGGCAGGGACGGTGTTCCACGGTCCGGTCCACTGGCCACCGAAGGATCTGAGGACGGAATCCGATTGCCGGTTTACCACTGAGGTGGAACTTTACTGAAAATTCCGGTCCAGACACCTTTAATCAGCGGTAGCGCGACCACCGCGACAGTTCCAACAACACGCGAAATCCGCAGACCATCGTTGAATCACCCAACGTTCGGCAGCAAGAGCATCCCAGACCCAATGAACACACCCGCACCGACGCGGCGCATCCCGCCAACGAGCGGTTCCAAAGGCGACACGGTGGTCGGTTTCGCCATGGTGGGTTTCCTTCTCGCCGGCGCGGTCGGCCTCGTGAAGGCGATGAGGATGACGAGCGGCTTAGACGTGCTGTTTTGCCTGCTCGGTTCGGTTACGGCGTTCGGCGCGGTCGTCTACGTCTGCTTTCACAACAAGAGTTGAGGGCGGGATGACGACGATGATGCTCAACAATGCAGACCATCCCGCCGCGCCGTTCATGCGCTGTCGGCGCGGCTCAACATTTGGATCGTTAGCGACAAGACGGGGTCAAGAATAACAATTTCATACAATAACATGGAACAAATCATGATGGGATTCGCCGGACTATTTGCGGTGGCTTATTATTTGTTTGCCGTCGCTGTATCAATATTCGTATTGCGGCTTCTGTGGCGATTTGTGAAAGCCCACGAAAAAATTGCGAATGCTCTGGTCATGATGGCACACAAGCCGAAGGATCTAGACACTCGATAGGTTTGCCGCGGAGGTTGGGAGGTATGAGCGGACGTGTGTTGAATGCGGTCCAAACCCAGGATTCTCCTATCCATTCATAGCACGAATCTCCAGGTAACGGTTACGGGGTCAGGGAACGATCTCCGAATTTGGCTCAGGCGCGCGAGTGTCAGTCTGTATTGTTCAATCCTTTCGCACGGGTCTATCCAGTGGGCGTAGCCCCTTTTACCGAGTTTTGGCCGAGAGGAGTGGTGCATCCAAAACCGATAATCGTTTCCTGACCCCGTTTCCGACCGCCTCACCGTCTGCTGACAGAATGCTGTTGCGGCCCCTTCGACGAGGGTTTACCTTAGGGTAATAGCTGCCAAATAAGTCGACAGGGGAAAATTAGGCTGCGTTTCGGTGGCCTAAACAACGTTATGCGACATAAAACTGAGAGTATCGCGCCCATGGATGAACAGATAGATCATTACGAAGCCAAGCTCGCCTTCGAAACCGACTCATGGGACGTAAAGGTTTCCCTAGAATCTGGTGAGAGCATCATCGTCATTGATGCCCGTTCACCGGAGGCGTATCAAAAGGAGCACATTCCTGGCGCCATCAACATTCCCCATCGGAAAATGAACGAAGAAACAACCAAAGGGCTCAACCGAGCAGCACTGGTTGTCACCTACTGCGATGGCATCGGTTGCAATGCCTCAACCAAGGGTGCCCTCAACATGACGAAGCTAGGATTCCGAGTTAAAGAACTTATCGGTGGTCTGGACTGGTGGAAAAGGGATGGGCATAAAACAGAGGGCGCGGTGTCAAATAGCAAAGCCGCAACTTGCGGTTGCGAATAAACAATGTCGCATAACAACGCGTTCAACACCGACTCGCAAAAGCGGCGCTTCGCGCCCCTTTTGCTCGCGGGTTAACGCGAACGTTAGGGGGCGGGGTCAGGGAACGATTTCCGATTTTCGGTGATGCGATCTGCGGATTCGCTCCCCAGTAATCCCTGCCCGTGATTCTGGCCGGCTGGGACACCCGGTTCCCCGCTCGAGGGCCGATATCGTGCGATGATCGGCGGCGAATTCGTCGCTTCTGGCAACACCGGCGGCAGCGGGATCGGACCGGAGCGAGCTCTGGAAGCGATCAACAAACCCCCTCGCGCGCAGCGCGAAAGCGTTTCCTTCTTCGAGCTTCCCTGCGAGCGCAAGTCTGGTCCCGCGGAGTCGACACCGGGCAGCCACCCGATCCGGCGCAGCCACCCCAATCCCCAGAGATCGTTTCCCATCGATCGCGGCGCGGCCGGTGGCGATCATTGACGGATCCGGTGACCGGAGGATGACCCGGTCAGATTGTGATCCCCGCGAGTTCACTCCCTGACGCCCGCTCGGACCGAAGGTGACTTACAGAAAATCCACAATCGCGTTGAGGATTATAGATGCCCGTTTTCGGTCATGTTCCATCGCCGAGGGCTGCGGCCTGCTGCACAGCCTTCTCGGCATCAAGACCAAGAAAGACCTGCACTCGCACCCCAACTGGGCGCCTCATTGGAAGGCCATGTGCTGGAGCGGGTGCTGGCCGTCTGCGGCAGCGCGGACTTCGCTTGACGCCGGATCGCTGAATGTCCAACGGAAACAACCGAACTCCCATCCATGGATACGATGGCGTCAGCGCCCCCGTGAACGCCAATAGCCGGGGCGACGCATGCCGTGCATCACGGCCAATATCAGGATTCCCTGGGGACGTTCGAAAAAGACGATGGCGTAGGGGAACTTCCCGGTCAGGGCTCGGCGGACGGGAGGATCGATCTGGCGAAAACGTTTGGGTTGCAAGCAGATCTCCCGGATGACCCGCTCGACTTCATGGTAGAACTCGGCGCCAAGACGAGGATCGATCCTCGCGTAATCCACGATGGCCGCGGTCAACTCCGCATCGGCTTCCGGATGGATGGAATGGGTCACAGACCGACCAACTTGCGTGCTCGATCCATCGATTCTTCCAAAGGGATCGGCTGCACCTCTCCGCTCTCGATCTCCTCGATTCGGCGGCGGGTCTCGATCTGCCAGGCTTCCGCAATCCGTGGGTCGATGTCGTGGAGTCTCCCGTGCAGTCGATGGACCAAGAGCACGATCTGGTCTTCGGACCAATGCCGCGTCTCTTCCACAATCTGCTCCACGGTGAACGACATGATTGCAGCGTACGACTCGAAACCGAACGTTCAAGGATCAGTTTGGCAATGGGGAGACCCAAGGCCTTCGAATGCCTACCCTCGCGCGCAGCGCGAAAACGTTTCCTCCTCCGAGCTTCCCTGCGAGCGCAGGTCTGGTCCCGCGGAGTCGACACCGGGCAGCCACCCGATCCGGCGCAGCCACCCCAATCCCCAGCAACGGTCTCCCATCGATCGCGGCGCGGTCGGTGGCGATCATTGAAGGATCCGGTGACCGGAGGATGACCCGGGCAGTATGAGATCCACCCGATTTCGCTCGATGACGCCCGCGATTACCGAGGGTATTTAACATTGTAAATCCACAATTGCGTTGCGGTTTTTCAATGACTATTTTCGGCCATGATCCATCGCCAAGAAACCATGAGCCGGCTCGAAACGGCTTTGGATGAAAACCCCGTCGCCGCTCTGCTGGGGCCACGCCAGTGCGGGAAAAGCACGCTCGCGAGGATGCTCGCCGACCGTGAAGGCGGTCACTGGTTCGACCTGGAGAGCGCTGAAGATCAAGGCGCGCTGGCCCAGCCGGAGCTGGCGCTCAAAAAACTCTCCGGACTCGTGGTGATCGATGAAATCCAGCGCATGCCGGAGCTTTTCAGCGCGCTTCGTCCGCTGGCCGATCGCCGCGGCAGACCCGCGCGATTCCTCATCCTCGGTTCCGCCTCGCCGGACATCGTCAAAGGTGTTTCCGAGACTCTGGCCGGGCGTGTCGGGTTCGTGGATCTGGCCGGCTTTCACACCGGCGAGATCCCCCCGGATCGACTCGACGACCTGTGGCTGCGCGGCGGCTTCCCCCGCTCCTTCTTGGCCAATGGCGATGCCGCAAGCGGTCGCTGGCGCTCGGACTTCATCCGCACCTTCCTCGAACGGGACCTGCCCCAACTCGGCATCCGCACCCCCGCGCCGACGCTGCGACGCTTCTGGACGATGGTGGGCCATTTCCATGGCCAGCAGTGGAATGCAGCCGAATTGGCCCGCTCCCTCGGCTCTTCCGAAGGCACCGCCCGGAACTACCTCGACCTTCTGTGCGGCACCTACGTCGTGCGGCGGCTCCAGCCCTGGCACACGAACCTTGGCAAACGCGAAATCAGCGCTCCGAAAGTCTATGTACGGGACAGCGGCCTGCTGCACAGCCTTCTGGGCATCAAGACCACGAAAGACCTGCACTCACACCCCAAACTGGGCGCCTCTTGGGAAGGCCATGCGCTGGAACAGGTGCTGGCCCTCTGCGGCAGCGCCGACACCTACTACTGGGGCACCCACGCAGGAGCCGAACTCGACCTGCTGCTGCTCCGCGGTGGCAAGGCCTACGGAGTCGAGTTCAAGGTGAATGACGGCCCGAAGATGACCCGATCCCTTCACATCGCCCTCGACGATCTCAAGCTCGAGCGTGCATGGATCATCCACCCCGGAGAAAAGAGCTATCCCGTGCATGACAAGGTCGAAGCACTGTCGCTGAAGAAGCTCAACGTCTTGCGCAAAGCCGTGGGCGTGGCGTGACACCTTCCCTTCGCCGACCACTGATCGCGGAACGTCAAACAGCAAATCCCCAGACATTGCCCAGGATCACCCGCAACAGCGGGATCGGACCGGAGCGAGCTCTGGAAGCGATCAACAAAACCCCTCGCGCGCAGCGCGAAAGCGGGGCCTCCTTCGAGCTTCCCTGCGAGCGCAGGTCTGGTTCCGCGGGGTCAACACCGGGCATCCACCCGATCCGCCGCGAACGCCCCAATCCCCAGAGACCATTTCCCCATTGATGCGGGCGTGGGGGGGGCCAGCGATTGATCCGGGGCTCGGGCGGTGACACGGTTCCGGAGTGAGCCACCTGAAACTCGCCCGCCAGGTCTTCGACATCGAATCGGCCGCGCTGCGTGCCGTGAGGGATTCGCTCGATGACAGCTTCGACCGGGCCGTGGAGATGGTCTGCGCCTGCCTGGCCGCCCGGCGCAAACTGGTCGTCCTCGGCATCGGGAAGTCGGGGAGCATCGGTCGCAAGATCGCGGCCACCTTGAGCAGCACCGGTGCCACCGCCGTGGTACTCGACCCGGTCGACGCGCTGCACGGAGACCTGGGCCTGGTGCAGGATGGCGACCTGGTGCTGGCGCTGAGCTACTCCGGGGAATCGTCCGAATGGAACGACCTCCTGCCGGCGCTGCGACGATTCTCGGTGCGGATCATCGCCCTCACCGGCAATCCCCGATCCACGCTCGGTCGGCACTGCGACACGGTCCTCGCCGTGCGCATCGCCCGGGAGGCCTGCCCCTTCAACCTCGCGCCAACGGCCTCCACCACGGCCACCCTGGTGATGGGAGACGCCCTGGCCATCGCGGTGATGACCGCCCGGGGATTCAAGAAGCAGGATTTCGCCAAGCGCCACCCGGCGGGAGCCATCGGGAGGGCCTTGCTCTACAAGGTCGGCGACATCATGCGTCGCGATCAACGCAACGCGGTGGCCCGGCAGGACCAGAGCGTGCAGGACGGCCTCCTCACCATGACCCGCGCCAAGACGGGATCGGTCAGCATCGTCGACGCCCGGGGCCGGCTGGTCGGGGTGTTCACCGACGGGGATCTGCGGCGCCGGCTGGCCGCCCATGAGGACATCCTCCAGCGACCGCTCAAGGAGGTCATGACCCGCAACCCCATCACCCTCCGCGACGACGCACTCGCCGTCGACGCCCTGCGGATCTTCAACGAGCGCAACATCGACGACCTCATCGTGGTCAACGCCCGACGGGAACCGGTGGGATTGGTCGATTCGCAGGACCTGCCCAAGCTGAAGCTGATGTGAGGGCCCGAACCCGCGAACCCACGAACCCCGACCCGCCCGCGGATCCCCCCCTCTAAAAACCCCGCCTCCCATCTGGCCGGGTTGCGGAAGGCCGGCTAGGGTCGGCTCCATGGTACACGTCGGCATCGGATACGATGTCCATGGTCTGGTCCCCGGTCGCAGGCTGGTCCTGGGGGGAGTCGAGATTCCGCACACGAAGGGCCTGGATGGCCACTCCGATGCGGACGCCCTGCTGCATGCCATCACCGACGCCATCCTCGGGGCGGTCGGCGAGGTCGACATCGGGCACCTCTTCCCCAACACCGACCCGGCCTGGAAGAACGCCCCCAGCCGCATCTTCCTCGAGGAGGCAGCGCGCCGGGTCCGCGCCCGGGGCGGACGGATCGTCAACATCGACGCCACGCTCATCGCCGAGCGCCCCAAGATCTATCCCCACATCACGGCCATGAAGGCCCACATCGCCGGAGCCCTGGGCATTCCCACCGGCAAGGTCGGCGTGAAGGCCACCACCAACGAGACCCTCGGGTTTGTCGGCCGCGAGGAGGGCATCGCCGCCATGGCGGTCGCCTCGGTGGACCTGCCCGAAACCGAATCCTGACCACGACCATGGGAGCCAAGGCCGACATCGGGTGGACCACCCCCGGACCCGACGGGGTGAAGCGCCACGTCTACGCCCAGCACGTGGGCAGCCAGTGGAAATTCTTCGAGCGCCCCAAGCGGCGCGGCGCGGACATCGAATGGGTTCCGATGCCCGAGCCGCCCCTGGAGGACTGGCTGGAACTGCTCGGCGCCTTGGAGCGGGGGTATGTGCGCCGCCGGTATCCCCCGGAACACATCGAAGCCGTGCGCAAGCGCATCCGGGAACTCTTCCCGGAGCATCGCCTGGATTGACCCGGCGATGCCGGTGGGTGGCTTTCCCGTTTGAATCGACCCGGTTTCGGGACACAGTGCCGACATGAGCCGGCCGATCATCCTCGTGACGCCCAGCACCCACGCCGCGGGCGCGGAGTTTCCCGACCACTCCATCAGCGTGAGCAGCCGGTACCTCGAGGCGATCCTCGACGCGGGAGGCCTGCCCCTCTCGCTGCCGCAGTGCACGCACCGGGAACGCTTGGCCGACTACCTTGAGCGCGCCGACGGCGTGCTGTTGACCGGCGGAGACGACATCCATCCGCGGCTGTACTGGCCCGAGGTTCCGGCCGATCTCCTCGAACGTTGCGAATTCCCCGAACCGGACCGCGACGT
>CAIOKD010000081.1 GCA_903858835.1 uncultured Verrucomicrobiota bacterium
CGATGCCGCGGCCAAGACCATCACCATCCCGGCTCCGTCCGCCTCTTCGTTCTACCGCCTGAGCGGTGCCTCGAAGATCAGCATCTCGACCAGCGGCGCGAACCTGGTGTTCAAGTACGAATAAGGCAGGCGCTGGCGGGGCCTCAAGGGCCCTCCAAAGCCTCCATCGCGAAGGCCCCGGGATTCACCCCGGGGCCTTTTCCGTTACTCGTCTCCGCCGCCTTGGCTCCGGCGCTCCCACCGGCGGGGAGCCCGCTCGGGCAGGGCATTGTCCACCTTCATCTGGCAGGTCTCGGGCCCGAGCAGGTCGGTCACCGCCTTCTCGAACTCGCGGGAGGGGGGTGACCCGGTGGCGGTCGTCGGGCTCGATCCACACCGAGGCGCCCCCCGGCATGCGGATGCAGAGGTACACGACCACTGTGCCCGGGTGGGCCTCGATCAGCGCCCGGAGGTCGGTCAGGCGGTGGTCGACCAGTTGGTTGGACTGGACACGCAACTGGACCCGTTTGACGAATTTGGCCGGGGCGGCATCCAGCGGGAGGATCTCCTGGGGGAAGAGCTTCGGCCGCTCCTCGCCGGTGCTGACCTCGGCGGTGACCAGCAGCGCCTGGTTCACCACGAAGAGTTCGGCATAGCGGTCGTACGACTCGTTCATCGCCAGGGCCGTCACCGTGCCGGTCATGTCCTCGAGCGTGACCATGGCGTAGGGCTTGCCGGTCTTCTTGGAGACGCCCTTCTGGACGGCCGAGACCAACCCGCCGACGCGGGCCATGGACCGGTTGGGCAGCGATGCCAGCGCCTCGATGGTGTGCGTGGTGTGCCGGGACAGGAGCTTCTCGTAGGGGCCCAGCGGATGACCGCTCACGTAGAAGCCCACGAGTTCCTTCTCATCGGCAAGCTTCTGGGCCAACGGCCAGTCCTCCTGGACGACGGGCGTCTCCGCCCGCCGCCGGGCCGCGGGCGCGGCCTCGAAGGTGTCGAAGAAGGAGACCTGCCCGCGTGATCGGTCGGCAGCGTCGGCGCTCGCCCGGGCCGTGGCCCCTTCGATCTGGTGGAACACCGTGGCGCGGTTGGGACCGATGGAATCGCAGGCACCCGCCTTGATCAGCGCCTCGAGCGCCTTGCGGTTGATGGCCTTGGTGTCCACGCGGCCGCAGAGGTCCTCGAGGTTCTTGAAGGCCCCGCCCTGGGATCGGGCCGCCAGCAGCGCCTCGACGGCCGCCTCGCCCACGCCCTTGATGGCGGCCAGCCCGAAGCGGATCACCCGGCGTTCCCCCGGGGCCGCCGCCGGGGCGAAGTGCAGGCCGGAGGCGTTGACGTCGGGGCCCAGCGTCTCGATGCCCAGGGTCTTGGCCTCCGCGATGTACTGGCTCAATTTGGCCGTGTCGCCCTGATCGTTGGTCATCATGGCGCTCAGGAACTCCACTGGATAGTTCGCCTTGAGCCAAGCCGTCTGATAGGCCACGACCGCGTAGGCCGCCGCGTGCGACTTGTTGAAGCCGTAGCCCGCGAACTTCTCCAGCAGGTCGAACACCTCGTTGGCCTTGGGCGCCGGGATGCCATGGGTCGCGGCGCAGCCCTTCACGAAGTTCTCCCGCTGCTGGACCATCTCCTCGAGCTTCTTCTTGCCCATCGCCCGCCGCAGCAGGTCGGCGCCGCCGAGCGTGTAGCCGGCCAGGATCTGCGCGGCCTGCATGACCTGCTCCTGGTAGATCAGGATGCCGTAGGTCTCGCGGGCGATGGGCTCGAGGAGCGGATGGGGATAGAGGATCTCCTGCTCGCCGTGGCGCCGCTGGATGAAGTCCGGGATCAGGTCCATGGGACCCGGGCGGTAGAGCGAGATGAGCGCCGTGATGTGCTCGACCGAGGCGATCTTGAACTTCTTGCACAGGTCGCGCATGCCCCCGGATTCCAGCTGGAACACGCCCAGGGTCTGGGCGTTGTTGAGCAGGTCGTAGGTCTTGGCGTCGTCCAGCGGCAGGTTGTCGAGGTCGAGCTGCCGACCGGTGGACTTGTGGACCATCTCCGCCGTATTGCGGATGACCGTGAGCGTCTTGAGGCCCAGGAAGTCCATCTTCAACAGGCCCAGGTCGCCGACCGGCCCCATCGCGTACTGGGTGACGATGCCGCCCTCGTCGTCCTGCTTGAGCGGCAGCAGGTTCACCAGCGGCTGGGCGCCGATGACGACGCCCGCCGCGTGCACGCCGACGCTGCGGGTCTGGTCCTCGAGGAGCAGGGCCGTGTCGATCAGTTCGCGGGTGACCTCCTCCTCATCGTAGGCCTGTTTGAACTCGGCGTTCTTCTGGAGTGCGTCCTTCAGGCCCCACTTCACGTCGGTGATCATCTTGGCCAGCCGGTCGGCCTCGGAGACCGCCAGCCCCATCACGCGGCCCACGTCGCGGATCACCGACTTCGCGCCCATGGTGCCGAAGGTGATGATCTGGGCCACGGCGTCGCGGCCGTATTTCTCGCGGACGTACTGGATCACCTCGGCCCGGCGGTCGTCGGCGAAGTCGATGTCGATGTCGGGCGGGCTGACGCGCTCGGGATTCAGGAAGCGCTCGAAAAGCAACCCGTAGCGCAGGGGGTCGACGTTCGCGATCTCCAGCAGGTAGGTCACCATCGATCCGGCGGCCGATCCGCGCGCCACGCAGGCGATGCCATGGTCGCGGCCCCAGCGCACGAAGTCGCCGACGATGAGGAAGTAAGAGACGTACCCGGTCTTCTCGATGACCCCGAGTTCGAGATCCAGACGATCGAGGATGGTGCGGACGGCCGCATCGACCTGTGCCGGATCGATGGGGGCGGAAGCCTCGGACGCCGGCGGCACCGGTGCGGCGGGGGCAGGGACCGATGCGTCGGTGCCGCCGGCTTCCGCCTCAGGGGCCGGTGCGGCCGGTTTCTGCGGGAACAGGAACGCCAACCGCTCCGGCTGGGTCACGGTCTCGACGACGATGGTCGATCCCTCGACATGGGCCTGGATCGAGTACCGGAGTCGGAGACCGTCACAGAGCAGTTTGCGCAGGTAGCCCTCGCGGGTCCACATCTCGGGGGGCTGGAATACGGGATAATGTTCGGCCCCCTTGCCGTAGCGGATCTCGAGATGGCACTTCTCGGCCACTTCCACGGTGTTGAGCACTGCGTCGGGCACCTCGGCGAAGAGGTGCTTCATCTCCTGGGGCGAGCGCAGGAAGAACTGCTCCTGCTGGTAACGCATCCGCTTGGCGTCGCTCAGCAACGCCTGGGTGCCGATGCAGATCAGGCAGTCGTGCGCCCGGGAGTGGTCCTTCTGGACATAGTGGACGTCGTTGGTGGCGACGCACTTGAGGCCAAACTCCTGGGCCCACGGGATGAGCTGCCGATTGACCTTGGCCTGCTCCGGAATGCCGTGGTTCTGGAGCTCGAGATAGAAGTTCCCGGGCCCGAAGGTCTGCTTGAAGAAGTCGATGGTGTTCCGGGCGCGCTTGAGGTCGTCCTTGAGGATGGCCTCCGGGATCTCGCTGGCGAGGCAGCCGCTCAGGCCGATCAGGCCTTGCCCATGGGCGGCCAGGAGCTCCTTGTCGATGCGCGGCTTGTAGTAATAGCCCTCGAGGTGGGCCGAGGTGACCAGCTGGACCAGGTTCTTGTAGCCGATCTCGTCCCGGGCCAGCAGCACGAGGTGATGGTAGACATCGCGCATCCCGCCCGAGCCCTGCTTCTTCTCGAGTCGCGATCCGGGGGCGACATACACCTCGCAGCCCAGGATGGGTTTGATGCCGGCCTTCTTGGCCGCCGAGTAGAACTCGATCGCACCGAACATGTTTCCGTGGTCGGTCATGGCCACGGCGGGGAAGTCCAGTTCCTTGGCCCGGGCCATCAACCGGTCGAGACGACAGGCGGCATCGAGCAGGGAGAACTCGGTGTGCAGGTGGAGGTGGGCGAAGTCGGCGGGCATCGCGCTCCCACTATGCGAATCATTCGTCCTGGCAACAAGCACCCCGGCGGGCTGAATGGGTTCGGCTCCGGCGAAGGTGACACTCGAGCGACCTCATTCCAGGAGTCCAACCGTGGTTAAAAACCAACACTTCGACGGTTTTTGGACAACGGTTGCCATGTTTCCGCCGAGAAAGCCCGCTGGGATGAACTTGGCAGGGATTAAGCTTCTGGTCCTTCCGTGGAAACAGTGATCTCCCATCCAGCGCAAGCCGATTTGAGAGCATTGCCCGCCGCCGTCGCCATCATGGTTCCGGCACCCGTCCCACCCCCATCCCCGAACGGTTCCGGCGAACAGGCTTGAACCGCTGCTTCTGAACATCCCTGGCCCGGAGGTCGTTCCACCGCCCTCCGGGTTTTCTTCTTCGGGCTGGATACTCTTCAGCGGCGGGCGGTCCGTCGGCCCGGTAGGCGGCCGAACTGGTGGATCCAAAATCCGTGCAGGAACCGCTGGAGACCGCGCACGGCCTCTGGAGTGGCCTCGAGCGCGGCCAGAGTGCTCCAGTCGGCCGTGAGCAGCGCCTCCATCAGGTCGGCGGCCTCCGGTTCCAGTCCCTCGGGATCGGGTTGCAGTCCCTGCAGGGCCAGGAATCGCAGGTCCCAAGCGAACCGGGCCCGGGCCATGGGTCCCTGGATCTCCAGGAAAGCCAAGAATTCGAGGAGGAGCCGATGGGCCTCGGGTTGTGGGGTCTCCGTCTCGGTCACCTGCTCCAGGGTGGCCACCGCATGCGCGATCAATTCCAGGGAGCCGACCTCGCGCCTCAGCGGGGTATGGGTGTTTCGGACCACGACCTCGCCCAGCGCATGCAGGTCGCCCCGGGGATTCCGGCGGAAGGAGAACTCGGCCTCGAAGCACCAGTCGAGCCGACCCCGGAAGGAGGACTTCGGGCCCCGGGCCCCCTTGGCCACCGTCGTCAGGCGGCCGTGGTCGGGAGTGAGCCAGTGGACGATGAGGCTGGTGTCGCCCAGGGGCCGCAGGCGGAGGATCAAGCCCTGGGAGCGCTCCGCGTTCATCGGGCCTGAGCCCGAACCCGCCGGGCGGGGCGGGCCGATCGGGCCGGATTCCGCGCCGATCTGCGGGCCGCCTTCTTCGCCGGCGACCCGAGCCGGTACCCGCGGGCGGCCGTCCAGCGCACCCAGCGGTTCTCCTCCCGTTTCATGACGCGTCGGGCGACCGGTTCCAGGTCGTCGTAACCCCGCAGGTGGAGGATTCCGTGGATGACATAACGCACCACCTCGCCAGACCAGGTGGTCCCGAATTCCCGCGCCTGGGCCACCGCGTCGGCGACGCAGATGAAGCACTCGCCGTACAGGTGGTCCGGTTTGGAGCCGTGGTCGAAGGTGATGACATCGGTGGAACCCTCATGACCGAGGAATTGCCAGTTCACCCGGGCCATCTCCCGGGCCGACACGAAGTGGAAGCCCAATTCGGCCCCGAGGCCCATGGCCTCGAGCAGGTCGAGCGTGATCTGGCGGAGGATCGGCATCGACAGCGGGCGATCCTTCTGACGGTTGCCGAGCACGAGCACCCTCTCCCGGGGCACCGGCGCCGAGGCCGGGTCGGGGACCGGGATCGAGGCCACGACGGCAGGCTTGCTCAAGGACGTTTCTCCCCGGTCAGAAGCCGAGCTTGGACAGTTCGCGCTCCAGGGCCGCCTGGAACGCCATCAGGTCGGGCTGTGACGGACGGTAGCCCTTCTCGTCGGCGACCAGGCCTGGGCGGCCGTAGTTGTCGATGAGCCAAGCGGCGCCCTTGCCATCGGAGAAGCGCACCCGCCCGCTCACCATGGCATTGGGCCGGGTCACGGCATCCACTGTGACCTGCACCCCGCCGCCGCCGAGGGTGTCTTCCGGGGGAGTCACTTCGTCGGGCTCCACTGCACCCTCCGGGGTGCCGCCAGCCGGGGCCTCGGGAGCTGCCGGAGCGGGCGGGGCCTTCGGCGGCTCCGGATCCTTCGGGAGGACCTTCAGGTCATCGATCAGGAAGCGGACCTCCATGTAGGTCAGCTTGAGGGCGAAGTCGGTCTCGATACGGCGTTGGAAGTCGGACAGCTTCATGCCGTCGGCGATCCATTGGCGGGCGATGGCTTGTTGCTCGGTCGATAGGGTGGCCATGACGATGAAAGGGAGGTTAAGGGTTCAGAACCGTCGGGTCAGTCGCGGAAGTTCACAAAGTTGAGGGCCACGGGGAACTCGTGCCCACGGCAGGCGGCGATCACGGCCTGGAGGTCGTCGCGGTTCTTGCCGGCGACCCGGAGTTCGTCGCCCTGGATGGACGCGGTCACCTTGAGCCCGAGCCCGCGGACGAAGCCGCTGATCTCCTTGGCGGCGGTGCTGTCGATGCCCTGCTTGATCTTGATGGACTGGCGGGCATGGCCCAGGGGCGACAACTCGGCTTCTCCCGTGTCGAGGTTCTTGGGGGAGATGCCGCGCTTGGCCAGCTTGAGCATCACGATCTCGACCAGGGCCGTCATCTTGAAGGC
>CAIOKD010000082.1 GCA_903858835.1 uncultured Verrucomicrobiota bacterium
GCTCACCGATGCGTCCAAGCGGCTCGACCTGGTCCAGTTCGCCCAACTGGTGGCGCAGATCGCTCGCCTGCGGTCGGCCGGGCATGAGGTGGTGGTGGTCACCTCCGGCGCCGTCGGGGCGGGCATGGGAGTGCTGGGATACGATCGACGCCCCGGTATCCTCGCCGAGCGCCAGGCCTGCGCCGCCGTGGGTCAGGCCCGGTTGATGGCCCTGTACGAGTCGCTCTTCCGCCATTACGACCAACCGGTGGCCCAGGTGCTGTTGACGCACGACGACCTGGCCGACCACACCCGCCACCTGAACGCGCGCAACACCCTGCTGACGCTGCTCAAGCACGGAGTCCTGCCGATCATCAACGAGAACGACGCGGTGTCGGTGACCGAGTTGAAATTCGGCGACAACGACCGGTTGTCGGCACTGGTGGCCAGCCTGCTGCCGGCCGACCTGCTGGTGATCCTGACCACGGCCGACGGGTTGATCGAGCATTTCGGAAAACCCGAGGCCCGGTTGCTCGAGACGGTGGAGGCGGTCGATGCCCGCATCGAGGCCATGGCCGGGGGTACCTCCAGCGAGACGGCCACGGGGGGCATGACCACCAAGATCTCCGCCGCGAAGATCGTGGTACGTTCCGGCATCCCGTTGGTCATCGCCCCGGGCCATCGGCATGACGCGCTCGACAAGATCATCCGAGGTGAACCGGTCGGCACCCGATTCCTCGCCGGTTCAGGCAAGCTCTCGAGTCGCAAGCGCTGGATCGCCTTCTACCACCACGCCGAGGGGACGCTCACCGTCGATGCCGGTGCGGTGGTGGCCCTGCGCGATCGCGGACGGAGCCTCCTGGCGCCGGGCGTCCAGCGCTGCGAGGGAGATTTCCAGGCGGGCGACGTGGTCCGGATCTGCGATCCCGAAGGCCGCGAGTTCGCCCGCGGCCTCGCCGGCGCTTCTGCCGTCCAGGTGCGCGACCGTTCCCAAATGAAGCCCGAGGTCATCCATCGCGACGACCTGGTGATCTTGTGAAGGGCGCCTGAAGCGTTCGAAGGTTTCTGACCGAAGTCATCCCGAACTCCCAGCCTCCACTCGCCATGCCCAAAGCCCCTTCCCGACGTCTCGCCCCGATCCGTCAACTGGTGGACGTGATGGCCGCGCTGCGTGCCCCGGACGGGTGCCCCTGGGACCGCGAGCAGGATCATCGATCACTGCGATCCCATGCGGTCGAGGAGGTGTACGAACTGATCGACGCCATCGAGGCGGGCGACGACATCGAGATGGCCGAGGAACTCGGTGATCTGCTGCTCCAGGTGGTCTTTCATGCACAATTGGCCCGGGAGCGGGGTGTGTTCGATTTCGACGCCGTCTGCCAACGCCTGGTGGACAAGCTCGTCCGACGTCATCCCCACGTTTTCGGATCGGTGACGGTGAAAGATGTCGACCAGGTCTGGGCCAATTGGGAGGCTATCAAGAAATCCGAGAAGGCCGGATCCCGTCATGAGCGAAAATCCGCCCTCGACGGTGTGCCTCGGCACCTGCCGGCGCTGATGCGGTCCCAGAAACTCCTTAAGAAGGCGGCCAAGGCGGGCTTGGCCGAGTTTCCAACGGCGCCGAAGACTGGAAAGCGCAAGGCCTTGGCGGCCGCGTTGTTCGACCTGGCGGCCCAATGCCAGGCGGCGGGATGGTCGGCCGAGGAATTGTTGCGGGCCGAAGTGCGGCGGAAAGAAATGGCGTGGAGGCGGGCCGAACGTTCGGGTTCCCCTCGTTGAAACGCGTAGTGAATTGATCAAATCACCGATCGTGAATGGGTCGTCGATCCGGGGTTTCTGCAAGGTTTCTGCGTCTGTGATCTCAGTTTCAGGCCCGTCATTGCGGATCCTTCTTTGATTGGCAAGGTTCCTGCAGTAGCCTGCCGTCTGGATGTCGGCCGGACTTCAACTCAGCCAGCGGCTCTCGCAGCAGATGGTGCTGTCGCCGCAGCTCCAGCACTCGCTGGCGCTGCTGCAGGCCCCGGTGCTTGAGCTCAAGGCCATGGTGGAGCAGGAACTCCAGATGAATCCGGTCCTGGAGGAGATCGGGACCCTCGAGGTCGATGCCGAGGCCCGCGAATCCAAGGCCGAGGCCGAGGCCGCCGCGGCCGATCCCGCGGAGCCGCCCCCGGATGTCCAGTTCGATCCTGCGGTCGAAAAGCCCGACGACGAGCCGGTGGACCGCTTCTCCGAAGACCTCCAGAAGCTGCTGAAGCTTGACGAGGAGTGGCGCGAGGTCTTCGCCCAGAACAACACCGTCAATCGCGTCACGCAGGAAGACGAGGAGCGGCGTCAACACCTCTTCGATTCGCTCACCACGGGTCAATCGTTGCAGGAACACCTGCTCGAGCAGGTGCGCTTTGCCGATTTGACCGACGAACAGCGCGAGGTGGCCGAGTTGCTGATCGGCAACATCGACGACCGTGGCTACCTCACGGCCCAACCTGAGGAATTGACCTTCTCGACGGGTATCTCGACCGAGCGTCTCCTGGAGGTGCTCGCGGTCATCCAATCCTTCGAGCCCGCGGGCGTGGGTGCGAGGGACCTGCGCGAGTGTCTCATGCTCCAGATGGAGCGGGCGGGTCGCACCCACGAGGTGGAGTATCTCATCCTCCGCGATCACATGGAGGAGTTGGGCAAGCGGCGTTTCCCCGAGATCGCGCGGAACTTGGGCATCACCCCGGCCGAGGCTCAGGAGGCCGCTGCGCGGCTGACACGACTCGACCCGAGGCCGGGCTCCGATTTTTCGCGCGATGCCGAACAGTATGTGGTGCCCGAACTGGAGGTGGTTCGGCGGGTGGTCGACGACCCCAATCCCGACGTCGAGCCCTCCGACATCGAGGACCCGCCATCGCTGGCAGAGATCTTGAGTGATCCCGACGACGACGACGCGGTGATCGCGCACCTGCGCTATCGCCTCTCGATGCAGACCCGCGAGGCGCTCCGGCACTGGCGATTCGGACCGCGCGAAGACCTGCCGGAGCCGCTGCTCGCCAGCCTCTGTTCAGACCTCACCCGCATCGTTCGTGGCGACGAACGACTGCATCATCGCTTCCTGGGCAAGGCCGCCTTCAGCACCGCCGCCGCCAAGCGGTTGAAGGCCTGCTCGGAGGCTCTGGCCGCGGAGGAATCCAAGGGCCCCGGTTCTGCGGTCGATGCCCTTTCAGCCGAACTCAACCGTGTCTTCCTGTGCGATTTCCTCCCCATCGCCGAGAAACGCCGGAAGATCGAATACGACGTGGTGGGCAAGGATGACCTGATGCCGCAACTGCGCATCAGCAGCACCTACAAGGACCTCCTGGCCCAATCCGAGACCTCGGCCGAGGTGCGGGAATACGTGCGGGAGAAGATCAAGGCCGGGAAATTCCTGATCAAGAGTCTCAACCAACGTCAGAGCACCATCCTGAGCATCGGCCGCGAGATCGTGAAGCGGCAGCGCGAGTTCATGGAGAAGGGTGTCGAGCACCTCAAGCCCATGACGATGGTGATGGTGGCCGAGGTGGTGGGGGTCCACGAGACGACGGTGAGCCGCGCCGTCTCCGGCAAGTACATGCGCACGCCCCAGGGGATCTTCGAGATGAAGTTCTTCTTCACCTCGGGCGTTGCGACCGCCGACGGTCAGACGGTGTCGAATACCTCGGTGAAGAACATCCTCGCCGAACTCATCTCCGGCGAGAACCCGGCCAAGCCCCTCTCCGACGACCAGTTGGTCAACAAGCTCAAGGAGAAGAACATCATGATCGCCCGGCGCACGGTGGCCAAATACCGGGCCGAGCTGAACGTGCTGCCCAGCCACCTGCGGCGCACCTACCAGTAATCGCGCTGTGGCCGTCCCGGTTGTTCAACGGGGAATCCTGGCCGGATCCACCACCGCGTGGCGGATCTTCTCGCGCTTCCAGGTGTAGGTGATGTGGACCTTGCCGTCGCGGGCCTGCACCACGGCGGGATAGCTCAATTCGCCAGGATTGCGGGCGAGATCGGCCTTGCCGGGTTCTTGGGTGCTCTCGAGGTCGGCCACGTGCTTCCACGACCTGCCGTCGGAGGAGATCGCCACGCCGATCACGCTGCGGTTCTCGGCCAAGGGATTGTAGACCAGTAGCGCCCGTCCATCGCGCAGGTGCACGGCATCGATGCCGCTGTTGGGGTTGGGCAACGACGTCTTCTCGATCGGCGTCCAGGTGCGGCCCTGGTCGCTGCTCCAGTGCTCGGCGATCACCTTCTGGCGAGTGCGGACGAGGCTCTGGATCTTTCCCCCCTCCCACACCAACAGCGTCGGCTGGATGGCTCCCCACTGGTCGGCGGTGTTCAGCGCGCCGGTGCGATGCCACTCGGTGAAGGGCGGCTTGGACCACTCCATGTGGACCCGCCAACCGGCGTCTTCGGAACTCGCGCCGCAGAGCAGGGTGCCATCGGGCAGCAGGATGGGCTTGTTGCGCACGGGGCCAACCTGTCCGTCGGGCAGTCGGCGCGACTTGCTCCAGGTGCGCCCGCCGTCCTTGGATTCCTGCACGCGCCCCCACCAGGTGTCCGGGCTCGGACCCACCTTGTAGAAGAGCCACAGGCTGCCCCCGGGTTGCTGCCAGAGCACCGGGTTCCAGCAGGCATACTGCGGGGCGCCCGCGTCTTCGGTGCCTCGGGCGACCTCCACCGGCGGAAGCCACTGGTGCTGGGGTTTCTTGGAGAACCAGATCACCACGTCCTTGGCCCGCACGGCCGTGCCCCCGAACCAGGCCGCGGCCATTCCCTGCGGGGTCTCCTCGATCGTCGAAGCGTGGGACGACAGCGTGGGCGGCTTGTCGGCGAGGAACTGCAATTGGATCACCGGGGAATTCTGCGCACCCAGGGCGCAGCCGATGACGGCGAACAGGCTCAAGAACCGGCGGGGCATGGGGGGAGAATGGAGTGATGGACCGCCAGATCCAGATCCAAAATCGACGTCTTCGCCGTGCTTCAAGTTCACGGTGACCGGCCGGCACGCGCGGGTTTTCCTGTGGAATCCCGATTCGCCTCGGGCTCCGGTCTGTTGCACGCTCCGGTCCGTGGCGCTCATCGAAGTCCAGGGATTGACCCGTTCGTTCCGCACCTACAAGAAGGCCCCGGGGTTTTCCGGGGCCCTGAAGGGGCTGTTCCGCCGGGAGTACGAGACCGTGTCGGCGGTGAAGGAGGTCTCGTTCCGTGTCGAGGAGGGCGAGTTCGTGGGATTCCTGGGGCCGAACGGGGCCGGCAAGACCACCACGCTCAAGATGCTGGCGGGGCTGCTCCACCCCACCTCGGGTTCCGCCACGGTCCTGGGCCATGTGCCCTGGGAACGCGCCGACGGGTACCGGCGACAATTCGCCCTGCTGTTGGGGCAGAAGAATCAGCTCTGGTGGGATCTGCCCGCGCGGGATTCGCTGGAATTGAACGGGCGGATCTACGGGCTCTCGCCCGAGGCCTTCCGTCGGACCGTCGATGAGATGAGCGAATTGCTCGGGGTCCGCGACAAGCTTTCGACCGCGGTGCGTGAACTGTCGCTGGGCGAGCGCATGAAATGCGAGTTGATCGCCGCCCTGCTGCACGAACCGAAGGTGCTCTTCCTCGACGAACCGACCATCGGTCTGGACGTGGTTTCCCAGAAGGTGGTCCGTGAATTCCTCCGCGAACACAACCGGCGCCGCAAGACCACCATCTTGCTGACCAGCCACTACATGGCCGACATCCAGGAACTCTGCGAACGGGTGATCATCATCGACCGAGGCACGGTCTTCTTCGATGGGCGGTTGACGGAGATCCTGGACCGCTTCGCCGGCTTCAAGATCATCACGGTCACCCTGGAACAGGCCTCGGGATTCGGATCGGTGCCCCTGGCCGGGTTGGGCGAGGTCCTGGAACAGACTCCCGGCCTGGTCCGCCTGAAGGTGGCCCGCGAATCGGTGATCGCGACCTGCAAGGTGCTGCTTGACCGCCTGCCGGTGAAGGATTTCGCCGTCGAGGAGGTGCCCATCGAGGAGGTCATCCGGCAGGTGTTCGAAGGGCGCTGAGACCCCGGCGAGTGCCGGTCGTCCCAGAAGGGCGACTGAATCTTCGCGCAACACCGCTTTTCAAGCCGGTGGGGTTGTTGTCCAATGGACGTTCACATGCAGTACAACGAGCCGCCCAAGGGCATCCAGGAACTCATCCACAGCCTCGAGGAAGGGCAGGGTCGGGTGTGGTTGCAGCGATTCATCGTGCTGCTCCTGACCCTGATCGTGCTGGGGCTGTACCACATCGACGGCGTCCGAAATTTCAGCACCTCCGAGGCCATGGACCTGGCCCAGGTGGGGCGAAGCCTGTCCGAGGGTCGAGGGTTCTCGACCCAGGTCATCCGTCCGGTCAGCCTCCACCTTCAGACGCCCCAGGCTCAGGAGCAGGGGCGCGACCCCCGTCAGCTTCTTCTGGCCGCCCATCCCGACATCTCCCATCCCCCCGTGTACCCGCTGATGCTGGGCGCGCTCTTCAAGGTGCTGCCCGACCGCTGGGTCTATGGGGTGGAGGCCGGACCCAAACGCCGTCCCCCGGCGGAGGTCGCGGTGGGGGCTCTCAATTTCGCTGGCTTCTTGGCGTTGGCCTTCCTGCTGTTCCAGGTCGGGAGGCGCTGGTTCGAGGTCTCCATCGGAGTGATGGCCGTGATCGTCTTCGTCGGTTCCAAACTCAATTGGGATTTCGCCTTCTCCGGTCTTCCAACGGTATGGCTGGGACTGCTCTGCATGGCCGTCAGCATGGTGGCCCTGCACCTTGGCGGTGCCGCCGATCCTGACGAGCAAGGACGCCCGCGCCAGGATACCTTCCGGTACGGAGCCTGGTCGGCGGGCCTGGGCGCGTTGCTGGGCGTCGGGTTCCTGGTGTCCTATTCGTTCGGCTTCCTGGTCCTGCCGATCGGTCTCTGCGTGGGTTGGTGGGTGCCGGCGACGGTGCGCCTACGGACCGTCGGGTGCCTTCTGCTAGCCTTCGCGCTGGTGGCAGCCCCCTGGGTGACCCGCAACTGCCTCCGTAGCGGCCTGCCCATGGGCATCGCGACGCTGGCCCCCCTGGCGGGCACGCCCGCTTTCGGGGATGATCGATTGGAACGCACCCAGAGTCCGGAGTTCTCCCGCGTCCGTCCGGCCGAGATCTTTGCCAAGGTCCTCAGCAACTCCCACTTCATCCTCTCCAATGACGTCCCCCGCATGTTCGGAAATTGGTTCGGAGCGTTCCTGCTGGTGGGGCTCCTGCTGCCGATGGGCGACGCCCGGATGAACCGATTCCGATGGTTGCTGCTGACGGTGCTCCTGGTCCTGGTGCCCGCGCAGGCCCTGATCCAGACCCACCTCTCCACGCAGTCACCATTCCTGAATTCCGAGAACCTCCTGGCCTGGTTCGTGCCGCTGGCCGGCCTCTATGCCGCCGTGGTCTTCCGCTGGGCCCTCGACTCCTTCGACTTCCCCTATCCCCTGGCGCGTTGGTTCGCCATGGTGGTTCCGGTGGCCCTGTGCCTGATGCCCTTCGTGATCTCGTTGCTGCCGCCCCGGCAGCCGGTCATGGTCAACCCTCCGTACTACCTGCCGGTGATCCGGCAATTGACCGGTTACCTGCCGCCGGGGGCGCTCGTCCTGAGCGACATGCCCGCCGCGGTGGCCTGGTACGGTCACCTCGACGCCATGCCGCTGACACTCCGGGCGGGGCAGGATCCCAAGGAGGATTTTTACCGGATCCACGACTTCCAGCGGCCCTTCAATGCCCTGCTGCTCACCCCGCTCACTTGCGACCAGTTGTGGCATTCGAAGCTGCTCAACGATCCGGATGCGGTCTGGGGCCGCTTCTACATGGACTACCTCCTGCGCCAGGGAAACATCCCCACGGGGTTCCCCTTGAAGTTCGCCTTCGGCGACCGGTATCCGGAGAACGGCTACCTCATGGTGGCCGACCGCCCGTACTGGCGCGAGGCCCGCAAATGACCGGGGAGACGCTTCCGTGGTCGCCCGAGTCACCCTCGAAATCGCCCTCCGCAAGGAGTTCGA
>CAIOKD010000083.1 GCA_903858835.1 uncultured Verrucomicrobiota bacterium
GGCCCGTCGGGCCTTTCCCGGCGTGCCTGTCGTGCTCGGTGGCATGGAGGCCTCGATGCGCCGCGTGGCCCACTACGACTACTGGGAAGACAAGCTCAAGCCCTCGATCATGGCCGACGCCAAGGCCGATGTGCTCGTGTATGGCATGGGCGAGTCGGCCGTGCGTGAGATCGTGGCCCGCTTGCGCGAGGACCGCCGCGACTTCTCCGGCATCCGCGGCACCGCGCTGTTCCTGGGTGGCAAGGCCACGGCCGAGGCTGATTTGTCCGACTGCCTGATCTTGCCCTCGTGGGAAGACCTGCAAGCCGACAAGACCCACCTCATGCGCCTGACCAAGGTGGTCGAGGCCCAGCAGACGCCCCACAGCGGCCGCCGGCTGGTCCAGATGCATGGCAACCGCGCGTTGTTGCAGGAGCCCCCCGCCTTCCCCATCGACGGCCCCGACCTCGACGCCCTGTACGAGTTGCCCTTCATGCGGGCCTCGCACCCGAGCTACACCGAGCCGGTGCCGGGATTCGCCACGATCAAGGACTCCATCATCGTGTCGCGCGGATGCCCGGGCGGGTGCACCTTCTGCGGACTCGGATTCCACCAGGGCAAATTCTTGTCCAGCCGCAGCATCGACTCGGTGCTCAAGGAGATCCGCAAGTTGTCGTCGTCGCCGACCTTCCGGGGTACGGTCTCCGATCTGGGCGGACCCACGGCCAACCTCTACGGGGCCCGCAACGGCCACGCCGAGGAGTGCAAGAAGTGCCACCGCCCGAGCTGCCTGTGGCCGTCGATCTGTCCGGTGTTTGAGATCAACGAGAAGGCCGGTCTCGACCTGTTGAAGGGCTCCCGCACCCAGCCCGGGGTGAAGCATGTCTTCGTCCAGTCGGGCATCCGCATGGACGTCGCGCTGCGGACCCCCGAATACATGAAGGAGCTGGTGCAGAACCATGTCTCGGGCCACATGAAGGTCGCGCCCGAGCACATGAATCCCGACGTCCTGCGCCGCATGCGCAAGCCGGCCGGTGATTTCCCGGCCTTCATGGACAAGTTCTTCGACCTGAGCGAGCAGGCCGGCAAGGAGCAGTACCTCGTGCCCTACTTCATCTCCAGCTTCCCGGGATGCACCGAGAAGGAGATGGGTGCGGTGGAGCAGTTCCTCAAGGAGGAGAAGTGGAACCTGCAGCAGGTCCAGGATTTCATCCCGCTGCCCATGACCGGATCGGCCGCCATGTACGTGACCGGCCTCGACATCAACACCGGAAAGCCCATTCCGGTGGTGAAGGGGGCCGGCGACCGTGAGCGGCAGAAGCGCATGCTCCGTCCGAACCCGGTGCACGAGACGCGGGTCACCGGCAGTCGTCGTCGCATGGCCTCGACCGAGTTCTGCCCCGGGGCCCAGATGGACACGGTGGACTGAAAGCGCGGAGGGGGAATGGGAGCGGGGGCGGTCTTGCGACGTCCCCCTTGGCTGAAGGTCCAGGATGGATGGGTTCAGGACCCGCGGGGCCGATCACCGGCGGCCCGCGGAGTTGTCCAGAGTTGAACGGAATTGTCCGGATTTGTCCGGATCAGGCGGCCTGCAAATGGGGCTCGCCTTCCGTCATCCGGACGGGCGGTTCGTCGAACTCGACCCGCGGCCGGGCGGGGGACTGGGTGCGCCTGCGTGAAAGGAGGTCGCCGAAATCGTTGCCTCCTCGGGTCTCCGAACGCACGACGTCCCGGATTTCCTCGGCGATCATGAAGCAGAGCTTGGGCAGGAGCTGCTCCTCGATCTGTGTGGCCACCAGCTTCTGGACGAAGAAGGCCTCCTCGATCCGGCGCTGCTCCTCGTGGAACATGTTCTCGAGGACGGTCCGCCGATCGACGCCCACGGCCAGCGGCTGCTTGGACCAAGCCGCGATCTTGTTCGGCAGTTCGGTCTGGAGCAGTTGCTCGGCCTCCTCGTGCCGGCCGTTGCGTCGAAGCACGCAGGCATCACGGAATTGTTCGACGAGGGAGCTCCACAGCGGATCGTTGGCGAAGGATCGGTTCATGTTGTTCAGCAATGCGTGATGAAGCACCGACGATGCCAACCTGCGAATCCGCGGTTTTCGCGGCCGTTCCGGGGAGATGTCTCGGGTTCTCGGGAAACCCGTGCCGGGTGGGAGGGGTCGGTCTTGCCGCCCCCGCTGGGGAATCCCTCTCTGGTTCCCTGAAACGGGGCTTCAGGCGTTCCGTCCCAGGGCCCGGGTGAAGATCCGTCGTGGCTCCTGGAGGAAGAGATCGTGGAGCAGGGTCTCCATCGGGGCGGCCTGGGGTTCCTGTAGCCGAAGGCTGGCCCGGAAGGCGGCCAGGAAGCTCAAGGCCACCAGGCTGAAATACAGGCTGTAGCGATTCCAATCGAGGCCCAGACCCCGCGATCGGGAGTCGCCCACCCCGTCGATCAGCAGTCCCCAGAGCACCGGCGAGAGTCCGAGCGTCACCTGCCAGACCACCGTGAAGAGGGCGAAGAAATGGTTCCGGCCCATCCGGGGCACGATGGCCATCGCCAGACGATTGTTGGCCGCGGAATGCAGGGCGTTGAGCAGCCCCAGCGGCACGATGAAGGCCAGCACCAGCGCCATTCGGGGCTTCCAGACGCCGGCCGCCATCAGGAACCAGCCGCCGGCGACGAGGAACCCCGCGAGCATGATGAAACCGAAGGCGGGCTTGCTCCCGTGGAGATCGAGCCGCCGGCCGCCGAACCCGTAGGCTCCGAGGCCCCCCAGGAATTGTGCCGCCATGAGGATGAGGATGGATCCGTCGGGCAGGTCGGTCCCGCTCTTCAGGAAGGCGACGACGAAGGTGGCCAGCCCGCCGTAGGCCAGCGACCAGACCGCGTTCAGTTCCAGGAGCCTCCGGAATGGCGGATGCAACGCGATGGCCCCCCATGGAACCCGCCCGGTCCCGGCGCGCTCGTGCGGGGGCACCGGGGTGTCGGGCATCTGGCGGAGGAACCGCAGGCTGATCACCCCCATGATCCCGCTGAAGCCGAAGGCCAGCACGAATTGCCATGGCTGCGCGGGCGAGGGGAGAAAACCTCCGGCCCCCAGCAGGGTGGCCACGATGAGGAAGCAGGCGAGGCTCGCACCATTCGAGGCGGCCTGGTCACCGGCCAGGTAGCGGCCCCGTTGCTCGAGCGGCACCAGCCCGGTGATCCAGGGCAGCCACGCGCTGCTGGCGATGCCCCGGCAGAGGTTGAAGCCGAAGAGCAGGGTCAGGAGCAGGGCCAATTGGCCTCCGCTGCCGATCCAAGCACCCGCCAATGGCGTCAGGGCCATCAGGAAGGCGAAGCCGATCCGCGCGGTCCAGCCCGAGACCACGAAGCGCTTGTAGCCGATGCGGTCGAGGTAGGCCGCGGCGGGGATTTGGCTGATGGTCAGCAGCGGCATCATCCCGGCCACGATGCCGAGGATGGTCGCATTGGCCTGGAGCGACTTCGCGTACAGCACCATGGGCCCTCCGAGCACCACCTGGAACGACAGCGCATTGAACACGGCGAACCCGTAGGCATGCCTGAGCTGGAGCGTGGGTGGGACGGGCGTGGACACGGAGCTTCCCGGGAGGGTGGATCGCGGCGTCGGGTTCGGGGTCCGGCTTGGGGAGCACCGCTCCCCGGACCGGCGGCCGCAGGTTGCCGTTGGCGGGCGCCCTGGGTCCATGAAAAATCCCCTCCCGGATCGGTTTCCCAAATCGATCCGCGGAGGGTAGCCCGGGTTCCTTGACGCTCCCCGGGGTCAAACCTACGATCCGACGCTGAAAGAACGACCATGCGCAACTTCGTCAACATTCCCTACGTCATCGAGCAGACCGGCCGCGGAGAGAAGGGCTACGACCTGTACAGCCGCCTCCTGGTGGACCGGATCATCTTTCTGGGAACACCCGTCGACGACATGGTCGCCAACGTCATCGTGGCGCAGTTCCTCTTTCTCCAGATGACCGACCCCAAGAAGGACATCCACTTCTACATCAATTCCCCGGGCGGCAGCGTCACCGCAGGCCTGGCCATCTACGACACGATGCAATGGCTGACCTGCGACGTGAACACCTACTGCGTCGGCCAGGCCGCCAGCATGGGGGCCGTCCTCTTGGCCGGGGGCACCAAGGGCAAGCGGTTCGCCCTGCCCAACGCCAACATCATGATCCATCAGGTGCTCGGGGGTGCCGAGGGCCAGGCCAGCGACGTGGAGATCCGCGTGAAGTTCATGCTGAAGCTCAAGGAGCGCCTGAACACCATCCTCGCCAAGCACACGGGCCAACCGTACGACGCGGTGGAGCGCGCCTGCGACCGCGACAACTTCATGTCCTCCGAAGAGGCCCGCCAGTTTGGCCTGGTCGATGAGGTGGTGGCCAGCCGTCGCGACATCCCCGCCCTGGGAACCCCCGAATCCAAGGCCTGAGATCCGGAGGGTGTCGGGGGGGCATCCAGGGCGTTGTTCGGTCCCGGGAATCTCCGCTCCAGCCGCCCCGCTGATCCTCTCCCCGCACCCCCCCCGTACCCCAGCTGCTTTCCCAGCCGCTTTCCCATTGCGGCCCCCGCTCTTCTAAAGATCCTCCCACGCATGGCGCGAGCGACCCAAATCACGATGTGCAGCTTCTGCGGCAAGTCGAAGGCCGAGGTGAAGCGGCTCATCGCGGGTCCTGGCGTGTACATCTGCGACGCCTGTGTCGGCGTCTGCAGTGGCGTGCTCGAGAAGGAGTCCCGCGCCGAGGCCGCGGGTCCGGCGCTGCCGGCCTTCCGGATCCCGAGGCCCTCCGAGATCCACCGGCGACTCGACGAGCATGTCATCGGGCAGGACCGTGCCAAGCGCACCCTGAGCGTCGCAGTCCACAACCACTACAAGCGGGTCATGGCCACCTCCTCCCCGAGGTCGGACGCCCCGCCGTCGGAGGCCTCCCTGGCCGAATCCGGGACGTCGGCCGGCGTCCCCGGCGATCTCGACGGCGTGGAGATCGAGAAGAGCAACATCCTGCTGCTCGGGCCCACTGGTTGCGGCAAGACCCTCCTGGCCCGGAGCCTCGCCAAGATCCTCAACGTGCCCTTCGCCATCGCCGACGCCACGGTGATCACCGAGGCCGGGTATGTCGGGGAGGATGTCGAGAACATCATCCTCCGGCTGCTCCAGGCCGCCGATTTCGATGTCCGGCGCGCCCAGATGGGCATCGTCTACATCGACGAGATCGACAAGATCGCCCGCAAGACCGAGATCGTCTCCATCACCCGTGATGTGTCGGGCGAGGGGGTGCAGCAGGGCCTCCTGAAGATCCTCGAGGGCACCGTCTGCAACGTGCCTCCACAGGGCGGTCGCAAGCACCCCCAGCAGGAATACATCCGCATCGACACCACCCAGATCCTGTTCATCTGCGGCGGGGCCTTCGTGGGGATGGAGCGCATCATCGAGCGGCGCCTGGGCCGCCGTTCCATCGGTTTCGGGGCCGAATCCCGCGAGGCCGATCCGGTATCGCTCCCTGCCTTCGCCACCGTCCGAACCACGACCGGCGACGCGCCACTCCTGCATCGGGTGGAGCCCGAGGACCTGCTGGGTTTCGGGTTCATCCCGGAGTTCATCGGCCGCCTTCCGGTGGTGACAGCCCTCGACGAGCTCACCGAGCCGCAGTTGGCCGAGGTGCTCACCCGTCCTCGCAACGCCCTCACCCGGCAGTTCGCCAAGCTGCTCGCGATCGACGGGGTGGCGTTGACCTTCACTGACGATGCCATCGGCGAGTTGGCCGCCATGGCTTCGCGTCGGAAGACCGGGGCCCGGGCCCTGCGTGCCCTGACCGAAGACCTGTTCCGGGATCTGATGTTCGAATTGCCCGACCTCGAGGAGGTGACCGGGGTGGAGATCGATGCCCGGGTCGTTCGTCGGGAGATCCCGCCCCGGATCCTCCGCCGGGAGCGGCGCGAGGCGGCATGAATAGGGCCCTGACAGGCCCGAGAAACCGGGTCCAAAATCGGCCTCTCCGAGGCCTCGAGAGAAAGAATCCCGATGTGCAAAACTTTTTCAGATAAAGGGTTGACGCAGTCTGGTCATTCCGGTTTATTCCACACACAAAGTTTGTCATAGAGCCTTGTATATGAATCTCCTGAAACACTCTGTCCTCATCGGCGCCGCCTCCCTGATGGTGGGTTCTTCGGCTTTCGCCCTCACCTCCACCGAGTCGCAGGCTCTGACCCAGAAGATCCTGGCCTCCAAGGTCATCGACATGCCGGCCGTGGCCGCCAAGATGGTGGTTTCCGCCGAAAAGGCCGATCGCATCGAGACCGCCAAGGCTGCCGTGGTGGCCGTGGCCAAGAATCATCCGAATGCCTTGTCCACCGTGGTGGGCGCGGTGCTCCGCAAGGCTCCCGAGGCCACCGAGGCCGTCGTGGCTGCCTGCTTGGAAGTCGCCCCGCAGATGGCCCGCACTGTGGTCGCTGCTGCCACCTTCGCGACCGAAGGTCAAGATGAGGTCATTCTGGCGACCGCCGACCGCGTGGTCCCCAGCCAGAAGGCTGAGATCCGCGGCGAAGTCACTTTGGCCAAGGCTCGCCGCTCCATGAAGGAGACTTCGGCGAAGGGCGGAACGATCGTCGTCCCGGGAGCCAACGTTGTGACCGCTCCGGTGACCAAGTCCGACGGCACCCCGTTGGACAAGCCGACGGTGACCAAGTCGACTACGGGCTTCGACCCGGCTCGCGAATACATCAAGCCCTGAGTCGCTCTGAGTCGTCGTTGCGGCAGTCCCCAAGATCTTCTCGGCTACTGCTGATTGGTTTTCGTTCAAAACACCCGCCAACTTTTTGGCGGGTTGTTTTTTTGTAGGCGCTCCGCTGGGCGTGTTCTCTGGCGGATTGAAGTGTCGAGAAAGCACGACCAGGGGAACCTCAGGAGGCGGATTCCGGCGGATTCCGTGATCAACGCGGATGCATCTTCCGATCGCTGGCATGGCCGCCACCGGCGGAACCCTCGGGCCGCGGTTGTCGTGCCCTGAATCGCGGTCGCCTGAATTTGGCTCACCCAGCACCATCAACGCGAGTCCCGGCATCCGCCCATCGAATCGCTCAATTCGCCCTAGACCCCGGCCTGCCCTTCGCTTCTATGAGTTCCCAGCCATCAACCCCCCGTTTGTATCGGTTCGCCGATGAGGCCAGCGGTCTGGTCCTCGGGTGTGCGGTGGTCTTCACCCCCTGGGCCTTCGGTACCACTCAGGATTGGTCGATGGGTGTGATGAACGTCCTGGGTTGGGTTCTGGGGCTCTTGCTTTTGGTCAAGCGTGGCATTCGATGGCAGTCCGGGTTCGAGCCGCCCCGATGGAACGACGGTCCCGGGCGACGGTGGCCGGTTCGGTTGCTGGCGGGCCTCACGCTGTTGCTCTTGGGTTACGTGCTGGTGTCTGCCCTCAATCCCCGGGGGCGTATCGAGTTCACCGGCGGTGCCGACGACATTCACATCGAGCCGTTGGAGGCGATCGAAGGGTTGCCCCAAACCTGGGATCGGCAGACGACCCTGAGCGCCTTTTGGAACTACCTGGCCATGGCAATGGCCTTCTGGTCGGCGCGGGACTGGGTACTGGGCCTCAGCCGCAAAGAACGGCGGATGCCGGATCTCGAGCGGCGCACGACCGGCAGCCCGCCGCAGCGGCTCCGGGTACTGGCGTGGATCCTGGTGGTGTCCGCCGCGACCCTGTCGCTGGTCGGTACGCTCCAGCGGTTGGATGGGACGCCCAAGCTCCTCTTCCTTTTCGAGACCCGTCGAGGTCCCGACGCCACCTTCGGGCCTTACCCCTATCGCGGCAACGCCGTCGACTACCTCAACCTGGCCTGGCCGATCGGATTGGCGCTGTGGTGGGCCTTGCGACGGCGATGGTTGCGGGTGTCCGGCCATGCGTCACGGCCAGGGGACGGTGTCCACGTGCTGCTCCTGCCCCTGGTGGGGGTGATCGCCTTCGGCATCATCGTCAGTGCCAGCCGCGGGGGTTTCCTCACCCTGCTGGCTCTGATGCCGGTCTGCGCGACTATTCTCTGGGGCACCGGCCGCCTCGGCCTCTCGACCCTGATGGGTGTCTGCCTCGCGCTGCTGGTCGCCGCCGGCGTGGGGTGGGGCCTCGGGGGAGAGGTATTGATCCAACGCCTGAAGTCCGCCCAGACCGATGAATTGAGCAATCGTCTCACCATCTACAGGAATGGGGAGAGGATGGTCTCCGAATTCGCGCCGTTCGGCAGTGGGGCCGGGACCTTCGAAAAGCTCTATCCGATGTACCGGGAGAGCCCGACGGAAGCCTGGGAGGCGTACGCCCACAATGACTACCTGGAGACCCGCATCACCTTCGGATGGGTGGGATCGGTGCTGATCCTGCTCACCCTGGTGACGGTGCCCTTGTGCAGTCGGTGGGGTTCCGGCATTCCGGTGGGACGCACGTTTGTGCTTCTCTGGATGGCGGCCCTCGGCGGGATGCTGCTGCACGCCCGATTCGACATGACCTTCCAGGTCTACTCCCTGCACTTCCTCTTCCTCATCGCCTGTGCGGTCTTGTCGTGCCTCTCAACGGTCGGGGATTGAGCCGCGGGGGCCCGGGCTCAAGGGACTCCCATCCCGGGGGGCGTCGGCGGAGATTTGCTCTTCTTCAGCAGTCGGATCTGGCCGATGACCATGGCCTTGTCCACGGCCTTGCACATGTCGTAGAGCGTCAACGCGGCCACCGATACGGCGGTCAGCGCCTCCATTTCCACGCCGGTGGCCGCGGTGACCCGTGCCGTCGCGGTGATGCGGATCCGGTCGCGGGAATCGGGGGTTTCAAAGTGGATCTCACAATGGGAGATCGGCAGCGGATGACACATCGGGATCAGTTCTCCGGTGCGTTTGGCCGCTTGGATGCCTGCGATTCGCGCCGTGGCCAGGACATGGCCCTTGGACAGGCGTTGGGCCTCGATCAATGCGAGCGTGTCGGGCGACATCCGGATCTCTCCGCTGGCGACCGCCTCGCGGAACAAGGCGGGCTTGGCCGACACGTCCACCATGCGGGCCTGGCCCTGCTCGTCGAGGTGGCTCAGGCGCGGTCCGTCGGGGATCACCGGGGTCGGGAAATTCGCTGGGCCGGATTCAGGCATAGCGGCCGGTGCGGTGCTCGGGCTTGAAGAACTCCTGGAGCAGGCGATCGACCTGCAGCAGGCCGTCGCGAGTCAGGCCCAGGTGGGTTTCCGACGCCACCAGGAAGCCCCAGGATTTCAGGGTGGCCAGCGGGGCGGCGAAGCGGGTCCGCGGATCTTCGCCGAACTTCTCGGTGAAGGCGTCGATGGCGACGCGGCCGAGCTTCAGTTGGAGCATGAATTCCCGCAGGTAGCGCTCGTCGTCGGGCAGCATGTAGGCGCGGTAGGTGGGCAGTTGGCCCGCGTTGACCGCATCGACATACGGCTGGAAGTCGTGGTGGTTCTGATAATGCACCCGGTTCAGGTGGCCGAAGCTGGCCACCCCGATGCTCAGGAGGTCGGCCCCGCTGAAGAGCCCCTGCCGGTACTCGAACTTCACCCGCGAGGGGTCCTTCACCACGGTCGTCGTGCTGGTGACCGTGTAGCCGCGCTCCTCGAAGGCCCGGAAGGCCTCGTCGACCCAACGCCGCTTGGTGTCCCAGTCGGCCACCGGCGCGACCAGCTTGCCCTCGGCCTTCATCTGCCGGTAGATGCCCGTGTTGTAGGGCACCTCCATCTGGTAGATGGTCACCGAGTCGGGCTCCATGGCCACCGCCTTGGCCACGGCCTCGCGCCACTTCTCGGGCGTCTCCTCCACCATGCCGGCGATCAGGTCGATGTTGATCTGCGGAAAACCGATTTTCCGGGCGTAGCCATAGGCCCGCGCGATCTCCTTGGAGCGGTGGGCTCGGCCGTTGATCTCGAGGATGGTGTCGTCGAAGTGCTCGATGCCGAGGCTCAGGCGCGTGACACCCATCTCGCGGATGGCCCGGAGCTTGTGGTCGGTGAGGGTGCCCGGCTCGGCCTCGAAGGTGATCTCGGTCGCCTCGTCCCAGGGCAGCAACCGCTTCATGCCCTCGGTGAGGTACCGGAGCTGGTCCGGCGACAGGTAGCTGGGCGTGCCTCCGCCGAAATAGATGAACCGGGGTTTTCGCCCTCCGATGAACGGCTTGTGGGCGTACGCCGCCAGGTCTTTCAGCAGGGCGTCGAGGTAGGCCTTGATGTCGTCGGCGTTCTTGTCGGTGTAGACGCGGAAGTAGCAGAAATGGCAGCGCTTCCGACAGAAGGGGATGTGGGTATAGAGGCCCAGCGGAACCCCTGCCGCCGGCGCCTGTTCCAGCACTTGGTGGAACGTGGGCACGGCCTCGGCGCTCCAGAAGGCGAATGGCGGGTAATTGGCCACGAAGTAATTGCCGGCCGTGGTCTCCCGTTGTAGGGGAGGGCCCGGGTTCGCAGGGGCTGGGGCGAGGGTCACGGTGCTCATGGTCGCGTGGTCGATGCCTTCGAAGCTCCGGTGGGTCGGGCTGATCGTCAATGGGACAGAGCGCCGGTGTCGCTGCGATGGGGTCGGCTCATCCCTTGCGCGGCGGGCCGGGAAAAAAAGCGTTGGTGGTCCGCTGGTACGACCGGTAGGCCTCGCCCTTGGACTTCACCGACAGGGCCTCGGTCATGGGGATGCCCGTCACGTTGACGAGGAAATGGTACATGAGTGCCGGGGCGACCAGTCCGAGCCATCCCCAGGGGCTGGACAGGGCGAAGATCCCGTAGCCGACCCACACCAGCCATTCGCAGAAATAATTCGGATGCCGGGAGTAGCGCCAGAGGCCCGCCTGGCAGACCTGCCCCCGCTGGCCCGGATCGGCCCGGAATCGGGCCAGTTGATGGTCCGCCAGCGATTCGCCGAGGATGCCCGCGGCCCAGAGGCCCAATCCCACCCAGAAGCACGCGGCGGACGCGCCGGCCTGTGGATCGGGCGGATGGAGGCTGCTGATGAGCCAGGGTGTCGAGAGGACCACCTGGAGGACTCCCTGGAGCAGGAAGAATCCCCGCATCTTCCGGTCGGTGTCCGCACCCCATTCCCGACGGAGTTCGGTGTAGCGGACATCCTCGACGGGATGGTGGGCGCGCACGCGGATTCCGAGATGGATCCCGAGGCGCAGGCTCCAGGCGACGACCATCAGCGTCAGGGGCAGTCGCGCCAGCAGGGCCGCGGCCCCGGGGTTTCCGCCGGCCGGATCGCCGGGTTGCCGGGTGGCGGTGATCGCCAGGTAGAGCAGCACCAGGGGCGTGAAGCCCGCGGACCACACGGCGTCCACGATCCCGAAGTTCCCGAGACGGCGGGCGATCCGAAAGGTCAGGAGCATCTCCGCCACCACGAAGGCCAGTCCGCCGGCGACGAGGATCAGCGGGGTGGGAACGCTCATGGGGGACCGGAACGGTCGTCAGGCCGCCATGAGGTTGCGGTTGTTCGGGGCCGTCCACGTGGCCTGAACCACGCTGATGTTCCGCCAGAGGAAGGCCGATTCGCAGTAGGCCAGGTAGTAGTTCCAGGTGCGGATGAAGTGTTCGTCGAAGCCCTGGCGACGGACCTCGTGGAGCCCGCGGTTGAAGCGCTCACGCCACTCGCGCAGCGTGCGGCCGTAGTCGAGGCCCATGTCGTGCAGGCTGTGCAGGTGGAGGGGGCCGGTGCGCTGCATGGCCTGATTGACGCGATTGAGCGAGAGCAGCAGCGAGCCGGGGAAGATGTGCTTCTGGATCCAATCCACCCCGCGTCGCAGTTCGTCGTGGCGGGAATCGGGGCAGGTGATGAATTGGGCCGCGAAGATGCCCCCCGGCCCCAGGAGATGCTGGACGGTCCGGCAGTACGTCTCGAGGTACTGGTCGCCGATCGCCTCCATCATCTCAATGCTGACGATCTTGTCGAACCGTCCGGTGAGCCGCCGGTAGTCGATCACGCGTACCTCGGCCCGGTCGGCGATGCCCTCGCGCTCGAAGCGTTGCCGGCAGTAGGCCGCCTGGGCCTCCGACAGCGTGATGGTGGTGACCCGGACCCCGTGACGGCGGGCCGCATGGCTGGCCATGCCGCCCCAGCCGGAGCCGATCTCCAGCAGGTGTTCGCCCGCCTTCAGCCGCAACTCCCGGCAGAGCCGCTCGTACTTGGCCGTCTGGGCGGCCTCCAGCGACTGGTCCGGCGATTCGAACAGGGCCGCAGAGTAGGTCATGGTGGCGTCGAGCCACTGGGAGTAGAACGCATTCCCGAGGTCGTAGTGGGCGGCAATGTTGGCTCGGGAACCGGTCAGGGTGTTCCGGTTGAGGAAATGTCGGAGGCGATTGGCGGCGTTCAGGAGCCCGAAGCGCAGGCGCTTGCGGTTCGAGCCCGACATCGAAGGCGCCTGATCCACATTGGCGCAGAACCAGGCGATGACCGCCGCCAGGTCGGGCGTCTCCCAATCACCGGCCTGGTAGGCCTCGCCAAAGCCCATGTCCCCGCCCGCCGCGCAGCGGGTGAAGAAGCGCCATCGCCGCACCCGGATCTCGGCGGCCGGCGTCTGGCCCGCGGTACCGAATTCGCGGCAGGAACCGTCGGGGCAGACCATTCGAAGATGGCCTTGGTTCATCGGCCCGAAGAGTGACGTCACCAGGCCAAGGGCGATCGACTCGATCCATCGCCGTTGCGTCCGGCCCGAGGCATCCACCCGCTCAGCCAACGGGAGGTCCACCTCGGAGCTGGCATCGGTGTCGGCGAACGGAGGGAGGATCGACTCTGGCTGGGTGGAACTCATGGTGAGACTATGATCCTCTAAAGGTGATCCGATTCACCGGAACCACAACCCTCGGTTTTGGATTATCCGGGTCCTGCCCCAGTCCCGGGTTGCGGATGGGCGAGGGAGGCGTGCGGCCGGAAGACCCCGCGTTGCAGGTCGCGGTGGTCGGCCTTGGCATGCCAGGGAACCCGTTTGAGCCACAGTCTCAGGGCGTGCCAGTGGATGGCGGTGATCACCTTCAGGGTCACCAGCGGGTAGCGCACGCTGAGGCGGACGATCTCGCGGTCGGTGAGCGGCCTTCGGGTGCCGGTCAGGGTGGTGATCAGCAGGGGCCGCCCGTCGCGGACATCGTTCACCGCGATCCGGAGCCCCTGGTCCGGGGTCTGAAGCCGGAATTCGAAGCAGACATCGAGCGCGGTGAAGGGGGAGACGTAGTAGTGCTTCGGCACCACGCATCGGAACGATCGCCCGCCGGCATCGCTCTCGATCGGCACCAGGTACGGCTTCAATTCGCCGAAGGTGTTGCCCACCTCGGCCACCGCGCAGATCGGTGCCCCGGAGGCCCGCGTGCAAAAGTAGAAGCTCACCGGGTTGAACACGTAGCCGGCGATGCGGGGCAGGGTGAGCAGCAGAACGCGGTCGGTGTCCGCGAGGTCTACCCCCTGCCGCCGAAGCCACGCCGTGAGGGCGCGCCGGGTGCTTGGACGGGTCTCGCCCTCGGGAGGCCGGTGTCCGGGGATCTCCGCCTCGGGCAGGTGGTCGGAGTCGCGGTACTCGAGCCAGTTGCGGCGATTGCGGCTGAACAGCCGGAGCCGGGCGTCGAGGGAGTCGAGCTCGTCGAGATCGAGGCAGGCCAGGAAGATTCCGTATTCGAAGCGGTGGCGCTTGGGCTCCAGCCGATGGTGCATCACCCGGGCCTCGTAGAGGCAGGAACGGGGTGACGCGGCTTCGGTGTCTTGGCGGCCTGACATGGACTGCAGGTCCAGAGTCGCATCGGGCCGCCCAATGTCGAGGGCCGGGGTCTTGGGGGAGGGCACAACTGGAAAGCACAAAACCGCCCGTGGCTCCTGGTGCGGTTCCCGTGTAGGCTCCCATCCTCATCGTGAACGAAGGCGTGCTGATCTCGGCTCAGGACCTGGTCCTGAACATCAACGACCGGTCCCTGTTGGACCGGGCCTCCCTGGCTTTGTCGGCGGGGGACCGGGTGGGCTTGGTGGGCCGCAACGGCGCGGGCAAGTCGACCTTCATGCGGATCCTCGCCGGCGAGGCCGAGGCCGATGTGGGCGTGATCACCCGCAGGCGCGACCTCGTCACGGGCTACCTGTCGCAGGCCTTCGAACTCGATCCGAATCTCACGGTGCTCGAGGCCGCCTGCGACGGGGCCCGGCACGTCCTGGCGCTCATTCACGAATTCGAGAACCTCCCGGGCCATTCCGGTCGCCACGACCACCTGGAGGAGCGCATCCAGCAGTTGGAGGGATGGACCGTCGATTCGAGGGTCCGCACGGCGCTGAACCAACTGGGTTGCCCTCCGGACGACCGGAAGATCGGCAGCCTGTCGGGCGGGGAGCGTCGTCGTGTGGCCCTGGCGCGGGCCCTGATCGCGCGGCCCGATTTCCTGATGCTCGACGAGCCCACCAACCACCTCGATACCGAGTCGGTGGAATGGATCACCGAGTTCCTGGCGGGATATCCGGGTGGCCTGCTGGTGGTCACCCACGACCGGCATTTCCTCGACTCGGTGGCCACCACCATCGTGGAACTGCGCAACGGCAAGTTCGAACGGTATGAGGGCAACTATTCCGAGTACCTGGTCCAGCGGGCAGAGAAGCTGGCCACCGAGGAGTTGACCGAGCACAAGCGGCAGATGTTCCTGCGGCGGGAGATCGAGTGGGTCCGCCGACGTCCGAAGGCCCAGACGAGCAAGAGCCAGGCACGCCTCGACCGCTTCGCCGCCGCCGAGAGTGCCGGCCCTCCGCCCACCGAGGCCGAGATGGAGCTGGTCATCCCGCCGCCGCCGCCCCTGGGCAACCGGGTGGTGGAGATCGAAGGGGTGGGCATGGAGTTCGGGGGACGTCGTCTGTTCTCCGGCCTCAGCCTCAATTTCGCCGGCGGCACTCGCATCGGGGTGACGGGTCGCAATGGTCTGGGCAAGACCACCCTCCTGCGGATCCTGCTGGGAGAGCAGGTCCCGACCGAGGGCGAGGTGCGGATCGGATCGCTGACCCGCTTCAACTACGTCGACCAGGGCCGGCTCCGGGTGAACGAGGATCGGACCGTGCTGGAGGAGGTCAGCGACGGCACCGAATGGGTGCAGTGGGGAGAAGAGAAGCTCTCCCTGCGCGGGTATCTGAAGCGGTTCCTGTTCACCGACGACCGCATCACCACGCAGGTCCGCCACTTGAGCGGGGGCGAGCGCAGCCGATTGCTGCTGGCCCGGGTGCTCAAGCGGGGCGGCAACTTCCTGGTGCTGGACGAGCCGACCAACGACCTCGACCTTCAGACCATGCGGGTGCTTGAGGAGGCGCTCACGCTCTTCCCCGGCTGCGTGCTGGTGGTGAGCCATGACCGCTATTTCCTGAACCGGGTCTGCACGGGGATCGTGGCCTTCGAGGGCGACGGGCGGGTCGCCTTCAGCGAGGGCAATTACGACTACTACCTGGAGAAGCGTCGTCGGGCCACGGCGGCCACGGCTCCGGTCGCTCAGCGCGAGTTCAAGGTGGCCGGTCCGGCAACCGCAACCAAGCCGACCAAGGCCCGCAAGCTCAGCTTCAAGGAACAACGCGAACTGGAGGGCATCGAGGCGGTGATCCAGACCGCCGAAGCCGACGTCTCCGAGCGGGAGGCGTCGTTCACGGATCCGGAGTTCCTGCGTAAGAACGGGGCCCGGATGCAGGCGCTCCTCGCCGAGTTGGAGACGGCCAAGGCCAGGGTCGCCGGGCTCTATGCCCGCTGGGAGGAGTTGGAGTCGATCCGCGCCGCCGCCGCTCAACCCTGAACGCCTTGAGCCATGACCCATTCCCCGACGCCTTCGCATCTTCGAGGTTTGGACTACTCGGTGCTTCAGCAGTGCATGCACTGTGGCCTGTGCCTGCCCACCTGTCCGACCTACGACGCGACCAAGCTCGAACGGCACTCGCCCCGCGGGCGGATCGCCCTGATGCGGGCCATCGCCGATGAACGGTTGGAGCCCACGAAGACCTTCGCCGACGAGATGTACTACTGCCTCGGGTGCCTGGCCTGCATGACGGCCTGCCCCGCAGGGGTGGATTATGCCGAGCTGTTCGAGAAGGCCCGGGCCGAGGCGGAGTCGTCGCGGGTGCTCGCCTCGCCCACCCGGTCGTTGATCCGGAGCCTGACCCTGCGCGGGCTCTTCATGGACCTGAACCGCCTCAAGCTCCTGGGCCGGGTGATGCAGCTCTGGCAGGGCCTGGGTGTGCAGTCGGCGGTCCGGCGGCTGGGGCTCACCCGACTGCTGCCCCGGCGCTGGCGGGAGCTCGAGGCCATGACTCCGCCGGTGCGGCCCGCCTGGACCGAAGACCTGGTGTCTCCAATCACCCCGGCCCGGGGCGTTCGTCGATTCCGAGTGGCGCTCTTGGCCGGCTGCGCCCAGGACCTGATCTTCAGCGACGTCAACCACGATACGGCGGAGGTCTTGGCCCGTAACGGCTGCGAGGTGGTCACCCCGCCCGACCAGCATTGCTGCGGATCCCTGCATGCGCACAACGGCGAGTGGGGGATGGCCCAGGCCCTCGCCCGGCGGAACATCGACCAGTTCCCGCCGGAATCCTTCGACGCCATCATCAGCAACGCGGGCGGCTGCGGCTCGCACCTCAAGCATTACGCACGCCTGCTCGCCGATGATGCGCGCTATGTCGAACGGGCCCGCCTCTGGGATGCGAAGGTGAAGGACATCCACGAATGGCTGGCCGTCACAGGCATCGAGCCTCCGCCGGCCGTCGCCGGGACCGCGAACACCCCGCAGCAGGTGGTCACCTACCATGAGTCCTGCCACCTGTGCCACGGACAGAAGGTCTCGGCGCAGCCTCGGGCGCTGCTGCGCGCGATCCCCGGGGTGCGGTTGGTCGAATTGCCGGAGGCCACCTGGTGCTGCGGCAGCGCAGGCATCTACAACCTGACCCAGCCCGAGATGGCCGGACAGTTGTTGCGGCGGAAGGTCGACCACATCGTCGCCACGCGGGCGCAGGTCGTGGCCACGGGCAATCCCGGCTGCCTGTTGCAGTTGATCAACGGCTGCCGAGAGCGCGGCGTCGAGATCCGGGTCGCCCATCCGATCACCCTGCTGGCCGAGGCGTACCGGCGTTGAGGGCCGTCCGAATCCCGGGTGCCGACCACCGCGCCTCGGGATCCTGCGTCCCAGTTTCGCGTTGCCCGCCGTGGCCGGGAGCGTTTGATTGCACACCGTTCACCGCGCGGTCTCTGGCGGAGCGACGCCGCGCCCACCTTTTTCAACCATGAGCCGAAAACTCAACATCGCCATCGTCGGGCTCGGATTCGGTTCCGAGTTCATCCCCATCTACCAACGCCATCCCCATGCCGAGATGTACGCCATCTGCCAGCGTTCCCAGGACAAGCTGGACGCGGTGGGCAATGCCTTCGGTGTGGAGAAGCGGTACACCTCCTTCGAGGACCTGATCCGCGACCCGTCGGTCGACGCGGTGCACATCAATTCGCCCATCCACCTGCACGCGCCGCAGGCGATCGCCGCCCTCCGCGCGGGCAAGCACGTGGCCTGCACGGTGCCGGCCTGCACCACGGTCGAAGAGGCCCGTGAGATCGTGAAGGCGGCCCGCGAGAGCGGGAAGAAGTACATGATGATGGAGACGGTGGTCTGGAGCCGCGAGTACCTGTATGTGCGGGAGCTGCGCGACACCGGGCGCCTGGGCCGCATCCAATTCGTCCGCGGCAGCCACTTGCAGAACATGGAAGGGTGGCCGGGCTACTGGGAGGGTCTGCCTCCGATGCACTACGCCACGCACTGCGTGAGCCCCTGCCTGGGCATCGTCAACGGCGAGGCCGAGTTCGTGTCCTGCCTGGGCTCGGGCCGCATCGCCGAGTCGCGCATCGCCAAGTACGGTTCGCCGTTCTCCTTCGAGACGGCCCACTTCAAGGTTCGCAGCCAGGACGTCGCCGGCGAGGTCACCCGGTACCTGTTCGACGCCGCCCGCCAGTACCAGGAGAGCTTCGACTGCTACGGGTCCAACACCTCCTTCGAGTGGCAGCTCACCGAGCACGACGACCCCGTGCTGCACGTGGGTGGAGAGTCGGTGGAGAAGGTGAAGATTCCGGATTACGCCCACCTGCTGCCCGAGGCCATCCGTCCGTTCACCACCAAGGGCGTGTACGACATGAGCGAGAACGTGCACCTGAGCTTCGTGCAGGGCAGCGGTCATGGCGGCAGCCACCCGCACCTGGCCCACGAGTTCGTGATGAGCGTGATCGAAGACCGCCCGAGCTTCCCCGACCTGCACCAGTCGGTGAACTGGACCCTCGTCGGCATCCTCGCCCACGAAAGCGCGATGCGCGGCGGCGAGAAGCTGCACCTGCCGAACTTCCGCGGGATCTGACCCGCAATCCGTCGGTTCCCGTCGGGCGGATCCCGACCCTTCAAGACCGCGCCCGGAATGGCCTCGACCGCCATTCCGGGCGTTTTCGTCCCGGGTACGGCGGTTCCGCGATGGACTTCCAAATCCAAAATCGCCATCGGCCGGAATGGGGGTATGTTGCCCGGGCTTGGATCCTGCGTCCTCCCCCGTGTTGCAAGGCTGGCTGACATCGCCGGTCGTCGAGAGGCTGCGCCCGCGGGTGGTCGCCAGCGCCCGGGTGAGCCTCCACGGAGTGGCCCCCGCCGCCCAGGCGTGGCTGGTGGCCGTCCTGCATCGGCTCCACCCCGACCGCCCGGTGGTGGCCATCACGGACACCCTGAAGGCCCAGGAACAACTGCACGCCGACGCGGCGACCTGGCTCGACGGGGAACGCCCGCAGTTCTTCCCCGCCTGGGACACGCTGCCCCAGGAGTCCCGACTGCCCCATGCCGACATCATCAGCGAGCGGCTCGAGACCCTGATCGCCCTGCGCCGCGCGCCCGCGGGTCCCCGGGCGTGTCCGTTGGTCGTCACCTCGGTGACCGCCGTCCAGCAGCGCACCTTCACCCCGGAAGAC
>CAIOKD010000084.1 GCA_903858835.1 uncultured Verrucomicrobiota bacterium
ACGATGATGTACTTCGAGAACATCATCTGCCCCATGCCCCAGAGCCCGTGCATGATCTTGTACGCCTGCATGGGGTAGGTCTTGCGGATGCTCACCACCACGAGGTTGTGGAAGGTGCCCTCCGCCGGCAAAGCGATGTCCACGATCTCCGGGAAGTTCATCTGGAAGATCGGCAGGAAGAGCTTCACCGAGGCGGCCCCGATGTAGAAATCCTCCATGGGCGGGATGCCCACGATGGTGGCCGGATAGACGGCGTCGCGCCGATGGGTGATGGCCGTGACATGGAACACCGGGTAGGGCTCGGGCAACGTGTAATAGCCCGTGTGATCCCCGAACGGTCCCTCCATGCGGAGCGGTTCGGTCGGATCGACATAGCCTTCGATCACGAAATCGGCGTTGGCCGGCACTTCGAGGTCGTTAGTCTCGCATTTCACCAACTCGACGGCCTTCTTGCGCAGGTAACCGGCCAGCAGGAATTCATCGAGCCCATCGGGCAAGGGAGCCGTGGCGGCAAAGGGGAACATGGGATCGCCGCCGAGGAAAATTGCCACGGGCATGCGCTGACCGGTCTCGTAGTACCGGCGGCCGTGGCGTGCGGCGACCTTCTGCAACTGCCAATGAACACCGGTGGTCCGCTCGTCATAGACCTGGATGCGGTACATACCCAGATTGCGGGCCCCGGTGTCCGGGTCCTGGGTCACCACGCAAGGCAGGGTCACGTAGCGTCCGCCGTCCAAGGGCCAGCACTTCAGGATGGGCAGATCGGCGAGGGTCGGCGGCTGCGGGTCGGTGCCTTTCCGCCAGTCGGGAGCCGCGGGCCAGGGTTCCGTGCGGCTGGCCGGTGCATCGAAGCGGTGGATCACCTCCTTGCACGGGCCGCTCTTCAAGGTCTTAGGCTTGGCATGGCGCAGGTCCAAACCCAGCGACAGGAGCCGTAGCGCCTCCTTCATCGAAGCCGGCGGGCGGGCCTTCATGAGCCCACCGAGGTCCGCGGCCACGGCCTCGACCGATGCCGCCTCCATGCTCAGGGCCATGCGCTTCCAGGAACCCAGCGTGTTGATGGCCACCGGGAACGGAGAAACCACGCCGCGGATCGTCGGCTTCTCGAACAGCAACGCCTTGCCCCCGTCGGGTTTCTTCATCTCCCGGTCGGCGATCTCGGTGATCTCCAATTCGGTGGCCACCGGGTACGGGATGCGGATGAGCTCCCCCGCCCGATCCAGCGCCTCCACCCAGTCCCGGAACGATTCGTACGCCATGCGAGCTTCACGGTACGGCCCGCGGGCCATCCCGCAACGCGAGACCTGTCACCGCGTATTCGGGGACTCCGCCCCTGTCTCCCGCCCCTCAAGCCGGCATGCCGGATTCAGGCCAGGAGTGAGGGCACCGGCTTCGCTCCGGTCACCTCGGCATCGGTCAGGCTGGCTTCGCGGCCTTCGTGGGGGAAATGCAGGGCAGTGTGATCGAGCCCCAGTTGCCCCAACAGGGTGGCATGGAAGTCATGCACGCTGACCACATCCTGAACGGCCTTGTAGCCAAAGTCGTCGGTCGCCCCGTGGACATGACCCACCTTGAATCCGCCCCCGGCGACCCAGAGCGAGAAGGCGTGCCGATTGTGGTCGCGACCGTCCTTGCCCTGCGAGATGGGCAACCGCCCGAACTCGCCGGTCCAGAGCACGAGGGTGTCGTCCAACAACCCGCGGGCCTTCAGGTCCTTGACCAGCGCGGCGCTGGGTTGGTCGGTCATGGCACAGAGCCCCTTCAGGCGCTCGGCGTTCTTGTCGTGGGTGTCCCAGGGCTGGCCGTTGAGGAACAGCTGGACGAACCGCACTCCCCGCTCGACCAGTCGCCGGGCGATGAGGCATCGACGGCCGTATTCTGCCGTCACCGGGTTGTCGAGGCCATAGAGCCGGCGCGTCGCCTCCGACTCTCCGGAGAGGTCCATCACCTCGGGCACCGCGCTCTGCATCCGCGCGGCGGTCTCGAACTGGGCGATGCGGGCCTGCCACTCGGAATTGACAGGATCGGCCTGGGCCTGTTGTCGATTGAGCTGGGTGATGAAGTCCAACTGATGCCGTCGGGCCTCGGCGGAGATCGAGGCCGGGGTCTGCAGGTGGAACACGGGAGTCTTGCCGCTGCGGAAGGGAGTCCCCTGATAGACCGCCGGCAGGAACCCGGAGGACCAATTGCGTTCGCCATCGACCGGAAGACCGCCAGGATCGGCCAACACGACGTAGGCCGGCAGGTTCTCGTTCTCGGAACCCAACCCGTAGAGCACCCAGGACCCCATCGAGGGCAGGCCGGCGAGGAATCGACCGGTGTGCATGATGCGCAGCGCCGATTCATGGTCGACCGATCCGGTGGTCATGGAACGGACGAGGGTGATGTCATCAGCAATGGAGCCGGTGTGCGGGAGGAGCTCCGACAACTCCATGCCGCATTGGCCATGAGGACGAAACTGGTAGGGCGCGCCCAAGACATTGCCGGCCTGCTTGTCGAAGTGGACCTCCAGGTCGCCTCCCGGATAGGGCTGGCCACTCCAGCGATTCAAAGCGGGCTTGGGGTCGAAGAGGTCCATCTGGCTGGGCCCGCCATGCTGGAACAGGCTGATCACGGCCCGGGCCCTGGGGCGCCGATGGGCCGGCGACGCGGCTCCCGCTCCGAGCAACCGCCCCCGCGAGAGCAGGTGCTGCAGCGCCATCCAACCCAGGCCTCCAGCCGAACGTCCCAGGAAGCCGCGACGGGACAGGGAATCGATGCAAGGATTCATCGGACGTAGAGGCAATCGTTGAGGAGGAAGAGCGATTGGGCGAAGTCGGTCCACGCCCTGGCGGCGGCATCGATCTGCCCCGCGTGTAGGGTTTCCTGATCGCGCACGAATCGCTCCGAGGTCGAGAGTTCCTCAGCATCGGGCTCACGGCCGCAGGCCAGCAGGAAGGCCCGGCGGATGCGCGCCGGGGTCGAGGATCCGCAGTCCCGCTCCAACCTCCGGGCCAGGTCCCCGGCCCGACGGAGCGCGAAGTCCGAATTGAGCAGGCTCAGGGTCTGGAGCGGCATCGTGGTGCGGGCTCGCCGGGTGCAGTTGAAGACCACCGAAGGGGCGTCGAAATTGGCCATCAGGGTCGGCACCTGCGTCCGACGTCGCTGGAGGAACAGCGATCTCGCCAAAGCCTCCGGGACCCCTTCGTCGACCCGGACCTCGCCATCGCCCTGACGCGGGGTCGGCACGTAGGGGCCGCTGGATTTCGGGTGCAGATGCCCGCCGACCGCGATCATCAGGTCGCGAATGGCCTCGGCATCGAGGCGGTGTGCCGGGTAGCGCCACAACCCCCGATTGGCGGGGTCGATCGCCAGTCCTTCCGGCCTCGGCAGGCTCGATTGCTGGAAGGCGCGGGAGGCGAGGATGTGCCGGTGGAGGTGCTTGAGACTCCATCCCGAAGCGACGAAGTCGTGGGCCAACCACTCCAACAATTCCGGATGACCGGGTGCCGCCCCGCTGAGGCCCAGGTTGTCTGGCGTGTCGACCAGGCCCGCGCCCCAGCATTGCAGCCAGACCCGCTGGACCGTCACCCGCGCCAGCAACGCGGCCTGGGGGCTGCCGGGGGCCGTCAACCACTGCGCCCAGGCCAACCGACGGCCGGTGGTGCGTCGGCCCGGCAAGGGCATGGCGACCGGAAGGTTTTGTCCGCGATCCAGGAATGACGGAAACGCCGGCGCGACGGCCTCGCCCGGGGTCTTGGGATTGCCGCGCTGAAGCAGGGGCACCGGGCGGGGCTCTGGGCGCACGTCGCTGACCCAGGCGACACGCCCCGGCCGGGGCAATCGTTGGGCCTGGAGCGCGGCCAATCGCTGGTCGTGCTGGCGAACCTGCTCCTGAAGCCGCCGCTCGTAGGCTTCCCAGGCCGCCCGCTCCGGGGAACCCGCCGGCGGAGAGGCCCGGATGTGCAAGCGGTCCACCTGGAAACCACGGCCACAGCAGAATTCGAAGGCGAACCCGCCCTGGGGCAGGTCGGCAGCGGAGAGGGTCAAGGGCTTGCCATCGGCCAGGCCATCGACCCGGTGCTGGAGCTCGAATCGATGGTCATCGACGCGGGTGATGCGCACCCCGTACCGGTGCCCCGCGCGGTAGCCCTGCCCCCCGATCGTGCCGAGGGACTTCGAGTCCGATCCCGGGTAGTCGAGGTGGACCGCGGAGGCGCCGCCGGGATTCCCGTCGATCAAGAGGTTGCCCCCGGGTGTGGGCCCACGATCCGCGAAGTCGTGGGCGGCGAGGATGTAGCCGATGCGCTCGGAATCCCGGTCCTGGCCCGGAGCCCGCAGCGAGACCAATTCGAAGGCGACCTGGATCCAGTCGCCCACGGCCGCCGGTTGCCACGAGAACTTCCGACGCGTGGACAACCATCGGTCCCCGGTGCCACCGCCTTCGATCAGTTGCAGCACCCCGTTCGTCACCCGGGCCGCCGGCGCGGTGAGCCCACCGAGCGTCACCGGCGGCGAACCGGCCGGATCTTCATCACCGGGTGCCGTGTTGGACCAACCCGATGGGAGCGACGAGTCCGACTCGAAATCATCGCGCCAGAGGGGCTCCCAGGAAGGCTCGTTGCGGGAGATCCATTGCGTCAGCTCGGCCCGGGACTCCGACTCCCCCTGCTCCCATCGACGTTCCGCGGCCGACCAGGCCTCCTGCTCCCCAGGCAACGGCGCCTCCACCACGCGGTCGTTGGGCTTGACCCAATCGTCGATCGGGAAGGCCGGATGGAAGAATGCCTGCATCGCGTAATAATCCCGCTGGGTGAAGGGCTCGAACTTGTGGTCGTGGCACTTGGCACACTGCACCGTCATCCCCAACAGGCTCGAACCGATGATCTGCTGGCAGGCCTCCAGCGCATAATAACGATCGACGCGCACTTCGTCGGGATTGCCGTCCGACTCGCCCGTCCCGTCCTGCCCGTTGCGCAGGAAATGCGTGGCCTCGAGCAGGTCCCGGATCTCCGGTGTCACCGGGTCGCCCGGCTTCCACCCGGCCAACTCGTCCCCGGCCAACTGTTCGCGGACCCAGCGGTCGAAGGGCTTGTCGCCGTTGATCGACCGGATCACATGGTCGCGGTAGCGGTGGGCCAGCGGCCGATCCGAGTCGGCGTTGAAGTACCCGTTGGAATCGGCATAGCCCACGGCGTCGAGCCAGTGCTGGGCCCAGCGCACCCCGTAGGCGGGAGAGGCGAGCAGGCGCTCGATCCAGCGCTCGGTGGCCTCAGGCCGGGAGTCCGCCGCAAACGCCTCAAGGTCTTCCGGCGTCGGCGGCAGGCCGGTCAACACCAGGGACATGCGGCGCAGGCGGGTCGCCGAATCGGCCGGCGGTCCCAGCGACAATCCGCGGGCCCGGAGGCGCGACTCTAGGAAGGAATCCAGCGCCGAATCCGAACGATCGGACCCCGTCACGGGTTTCGGCACCGGTGGCGACAACGGCTGAAAGGACCAGTGGGTTTGGGCTCGCTGCCGCAAGGCCCCGGTTCCGCCCGAATCCGCCCCGAGGGCCGCCAGGATCACCGAAGCACCCATCATCCACGCGATCGCGCCGCAGGCGCGGGCCCGGAGACCCGTTCGCCTGGGTCGCCCCGGATCCGCCGGGACCACCGCGGGGCACCCCTCTGGAAAGGTGGGATTCATGGGAAGGCGTCCCAGAAGTCTTCCCCCAATTTCCCGAGGGAACAACCGTGGAGAATCAGGACCGGAGCCCGGGAACGGTGCCGTATCGGAACCCCTTCAAAAAACGAGCTTCAGGGCGAATCGGGCCGCGCCTCGGAGGTGCCGGCGCGCGTGCGGCCCCGGTTCTTCAGGAACGCCCGCAATTCGTCGGGCGTCACCTCGCCATTGGCATCGGCGTCGGCCGCCTTGAACTGGGCCGGCGAGGGGGATTCATCGGGGGTGATCCGGCCATCGCGATTGCGGTCGAGCGACTCGAAAGTGCGTGACGCCGCGCGCCGCTCCCCGGAGGCGCGGAGATCCACGGCGGTCCCCGGCGGCACCCCCGGCAGGTAGTACTCGAGGTAGCCCAGCATCATCTCGTCATCGGTCTGTTCGCCCCAGGGAACCCGACGACCCGGATCGGGGTTGGCTGGATTTCCAGCGCTGTTGTCGTAGTGGGCGGTGCCCTTGAGGACGCTCCCTGCCGGCACGTCGACGTGCTCGGCCAAGCGGTAGAGCAGCTGCCAGTTGAAGTCGTACCTCGGCACGTCCAGCAGGGTCACCGGGGCGCTCCCGGGGCGCTCGAGTTCATACCGGTAGGACTTCCCGCGGAGATGCATGTGGGGCATGAACGACATCAGGCGCGCCGCCACGGGCACCGGCAGCCGACCCTCCACCCGGAAATCAGGATCGCCGGGAGGAATGTCGACCGGGCCAATCACGGCACCCACGCGCACCTCATGAGTCGGCGGGGTCTTCGAGAACTTCAGACCGAGCGCGCTCTGGTCGCGGGTGGCGCGTCCCTTGGGCGTGTAGTGCAACTGGAAACGGAGCTTCGACCCGGCCGGCAGGTGCTTGGCCCACCCCTCGGGATAGGAGACGGCCTGGTAGCCCGGCGCATAGGCCGCCAGGTAATGACCGGTGCCATCGCGACGCCGGCTCCGAGGGGACTTCCCTTCCCCGGCGGGCGGTACCACGAAGACGAGGACATGGTGGACCACGTCACGGGCCGTGGGACGAATTTCCCAGCCCTGAACCCAGCGGTCCGAATCGAATCCGGTCGGGACCTCGAGGTTCACGTAGGGCATGACGCCCGAGGCGGGGATGTCGACGGGCTCCGGAATGCGGACGATGGCATCCGGATCTCCCAACTGCCATTCGGAGAGAAACCGTCGGGGCAGCGGGGCTTGGCTCGGATCACCCTCCGGCCGTCCCTGGTCCAACCAAGCCAGCAGGTCGGCCTTGTCGGCGGCGGGAAGGCTTCGGTCGTTGAGCCAAGGACTCGACCCGTGCGTGGGAGGCGCAGCGAACCACGGAGGCATGGCCCCACGGGTGACCTGCTTGCGGATCATGCCGGCATGGGCGGCGACCTCGGCCAGGGAGGTCAGGGAGAACGGGCCGATGCCGCCCTCGCGGTGACAGGGCACGCACGACTGCTGCAGGATCCGCGAAATCCGGCCGTGGTAGGTCGGCGACCGAGGGACCGCCACCGGCGCAGCGGACTCGAGATCGCAGCCCGGGACGGTGGTGCAGGCCGTCTCGACCGTCCCGCCGGCCAAGACCGCTTCGAGCGCCTCGACCAAGGGACGCAGGGTCGGAGCGGCCCGTGAGAATCCGGGACCATACTGGTCATCGACGGCACCCCGGTAGTGGACCGTCATGGCGGCATCGAGCACGAAGGCTTCGGCCGTGGACCGTATCCCCAGCGCCTTCGAGATCCGCCCGTCCTCGTCCCGCAAACAGGCCCCCTTCAGGCCCAGGTCCCGCGCCCATCGCCGAAGGGATTCGGGACTGTCAGTGGCCACCGGGTCCACCCAGACGAAGCGCACCCCCCGACCGGAGAACTCGCGCTCGAGGGCGGCCCAGGTCGGTCCGTACCGGCCCGAGACCGGGCAGGTGGTGCTGGTGACAGCGACGACCACCGCGCGTGCTCCGGGCAGCCCGAGTGACTTGTGCCACCGGGATTCCGATCCGGACTGCGGCGGCGGAACCCTGCGACCCACGCCCCACTCGGACGCCAGGATGGGCACCGGTCCTTCCTTGGCGCGGGGAGTCACCTCCGACGCCGCCCCGCAGATCCATCCGATCGACAAGAGGAAACCCACCCATGAAAAACGTATCCAAACCTTCACGGCATCAGAATGCCCCAGAAAACCGGTGCCGACAAACTCCGGGATCGCCGGCTCCGCCCCGCCGAAAACTCCGGCTTCGCCGTTCGACCCCGGATCGGTATCGTGACGACATCCCCGATGAGCCCCGTTCGCCGTCTACCGCTCCTGCTGACCCTGGCCTTGCACTGCCTCGCGCCGTGGCGGGGATGGGCCGACGCGGAATCCGTGCCGCCCGTGATCGAGGCGCTCTTCCCCGAACCGGGGTTCGTCTTCGCCCTTTCCCAGCTCGAGGTGCACTTCAGCGAGCCGGTCCAGGGAGTCGATGCCGCCGATCTGCGGGTGAACGGACTGGCAGCCACCTCGGTCCGCCAAGTGAGCGGCGACGTGTACGTGTTCACGCTGCCGGAACTGCCCGTGGGCGTCACGACGATCCGATGGGCCACCGATGCCGGCATCCGGGACCTCGCCGACCTGCCCAACCCGTTCAATCCTTCCCCGGCTGTCGAGTATCAACTGCTGCCGCCGCCCCGGCCCGGGGGCGTCATCCTGTCGGAGGTGATGCCCGACAATCAGAAGGTCCTCCGGGACGAGGAGGGGGACTACGAGGACTGGATCGAACTGCAGAACGTGACCGATCAGGACATCCCGATGGCCGGCTGGCACCTGACCGACGACCCGACCGATGCCACCCCGTGGACCTTCCCCGACGTCACCCTGCCCGCCCGGGGCTTCCTGGTGGTCTTCGCCTCGGGCAAGGACCGCGCCAGCGCCACGAACCGGCTGCACACCGATTTCAAACTCAAGAACGAGGGGGAATACCTAGCCCTCACCGCACCGGACGGCGTCACCGTCGATGCCTTCGCTCCGCGCTTCCCGGCCGCCCCGGCGAACACCTCCTACGGCCGGGCCAATGGAGACGCTTCGCAGTCCGGCTTCATGGCCTCACCCACTCCCGGGGCTGCCAATTCGATCTCCGGCCTCGGATTCGCACCGTCGGTGGTGTTTTCCCAGGCCGGCGGACTGGTCCCGGATCCGAGGCTCAACCTGACGGTGCGGTTGTCGCTGTCGGAACCGGGGGCCGACACGGTGATCCGCTACTCCCTCGACGGGCGTATCCCGACCCTCACCAACGGAGCCACCTACACCGCTCCGCTGGTGCTGGCGACCAACAACGCGGTCATGCTCCGGGCCCGGGCCTTCCGCACGAACCACCTGCCGGGCCCGGTCCGCACCGAGTACTACACACCGATGGTCGTCTCCGCGGCAGGCCCGGTGCTCGGGACCAACGCTTGGGGAGAACCGGTCCAGTCGGTCTCCAACCCAAACATCCAGCAATTCCGCTCCGACCTGCCGGTGCTGGTGATCACCACCTTCGGAAAGACCCCGAGCGAAAGCACCAACGCCATTGTCGCCCTGTCGCTGTTCGAACCCAAAAACGGGGTCACGCGGGTCACCGGAACCGCCGATTTCACGGCTCGGGGCGGCATCAAAATCCGAGGCTCAAGCAGCGCTGGACTCGCCAAGAAGCAATACGCGCTCCAGTGGACCGACGAGTACAACCAGGACCTCGAGCAACCCGTCCTGGGCATGCCCTCCGAATCGGAGTGGGTCCTGTACGCCCCAAACAACTTCGAACCCGTCAGCATCCACAATCCGTTCATGCACCAACTGGCAAGGGACATCGGCGAATATTCGCCACGGACCCGATACGTGGAGGTGTTCATGAACAAACTGGGGCCGCTGGCCACCAACCAGTACGAGGGCCTGTACGTGCTGACGGAAAAGATCGGCGTCGGTGGCGGGCGCATCCCGGGACCCAAGCTTCAACCCGAGGACAGCGCGGCACCGGATGTCACCGGTCCCTACGTGATGAAGATCGACCGTCTGGACCCGGGGGACACCGGGGTGTCCATGGGCGGCCAGACCGTGGCCATGATCACCCCGAAGGAGAAGGAGCTGAAGCAGGCGGCACGAACCTCCCAGCGGCTGTACCTGACGGGCTACGTCAACGCGATGAGCCGGGGTTTCCTTGCGGCCAACCGCCGCAACCCCACCAACAGCTACGAAAACTACATCGAGATGGGGCGAGCCATCGACTACCACATCCTCGAGATGCTCTCCGGCAACGTCGACACGCTGGTCCTGAGTGCCTACTTCCACAAACCACGGAACCAGAAGCTGATCTTCGGGCCGCACTGGGACTTCGACCGGGCGCTGGGCTCGACCGACGGCCGCGACGCCAATCCCCGTCTCTGGACCTGTGGCCCGATCTTCGCCGGTTGGTACGGGCAGATGTTCCAGGACATCGAGGCCTGGCAGCGATGGGTGGACCGGTTCCAGCAACTGCGGACCCGTCAGTTGTCGCTGCGATCCACCGGCATGCTGATGGATCGCCTCGCCAACCAGATCCGGCAGGCCGAGCAACGGGACTATCAACGCTGGAAGATCCCCAGGCGCGGTGGCAGCTACCAGGCGGAGGTCGACGCCATGAAGCGATGGGTCTCCAACCGCCTCGACTTCGTGGACCGCCAACTCGCGCAACCTCCAGTGCCTTCGATCAATTCCGGTATCGTCCCGACGGGCACTACGGTCACCCTGACCTTCGGGCCGAACGCCAGCGCCAGCGCGGCGATCTGGTACACGCTCGACGGCACCGATCCGCGCGCCCTCGGGGTCTCCAACCGGGCCCCCTCGGCAAAGCTCTACACCGGCCCCATCACGTTGGAGGGCCCGGTGCGACTCGTCGCCCGAACCCTGGATCCCGTGCGTCGTCAGACCGGCGGTCCACCGACCAGCACCCCCTGGTCGGGCCCGGTGGCACGCACCTTCCTGATGTCGGCGCCGCCGCTGACCCTGAGCGAGATCCACTTCCATCCCTCAGACCAACGGGGAGACCGGTCCTTCGATCCCGACAACAGCGAATTCCTTGAACTCAAAAACACCTCGGGTACGTCGCTCGATCTCACCGGTTTCCGCTTGGAGGGCGACGTGGCGTTCACGTTCAACACCACCAACGGCACCCGGATCCTCGCGCCGAATGCGCGGGTGGTGCTGGCCTCCGACAATTCCACCTTCCGCTCGCGGTACGGGGCGATGGCCGAACACCTCGGCAAGTATTCCGGGCAACTCTCCGACGGAGGCGGGCGCCTGCGGTTGCTCGATCCCCGAGGCAATCCTGTGTTCGATTTCGACGTGTCCGACCAGTGGGTCCCCCCGGCGGACGGTGACGGCTACAGCATGGTGCTCCGTTCCGAGGCCCTGCTGGCCTTCCAGATCGACGTACCGGAAGCCTGGGTCGCCAGCGCCCAACCCGACGGGTCCCCCGGCCAACCGGATCTCGCCTCAGACGTGGGACCGGGCACCGATTCGGATGGCGACGGCTTATCCGACCTCTGGGAACTCGGGTTCTTCGGGACGCTCCAGACCCGGGCCGAGGCCGATCCCGACGGCGACGGCGCCAGCAATCGGGACGAATTCCTCGCCGGGACCCAGCCTGGCGACGCCCTCGATCGTCCGAATCTTGAGACGCTGCCCTCACCCTTCGGCGGCAACCCCGTGCTGCGGTTCGCCCGACGCGGAGCCCGCGCTTATCGATTGCAGTTCCGGGACTCGCTCTCATCGGAATCCCCCGTGCGATGGCAGGATCTCCTCGATTTTCCCGCCGACGCCTCCGGTTCAATCGGACAGTTCCGGGACCTGACCACCACCAACGCGACCCGGTTCTATCGGGTGATCACGCCCTGACCACGACGACTTCAACCACGGTTCGCACCCCCCTCCGACAAAAAGACACGCAGACCACGCTCAAAACTCCTTGCCAACGTCCCCGGTCTTGGCGCACCTTGAAT
>CAIOKD010000085.1 GCA_903858835.1 uncultured Verrucomicrobiota bacterium
CCTGGCTGTGGTCGGGCGCGTCCGGGTCGAAATCGGCCGCCCTACCTCAGGCCGATCCCCGGACCCTGATTCGACGGCTGAGCCTCGATCTGACCGGGCTTCCGCCCTCGGTGGAGGAGGTCGAGGCCTTCGAGAGGGAGTCCCTTCAGGAGTCCCGAAACCCGCGGGGCGCGGGGTCGCAGGCCTACGAGCGCCTGGTCGATCGCCTGCTCGCCTCACCCCGGTACGGCGAACATCAGGCCCGACACTGGCTCGATGTCATCCGCTACAGCGACAGCAACGGGTTCGATTGGGATGAATTCCGCCCCCGCGCCTGGCGGTTCCGCGACTACGTGATCCGGGCCTTCAACGCCGACAAGCCCTTCGACCGGTTCATTGTGGAGCAGTTGGCCGGCGACGAATTGCTCGAGGGACGGCCGCGGGATACCGCCGAACAGGATGCCCTGATCGCCACGGGCTACCTGCGTCTGGGGCCCCATGACAATGCGGCCGGCCTCTTCAACGAGCAGGATCGCAGCCGGGCCGAGCTGCTGGCCGACCTCACCGAGACGACCGGCAGCGCCTTCCTGGGGCTCACGCTGTCCTGCTGCCGGTGCCATGACCATAAGTTCGATCCCTTGTCGCAGGCCGACCATTTCCGCATCCGGGCCTTTTTCGAGGGGGTCAAGTTTGCCGATGAACTCCCGATCGACCTCGCTGGCGACCAGATGGCGATTCGCAAACACAACGCCGCGTTGGACGAGGAACGGGCTCGAATCGAGGATCGGCAGCGGGCGTTGCTGGCGCCTCATCGGGAGCGCGTCAGGTCCGAGCGCCTGGCGAAGCTCTCCGCCGAGGAACGTGGCTGGCTGGACCTTGCGGATGATCGGCATCCCGAGCCCCGGCGCGCCCGCGTGGCGGCGCTCCGCAAGCAGGTGGAGCCCCAGGCATCGGAGCTGAAGGCGCTTCTGGAGGGCGAGGCCAAGGCCGCACACGCCGACCTTGAGCAGCAGAAGACGCAGGTTGCGGGTCGCCGTCGCGAATTCACCACCGGCCTGTTGATGACCGATCAGGAGGGGGCACCTCGCGAGACGCGGATCCTGGTGGCAGGCGATCACCGGCGACCGGGTCCGCCGGTGGTGCCGGGGTTCCTGTCGGTCCTCGACCCCGGGCCGGCCGTGATCCTGCGCCCGCCTCATCCCAAGACGCTGGGTCGCCGATGGGCCCTGGCCCGTTGGATTGCTTCGCCAGACAACCCGTTGACCGCCAGGGTCTTCGTCAACCGGATCTGGCAGCAGCATTTCGGGAAGGGGCTCGTGGAGACCCCGAATGATTTCGGCCTGGCCGGCAGCCCGCCCAGCCATCCGGAGTTGCTGGACTGGTTGGCCGCGGACTTCGTGCGCGGCGGTTGGTCGGTCAAGCACCTGCACCGGCGGATCGTGCTCAGTGCGGCCTACCGACAGTCGGTGACGGCGAACGACACCTCCGCCAGCGAGGGCGGTTTCGCGAGGGCGCCGCGTCGCCTTTCGGCCGAACAGCTGCGCGATGCGATCCTCGCCGCGTCGGGGTCGCTGCAACTGGTTCCTGGTGGATCTCCCGTGTGGCCGGACCTGCCGGTCGAGATCCTCCAGGCCAATCCGGCCTTCCTCGACGACAACGCCACCCGGACCAAGGGTTGGTATCCGTCGCCGAAGGACCGCCAATCGGTCCGCAGCGTGTTCCTGGTTCAGAAGCGCACCGTGCGCGTGCCC
>CAIOKD010000086.1 GCA_903858835.1 uncultured Verrucomicrobiota bacterium
GCGGGATCGGTGCCGAGCCGTAGGTTCTCATCGAAGAAGGTCCCACCCTCAAGGACCATCTGGATCGCCTCGACGATCTTCTCGGTGGGACTGGTCTTCGAGATGTAGCCCGCGATGCCGAGGTTGAGGCATTTCAGCAGGAGATCCCTCTGCGAGAAGGCGGAGAGGACGACCACGCGGGTGCCGGGGCTGGACTCGAGGATCGACGGGATCAGCTCGGCCCCGAGGCAGTCCTCGAGGCGCATGTCGAGGAACAGGACATCGAACTGGCGTGAGACCAGCACGGGCTCGAGTTCCGCCCACCGGCTGAAGCACTCCACCTCGGCATCCGGGAACGTCTGCAGGATCACCTCGGCCAACGCCTCGGCCAACTGGGGATGGTCATCTAGGAATGCGATCTTCATGGGAGTCAGTCATCACGTCCACCTTCCGTCCGAATCCTCTTCCGACAGTCGGGGGGTACACATCGAGTCAAAGTCTTGCCTGGGTCAACCCGAGCGGCATCCGCAGCTCGATGGCCATTCCGCGCGGGCTCACACGCTGGAACTCGAGGGTGCCCTTCGACTTCCGCGCGAAGGCACCCATGCTCTGGAGGCCGAACCCGACGGCGCACGTCGCCGGATCGAAGCCCTTTCCATCGTCCGTGACCCGGACCAACAGCAGGGATTCCACCATGTGCGCCTCCACGTGGACCCTGACGTTCTTGGCAACACCGTGCCGGATGGCGTTCCCGACGAGCTCCTGGATGAACCGGCAGGTCCGGAAGAGGATCTCCGGGGTGGGTTCGATCCCGGAGGGGTTGGCGGAGGTCACCTGGCAACGGGCACCGGACTGCTCCTCCATGCGTCTGCAGATGGACTGCACCTGGAGGACCATCTCGTCGAAGGAATCCACCCGCTCCGTGCCCTCACGCAGGAGCCGACGGAGCTCACCCCGGAGATAGTCGAGCTGGGCCAGGGTGGTCTCACGGAACTTCTGGAACCCCTCGGGACTGGCGGGATGCGCCGCGGCGAGCCGGATGCCGAGCAGCGTGAGATTCTGGATGATGTGGTCGTGGAGCTCCTGCTGGATCAGGGTCTTGTGGAGGTCGAGCCTTTGGATCGTCTGCTGGGCGTCGTTCAGCTGGCGCATCTGCTGCCGGTCCGCCTGGAAGACGGTCCATATGACCGACAGGAGAAACCCGAAGAACAGGACCCGGGCAGCACGGATGGGGAAGCTCCTGAGCACCGCCAATCGCGAGCGGCTCGCGTACAGGGCGGGCGATGGCCCCACGTAGCACCGGAAACGGCTCTCCCCGAAATCCTCGATATGGATGACGGCCTGGATCGCCGAGGACGGGGGCCGGACGTCACCGGTCTTCGCGGCGGGACGTGGGGTGAACACCGGAAGCTCCGGGACGCCCCGTGCCAGCAGGCCGCGGTGCTTGGGGTCGAGCTCGATCCCGACCCGACCCATGGGAGGCGGACCCGGATCGTCCGTCTGGCCATCGACATCGACCACCACGCCGTTGTCGGGTTCGTTCCCGAGGAAGCACCCGAGGATCCTCAGGGATGCGGGGATGTTCGCCTCCTGAGCCCACTGGCGCACATCGGCGACGATGAGGAACACGCCCCCCGCGGGCACCGGCCAGCCGCGGGTCCCGGGGGAGACCGGCGAGAGGAGCGCCACCAACACCTGGTTGGTGTCCGCCGCGCCCTTGGGATGGAAGAGAGGCGTGATCCGCGGCGACCGGGTCCGCCCCACAACCGCCAGCATCGGAGCCACGACCGGGTCCTTGGCGATCTCCAGAAGGCCGGTGCCCGCGCCCCGGACACCCTCCATCACGACGCCCCAGGACCCCGGACGCGAGGCGTCGGAGTCGAGGAGCCCCATGGCCAGGATGCCGGGGAGGGATGGGTTCCGGTCCCGGATCTGTGCCAGCAGGACCCCAGCCTCCTCGCGGCTGGCGGCGTTCAGGATCCGCTCCCGGTGGTCCAGCACCCGGGTCAGA
>CAIOKD010000087.1 GCA_903858835.1 uncultured Verrucomicrobiota bacterium
GTAGCGTTCACCCGTCGAGCAGGCGACCGTCACGATCGTCTTGCCCTTGTTCTCCGGCCGCTTGGCGACCTCGATGGCGGCCCAGACGTTGGCGCCCGACGAGATGCCGGCGAGGATGCCCTCCTCCTTGGCCAAGCGACGAGCGATGGCGAAGGCGTCGTCGTTGCTCACCTGCACGGCTTCGATGATCTGGGCGTTGCCCGCGGCGTCCTTGAGCCGGAGGTTCTTCGGCACGAAACCGGCCCCGGTGCCCTGGATCTTGTGCGGGCCGGGTTTGACCGGTTCGCCGTGCAGGGTCTGCGAAATGACGGGCGAGTCCTTGGGCTCGACCGCGATGGCCGTGAAGGACGGCTTGAGGGGTTTGATGTACTCGTAGCAGCCCGTGATCGTGCCCCCCGTGCCGACCGCCGCGACGAAGATGTCGACGGCGCCGGCGGTGTCTTCCCAGATCTCGGGGCCGGTGCTCGCGGTGTGGACGGCCGGATTGGCTCCGTTTTCGAACTGCTGCGGACTCCACGCGTCGGGAATCTCCTTGGCCAGCAATTCGGCCCGGGCGATGGCCCCGCGCATGCCCTCACTGCCGGGGGTCAGCACCAGCTTGGCGCCCAGCAGCGCCAGGAGCGTGCGGCGCTCCAGCGACATGGTCTCGGGCATGGTCAGGATGACCTTGTAGCCCTTGGCCGCCGCAACGAAGGCCAGCGCGATGCCGGTGTTGCCCGAGGTGGGCTCGATTATGGTGGTGCCCGGCTTCAGGATGCCCCGTTGTTCGGCGTCCTGGATCATGGCCATGCCGATACGGTCTTTCACCGATCCGAGCGGGTTGAAGAACTCGCACTTGAGCAGGATCTGCGTGGACGGATCCACACCGAAGCTGGCGGGGATGCGGTTCAGGCGGACGAGCGGCGTGCGCCCGACGGTCTCGACGATGTTGTTGTAGATGCGGCCCATAAACAGAGGATTTGGAAGCGTGAGGCCAGTGTGTCGGGGGAATCCACCGGGGCAAGTCCGGGTTTTGACCCCGGAATTCGACCGCTTCAGCGAGCAGGGTTTGCCCGGGGCCCGGGTCTGCACGATGCTCATCCCAAGCCCGACGTGAACCGCACTTTTCGTTCCATCCTGCTGGGAGTCCTGCTGCAACTCGTGCCGGCGAGGGCAGCCCAGACGCCGCCGGCTCCGTCGCCGTCGGACCTGGAGGCCTTGCTGAACGAGGGGCAGCGCTGGTGGGAGCAGCACATCGACGAGGAGGCGCTGCCACCGCTGCCCGAGCTCGATCTCCAGCAGGTCGAGCCGCTGCTCCGGCGGGTCCAGGATCGCCTGCAGGCCGAGAACCTCCTCGATCTGGCCGAATTGCGCCGCGTCGCCGAAGCCCTCCTGCCGTGGTTGGAGCGGGAGACGGCGTTGCAGCCCTACGTGCCCTGGCTGCGAGCCCGGTTGGATTATTTCCAGGCGGCCGAAACCTTCGCTCTGGCATCGCCCCCGCCGCCGGGAGTTCCGACGCCCGCGGTGCCCGGATCTCCTCTGCGACCCCGACGACCCGTGCAACCCCGTCGGCTCCTCCGCCGGTTCCACCCCTGCAGCCCCAATCTTCGATGGGCCCGGTGCTTCCGGCGACCCGGCCGGCGTGGGTTCCCTCCGCGGCCGAGCAGCGGAAGGTCTGGTCCGACGTCATGATCGTCGAGCCCTGGCCCGCCGAGGCCCGGCGGCGGGTGCCGCAGCTCAAGCCGATCTTCCGCGAAGAGGGCGTGCCCGAGGAATTGGTCTGGGTGGCGGAGGTGGAGTCGTCGTTCGATCCGCGGGCTCGAAGCCCGGCCGGCGCGGCGGGCCTCTATCAATTGATGCCCGAGACCGCCCGGGCTCAGGGCCTTTCCACCTTCCCCTTCGACCAGCGGTACCGTCCGGAGAAGAACGCCCGCGCCTCGGCCCGGTATCTCCGGGCGCTCCATCGCCGCTTCAAGGACTGGCCCCTGGCCTTGGCCGCCTACAATGCCGGTGAGACCCGGGTGGCGAATCTCCTCAGCCGCCACGGCGCCCGGACGTTCCACGACATCGCCCGGCACCTGCCGGCCGAGACCCAGATGTACGTGCCGCGGATCGACGCCCTCCTCCAGCGGCGCGAAGGCCGATCGCTTGCGCGGTTGCCGGGCCCTACCCGGTGAGGCTCGCGCTCCGAAGCCCCTGGCTTCGCCCCTCGCCCGCCTACAGCAGGAGTCGCAGGGCCGCCACCCAGGCGAAGAGGAGGATGAAGGTGTCGAAGGTGCGCTGCGGCAGGCGGGCCACCACCGCCCGCCCCAGGAAGAGCCCGGCCACCACCAGCGGGAGCAACCGCACGTTGAACGCCAGCGAGTCGAGATGGATCAGCCCCAGTTGGAGGCTGAAGGGGATCTTGAAAAGGTTGATGAGCAGGAAGAACCAGGCACTGGTGCCGACGAACACATTCTTGGGCAGCGAAACGGCCACCAGGTACAGGGCCATGACGGGCCCCGCGGCGTTGGCCACCATGGTCACGCCGCCGGCCAGCAGCCCGATGGTCCAGGCGAAGGACCGCGTGTGGGGCAGGTCGGCGAGCGTCTCGGGCCGCCAGTGCCGGATGAGTTGAATCACCGCCAGCGCCAGCACGATGGCCCCGATCACCGGCCGGAAGTCGGCCTGTCCCCAGAAGCGCATCACCGCCCAACCCGCGACGACTCCGATGGCCGCTGGGGGCAGCGTCCGCCGGATGTGGTGTCCATCGGCGTGGCGTCGGAAGAGCAGCACCGCACCGATGTCGCCCACCACGAGCATCGGCAGCACCACCCCGGTCGATTGAAGGCCCGGGAACAGTTGGGCGAAGATCACCACGTGCAGCAGGCTCACTCCGGGCAGGCCGCTCTTGGAGACCCCGATGCCCACGGCGGCCAGGCAGGCCAGGGCCCATTGATGGAGGGTCAGGTCCGGGGACATGTCGCGGAAAGCTCGGCCGGGGGCGGAGGGCGCCGATTCA
>CAIOKD010000088.1 GCA_903858835.1 uncultured Verrucomicrobiota bacterium
ATCTAAACAGCCGCCCCCGTGGACGCCTTGCACGAACGCTTCATCGCCCGGATCGCCGCCGAGTTGAACCTCGCGGCCTCCAAGGTCTCGGCCACCGCCCGCCTGTTGGGCGAGGGCGCGACCGTACCCTTCATCGCCCGGTACCGGAAGGAGGCCACCGGCAGCCTGGACGAAGTGGCCATCACCTCTGTCCGGGATCGCCTCGCCCAGTTGACCGAACTGGAGCAGCGCCGCGAGGCCATCCTGAAATCGCTCGCCGAACGCCAGTTGCTGACCGAGGTCCTGAAGGCCTCCGTGGACGGAGCCGAAACCCTTTCCGCCTTGGAGGATCTCTACGCCCCGTTCCGCCCGAAGCGCCGGACTCGGGCCACCATCGCCAAAGAGGCGGGCCTCGAGCCCCTGGCAGACCTGATTTTCCAAGGGCAGGCGACGGTCGATCCGCTGGCCGTCGCGGCGGCCTACGTGAATGCCGAGAAGTCGGTGCCCGATGTGGCCGCGGCCCTCGCCGGTGCCCGGGACATCCTCGCTGAACGTTTCAGCGAAGACGCCGCCACCCGCTCCCGCTTGCGCGAGCTGTACTGGGAGTCGGGCCAGGTCCGCTCCAAGGTGATGATGGGCAAGGAGGCCGAGGGGGCCAAATTCAAGGACTACTTCGACTGGACCGAACCGGTCTCCAAGGTCCCCAGTCACCGGATGCTGGCCATGCGTCGGGGCGAGGAGGAAGGGGTGTTGTTGGTGCGCATCACGCCGCCGGAAGAATCGGCCATCGCCATCCTCGAAGGACTGTTCGTCCAGGCCCGAGGCACCCCCGGTGCCGAGCAGGTGCGCCTCGCCGCCGTCGACAGCTTCAAGCGATTGGTGGGATTCGCCATCGAGGCCGAGGTGCGCATCGAGGGCAAGAAGCGCGCCGACCAGGAGGCCATCCGGGTCTTCTCCGAGAATCTCCGCGAGTTGCTGCTGGCACCCGCCCTGGGCCAGAAGAACGTGCTGGCCATCGATCCCGGATTCCGCACCGGCTGCAAGACGGTGGTGCTGGATCGCCAGGGCAAGCTCCTGCACCACGATGTCCTTCACGCCACAGCCGGAGGGATGCAGCAGGTGGCGCAGGCCGGCGAGAAGGTCCGGATCCTCGTCGAGCGCTTCGGGATCGAGGCCATCGCCATCGGCAATGGCACCGCCAGCCGCGAGACCGAGCAATTCATCCGTTCCCTCCACCTGCCGGCTGGCATCCCGGTGGTGCTGGTCAACGAGAGCGGTGCGTCGATCTACTCGGCCAGCGAGGTCGCCCGTGAGGAGTTCCCGGACGAGGACGTGACGGTGCGGGGTTCGGTGAGCATTGGCCGTCGCCTGATGGACCCGTTGGCCGAATTGGTGAAGCTCGATCCGAAGTCCATCGGCGTGGGCCAGTACCAGCACGATGTCGATCCCAACGCCCTGCAACGCGGTCTCGATGACGTCGTCGTCTCCTGTGTGAACCGGGTGGGTGTCGAGTTGAACACCGCCAGCAAGCAATTGCTCGGCTATGTCTCCGGTCTGGGGCCTTCGTTGGCCGCGAACATCGTGGCCCATCGCAACGAGCACGGGCCCTTCCGTTCGCGCCGCGACCTGTTGAAGGTGCCTCGCCTCGGTCCGAAGGCCTTCGAGCAGTGCGCCGGATTCCTCCGTATTCGCGAGGCCGAGAATCCGCTCGATTCCAGCGCCGTCCACCCGGAGCGCTACGAGTTGGTGGACACCATCGCCCGGGATCTGGGCTGCGGCGTGAGCGATCTGATCCGCGACGGCGGCCTCCGGTCCAAAATCCGCCCGGAGAAGTACGCCAGCGACGAGGTGGGCTTGCCCACTCTGAAGGACATCCTCGAGGAGTTGGCCAAGCCCGGTCGTGATCCCCGCCAACGCTTCGAGACCTTCGCGTTCCAGGAGGGTGTCGAGAAGATCGAGCACCTTCAGCCCGGCATGAAGCTTCCGGGCATCGTGACCAACGTCACCGCGTTCGGAGCGTTCGTGGATGTCGGTGTCCACCAGGATGGCCTGGTCCATGTCAGCCAGTTGGCCGACCGCTTCGTGAAGGATCCGGCCGAGGTGGTGAAGGTGGGCCAGAAGGTGCGGGTGACCGTGACCGAGGTCGATCTGGTCCGGAAGCGCATCGCCCTGTCGATGAAGGCCAACCCCCAG
>CAIOKD010000089.1 GCA_903858835.1 uncultured Verrucomicrobiota bacterium
GGATCGGTCCTGCTCCGCGGAGGGGCCGGCGCCACGAATTTCACCGAGGTCTGGTCCGGGCTGGGGCTGGAGATGCACTGGAGCCAACCGATCCGCGTGGGATCCCACCTGTACGGCTTCAGTGGACGCAATGAACCCGACGCGGTCCTCCGCTGCGTGGAATACGAGACCGGCAAGGTGGCCTGGGAGCGCAGCGAGCGCTGGCCACCCCACAGCGCCCAGCAACCGCCGGTGTTCGGACGGGGATCGTTCATCCTGGCCGAGGGACGGCTCGTAGCCCTGGGCGAAGGCGGCCTGCTGGGCCTATTCGATCCCCGGCCGGACCGGTGTGAGGAATTGGGCCGTTGGCAGGTGCCCTCGCTGCATTACCCGTGCTGGGCCGGACCGGTGCTCTCAAGCGGCCTCCTGTACCTGAGGAGTGAAGACCGCTTGGTCTGCCTGGATCTCCGAGCCGCGGCGAAACACTGAAATCCCGGAGACTCCACCGGCTCGATCCACAAACCCACGCGTCTCCCCGGCCCTCTCCAACCCCGGCATGCAGCCCTGGAACACTCCCGAACTCCGCCATCGGTTGGACCTGGCCCTGGAGAGTCACCGCCACTGGACCAGCCGCGACCTCGTTCCCGGGCTTCCCCCTCCTGACAGCGACGAGAGATACACCACCCTGTGGTCCATGCCCAGGGTGCTGGTCTCGCACGGCATCCAGGACGACCCGGTGTTCTGGTACGGGAACCGGGCGGCCCTGGAGCTTTGGGAACTGGACTGGGAGGCCTTCACCCGGACGCCCTCTCGGTACACGGCCGAGGCCCCCCTGCGGGACGAGCGGGCCCGACTCCTGGAGCGGGTCACCCGGCACGGATTCATCGACGACTACTCCGGGGTGCGGATTTCCCGGACAGGAAAGCGCTTCCGCATCCGGCAGGCCATGGTGTGGAATCTGCGCGACGAACGAGGTGCCCGGGCCGGACAGGCCGCCTCGTTCACCGACTGGGAACCCTTGCCCATGAAGACCGCCGCGATCCTCGGAGCCTCCGCCGACCCCGCCAAATTCGGACACAAGGCCGTTCTGGCCTACGCCCGCCAGGGCTATGCCGTCTGGCCGGTGAACCCCAAGGAAGCGCAGATCGCCGGACACCCGGCCTTCCGAGACCTCGCTTCACTGCCGGGTCGCCCGGATGTGATCAGCGTCTACCTGCCGCCGCCGGTGCTCCTGGGAGTCCTGCCCGCCATCGCCACCCGGGGCTGCGATGAACTCTGGCTGAACCCCGGGACCGACAGCCTGGAGGTGGTGGCCGAGGCTGAACGGTTGGGCCTGCCGGTCATCCGTGCATGCAGCATCGTCGGACTGGGGCTATCCCCGTCACAACTCGGCGGCTGAGGTCGGCGCCCGAGACTCGACACTCAGGCTGGACTGCCGTCGCCATTGGGCTTCACTCGGGGCATGCCTTCCCTGCCCCTCACGCTCATGACGGCCGCCGCCCTGACCACACTGCCCCTCTCAGCCGCACAACACCTCCTCTACGTCGGGACCTACACCGGCCCGAAGAGCGAGGGCATCTACGCGTTCCGCTACGACGACGCGACCGGAAACGCGACCTCGCTGGGGTTGGCCGCCAAGTCATCCAACCCGAGCTTCCTGGCAATCCATCCCAACGGACGATTCCTTTACGCGGTCAACGAGACGGATCAGTGGCAGGGCAAGCCGGGCGGCTTCGTCACCGCCTTCGCCATCGACGCCACCACCGGCAAACTCAAGGAACTGAGCCAGCAGTCCACGAGGGGCGGCAGCCCGTGCCACCTGTCGGTGGATCCCACCGGGCATCAGGTGCTGGTGGCCAATTACGGCGGGGGCAGCGTGGTCTCGCTGCCGATCCAGCCTGACGGCGGACTGGGGGCCCACAACTTCTTCTCGCAACACACCGGGGGCAGCGTGGATCCATCGCGACAAAAGGAACCGCACGCCCATTCGGTGAACCTCTCGCCCGACCATCGCTTCGCCTTCGTGGCGGACCTGGGGACCGACCGCATCCACGCCTACACCTTCGACCCGGCCAAGGGCATCACCGCGGCCAAGCCCCGCATCGACGCCCGTCTTGCCCCGGGCAGCGGCCCCCGCCACTTCTCGTTCAGCCCCGACGGTAAGCATGCCTACGTGATCAACGAGATGCGTTGCACGGTGACCAGCTTCCAGTACGAGGCGGCCACCGGGAAGCTCACCGAGGTGGGAACGGTGCCCACGGTGCCCGCCGGTACTGACATGAAGGGCGTATCGACCGCCGAGGTGCGGGTCCATCCGTCCGGGAAGTTCGTCTTCGGCTCGAACCGCGGGCACGATTCGATCGCGGTATTCGCCCGTGACGCGGCCTCCGGGAAGCTCACCCCGGTCGAGGTCCGCAAGATCGGCGGGCAGACCCCGCGGAATTTCAACATCGACCCCTCGGGCAATTTCCTGCTCGCCGCAGGCCAGAACTCCCACGACATCCGCTCCTTCCGGATCGACCTCAACACCGGGAAGCTCACGCCGACCGACGAGCGATGGGAGGTCGGCTCACCGGTCTGCCTGCGGTTCGTGTCCCTGAAGTGACCGCGCCCGGGGTCAGACCCGGTCGGCCCAGCGCGGATCGGCCGCCAGCTTGCGCACCAGTTCCTTGATCTTCTGGGACTCGGACTTGGAGGCCACCAGCGTGGCGTCGTCGGTGAGCACCAGAATGCTGTCCTTCACGCCGACCAGGGTGACGGGAGTCCGACCGCGCGTGCGCCCATCGAAGACGATGTTGCGGGCCGCATCGACATGCACCAGGTCCCCGATGGCGGCATTGCCTTCGGCGTCCTGCTTGAGGTGGCGGGCCAGCGCCGGCCAAGCCCCCAGGTCGTCCCAGTCGAAGCGACCGTCGGCCACCACCACGTTCTGAGCCTTTTCCATGAGGGCGAAATCGACGCTGATCTTGCGGATCTCGGAGTATTCCGCCGCGAGGACCGACTCGAGACGCTTGGCACCCTTGGCCGCGGCAGCGAACCACCGCTGACAGGCCTGGTGCATCTCCGGTTGGTGCACGGACAGGACGTTGGTGATCGTGACGAAGGACCACACGAACATGCCGGCATTCCAGCGGTAATGCCCGGAGGCGAGGTATTCCTGCGCCTTTTCCAGGGAGGGCTTCTCCACGAAACGTTCGACCTTATAGAAGGGGGTCTTGAGCGGTTTTCCCGAGGCCGGCGCGGGCAGGACGTTCCCGGAATGGATGTAGCCGTAGCCGGTCTCCGGGCCGGTGGGCTGGATGCCGATCGTGACGATCACCTGCCCGCGCGAAGCCACGTCGAAGGCGTCGGAGAGCACCTGACGGAACCCCTTCTCGTCGTGGATGACATGGTCGGCCGGCAGCACCGCCATGACCGCCGTCGTGGAACGTGCCCCGACCACCGCGGCTCCCAGCGTCACGGCCGCACAGGTGTCGCGGCCGATCGGTTCGCCGATGACGTTGTCCTTGGGCAATTCGGGCAACTGCCGCCGGACCTCCGCCGCCTGCACGGCATTGGTGATGATCAGGATGTTGTTGACCGGGACCAGTGCGCGGACCCGATCCACCGCCTGCTGAAGGAACGATCGATCCCCCAACAGGCGGATCAACTGCTTGGGCGTCTTCTCGCGACTGACTGGCCAGAAGCGCTCGCCGCGCCCGCCGGCCATGATGATGACGAAACGATCCGACGAGACCATGCCCGCCTTGGGAGACGCCGGGGCTGATGGCTTCGCGGACGAACCCCGGCCCGAGGAAGCCCGGGCGACCGGTGCGGACGCCTTCTTGGAGGTCGGTTTGGCATCCGGGGCGGCAGCGGCCCTGGAGGTCCCCTTCGAAGAAAGTTTCGAGGAACGTGCCGGAGACTTCGCCGTGCGGGCCGGCTTGGGGGAGGACATGCGCTTCATGGGTTCGATCGTGCTCCGATCCAACACCAGGAATCGCCCGGATTCCAAAGGTTTCATCGCCTCGGAGGTTGTAACAAGACCCGCCGATACTGAGGGTCCCCATCGGTCCCGGGGTTCACAGAGGGCGGATGGGCACCCGCCACTCCAACTCGAAACCGTCGTCGCGCAGCCGTTTCTGGAAGTCGGCCAGGAGGTCGGTCTTGGCGTGGACGGCGGCCGGGGTCGTCTTGCGATCGGCACAAAAGGCCGCCAGGGCGCCGGCCGCCTCACCGATGTTCCACTCCACCGGGTGCAACCGATAGCACCCGTTGGCGATGTGCGTGACCCCGAGGCACTTGCCTGCGGCGATGAGGTTTTCGACCCGCTGCGGCAGGAGGGCTCCCAGTGGGATTTGGAACGGCAGGCTGGAAACGTCGACGTAATTCCGCCCCGTGGTCGAGGGGTGCAGGTCGATGCGGTAGGCGCCGACGCCCACCGAGTCGGCAAAGGTGGCGGCCCGCACCGTATCGGCGGTCGCACCGGTCTCGGCTTTCCGGGCCTCGGTCGAGACATGGCGCTCGGTCACGGTGAACCGGGCCCGGATGCGCCGACTCTCGCGGATGTAGGGGGCCAGCGCGAAACCATCGGGAGTGCCGAACGTCCCGGCGCTGGGTTTGAGCCCGGGCCAACCAGTGCCGCCGTCCGGGCGCGGAGCCTCGGTCTGCAACCAATGGATCAGGCTGCGGCCCAGGGCCTTGGACTCGGCCTCGCGCTGGCGACGCTGCTCGAGCGTCACGCCCGGTCCCACCAGAGGAGCCAGCCAATGATCGTTCTGGGGCCAGTTCACCAGGCAGATCGAAGGGAAGGCCTTGGGAGCCTCGAAGCGGGAGGCGTCGCGGATGCGGCGGTAGGTCCACAGGTTCGGGAAGCCGCCCTCGCCCACCGGGTCGAAGGGAAGGGTCCGGGATTTGAGCGTGACCGGATGGCTGTGTTCCCAGGCGAACAGACGGCCCGGCCAGGGCGGGACCATCCGGGGCACGTAGTCGCGCCACCGGGCGTAGTCGTCGGGACGTCCCAGGATGTGGTTCTGGCCGGCATGATGCTCCAGGCCGAAGCACCAGGTGATGGCCTGCTGGTCGAGCGGATCGGCCTTCTCAGGCGCCGAGGGTTCCCCGGTCTCGGACCGGGATTCGGCCCCCGTCACATGCTCCACGCCGGCCAAGGGCAGCAGGTCCCCGAGTTCGGAAGCCTCCAGCACCCAGGTCGCCACGACCGTTCGCCGGCGCCCGCCGGTCATGGACTCGAATTGGACCGACTCCACCCGGTCTCCCCGGACCGAGGCGGCGATCGGCCGGTGCCCGAGCAGGAGCGTTAGCCGTCCTTGGGCGATGAAGGGGGCCAGCATCGACTCGAGGACGGTCAGGGCCAAACGAGGCTCGTGGCACAAGCGCGAGACCCATCCGCCGCCGGGGTTGAGCCTTGCCGTTGCGCGGGTCGCGGCCGTCACCGGGAAATCTTGGACGAACCAGCTCCGGACCTCGTCACGGAACCGGCGATAGCTCCGCGTGCAACCAGCCTCCTCGATCCACGGGTGTTCATCCGGCGGCACGGCCTGGGAAGTGAACTGCCCGCCGACCCACAGGGTCTCCTCGGTCAGTACGACCTTCTGCCCGGCCCGGCAGGCCGCGAGGGCTGCCGCCACACCACCCACCCCGCCCCCAACCACGAGCACGGAGGTCGACAGCAGCGTCGCCCGCCGATCGGCCGCGGAAAGTCCCAGACTCGCGCCCACCAGGCCAAGAGAGGCGATGCCGCCGAGAAACTTCCGCCGATCCATGGCATCAGGCTGCCATCGATCCTCCGCCGGCGCGAGAGTCATCCCCCGCCGCTTTCGGATATTCCAAAAGGGCATCAACACGTTTGAAGCAACGGGCGACAATTTCCGGGCCGAAAACTCTTGATCCCGGGATCTTCCTCCGTATCTTTTCTATTCCTTTGTGCACCCGTAGCTCAATTGGATAGAGCGGCTGACTACGGATCAGCAGGTTCCAGGTTCAACTCCTGGCGGGTGCACCAAGTCCTCTCCCCTTCGGTTTTCCCGGTTCCGTTTTTTCCCTGTCGTTTTTTCCCCTGTCCCATCCCTGGTCGTCCCCCTTCAGGAAGACGACCC
>CAIOKD010000090.1 GCA_903858835.1 uncultured Verrucomicrobiota bacterium
TCGGAGGGGCGTCCGAGATCCATGAGTCCGGACCGGAGTGTGCCTGCAAATGCCTGGGATCAGGGCCTTCGTAGTCCCAGACGCAGGAACAGCGTTTGCCGGTCGCCAGGCAATTCCAGCGAGACGTCCTGGTCCAGGGCCGGGAACGAGGGCGGCGGCGTTGTCACATCGGCGTTCTTCCAGACGGTCCCCGTGCCCGCAGCGGTGTCACCGACCTGGATCTCCAGAGCCGTGTTGGCGGGCACGCGCACCTTCAACACGGTCTTGCCATCGATCACCTCCAAGCGCGGACGCCAGCGCGAGGCGGATTCTTTCGGCTCGGTTCCCGCGAGGAATTCCAGCAGATCGGAGTCGCCATCACCGTCCCGATCCTCGTCGGGATTCGGGGTGGTACCGGGAGTAGAAAGCCCGCGGGACTCCAGCCACAACTCGAACGAGCCGCGCTTCGGCAGGGAATCGATCCAGGACGAGACCAGCGCGATGCCCTCGGGGTCGGGCTCCGAGTTGCCCACCGGGGGCATCCGACGCCCGTCGGTGCGGGTCATGCGATCGAGCAGCACCGATCGGGTGCGGTCGCCCGGCAGGAGCAGGCGTCCGCCGTGGACACCGCCGTCGGTCACCACGGCACCCCCGATCCATCCAGCGAGGTCGGTCGGCGTCGAGGAGCGTCCGTCCCAGAGCCCGCCGCCGGGACCTCCGGGGCGGTGGCAGAATCCGCAGTTCACGTCGATGTACCGGCGAACGCGCCACTCGAGGCTTTGCCCGGAGCCGTCGTCGTGGAACCCGGTTTGGTACGCTTCGGAGCCCGCCGGCGACTCCAGGTAGCCCGCCGCCGCGAGCGCCGAGACCTGATGGACGTCGGGGCCTCCGGTCGATCCGCGGCGGCGGTCGAGTTGCCGGGTGTTGAAGCTGAGCGATCCGCCCGCGGCGGGGTTGTGGCAGGCGAGGCACTCGGTGCGGCTGGGGTAACGCCAGGTCTGGGTCCGGTCGACTCCGCCCTCCCGGATCCCCAGGAGCTCAGTGTACCCCTCGTCGGGCACGAGTTCGGCGCTGGTGGCAGAAGCCCACCGGTAGGTGATGCCATACACGCCGTCGGCCCGCTGGACCAGGAACCGCGTCTCGATCCGGCGACGGGTCTCGGGCACTCCACGTTCCATCTCCAATTCGAAATGCTTCATCCAGACGGTCCCGGCCGGGGCCTTCCAAGCCTCCTTCGGATGGGTCCGGACGCGCTGGCCCGGCGGGATGTGGACCCATCGGCGCTTCACGGCGTGGTCGGACCAGAAGGGTAGGTTCACCTCGTAGTCGAGGAAGGCCTTCGAGGGTGTCAGGGTTGTCAGGTCCTGAAAGGCACCCGTGGCCTCGAGGGTGGCGGGGAGCGGACGATCGGCGGAGTTCGGGGAGGCCACCAGTCGCATCACCCGGCCGGCGTTGAGTTGGATGGCCAGCAGATCGCCGTTGGCCGGATCCACGCCGAAGCCCGCCACGTTGGCGACGCCCCCAAGCCGTTCGACCGATCCGGTTCCCGCCGCGTCCCGACGCAGCGCCCAGACATTGCCATTCACATAGTCGGCGAAGACGTAGGCCCCGTGCAGGGCAGTGATCTTCCCGCCGCGGTACACACGACCGCCCGTGATCGAGTTGCCCCGGTCGTTCCCGCTGCCATGGGCGTACACATGCACCGGTGGCACATGGCGGAACATCGGGTCGGTCAGGAATGTCGCCGGCGCGCCGGTGCGGGGTCCGGCCACCCGGCCCTCCCGGAACGGCCACCCGTGATTGGCTCCCGGGCGGCTCACGAACACCATCTCCCACCGGTCTTGGCCCACGTCGCCGATCCACAGGTCGCCACCAGCCGGGTCGAAGGAGAACCGCCAGGGGTTCCGAAGCCCGACGGCGTAGAATTCGGTGCGGACGTTCGTGGGGTTCACCGCGGTTCCGTTGAAGGTGGTCGCGCCCACGAAGGGGTTGTCGGCGGGCACGGCGTAGTTGGTGGTGATCATCCATGCGTTTGCGGCGTTCCGGTTCGGGGGCAGCGACCCGGGCCGCTGGTCGACATCGATGCGGAGGAGGCCGGCGAACAGGTCGCGGTCGATCCGTTGACCGTTGGCGTACGTATCATTGCCGCCACCCTCGTCGCCCAGGGCCACGTACAGGAAGCCGTCGGGACCGAAATGGAGATCACCTCCGTTGTGGTTCGAGGCCTCGTCGCGCTGCGCGAAGAGCCGGACCTCGGAGGCCGGTTCGAGGGCGTTGGGATTGTCGGCCGAGGTCCTGAATTCCGTGAGCACGTTGTGCGCCTGGCGGGTGGTCCCTGGCCCCGTGTTCAGCGTGCGGAACACGAACAGTCGGCGGTTCTCGGAATACCTGGGGTGGAAGGCCAGCCCCAGAAGGCCCTGCTCACCCGAGGTCAGCAGGTTGTTGGTCAGGGTGGCGAAGATTGTTCGTGTGGGTTGACTCAGGTTGGTGATCACCACGATGCGGCCCGTCTTCTCCACGACGAACAGCCGTTGCGTCTCACCCGGTGGCGTGGCGGTGGCCACCGGTTGATCGAGCCTGACCCCGGGGAGGGCATCGACGAATGCGTAGGTCGCCCGGGGCGGTTGCTCCGGCAGCCCACCGAAGGCATCGAGGGTCGCGGGCGGCCAGGCACCCCACACCTGCATGCAGGCCGACAGCGCGAGGATCCAGAAGCGGAACAGCATGGGAACGACTCCGGTTTTTGGGTTGAAGAACCTGCTGGAGCAGTATTTGGAGAACCGGGGCTTGTCAAACCGCTCACCCTGCTCACCTGGGCTGAGTCGCCCGGTGTCTTGGCCCACTCGACGGAGGAGCGACGGCGTCGCTCCCGCCCCTTCACTCGAAGTGCGGTTCGTTGTCGCGGTTCCAGAAGCGGGCCACGGCCTTGCGCTGGGCGGGGTCCTTGTGGAGTTGGCCGATGATGTCGAGGCGGCGCTTGGATTCGGCGTGGCCGTCGCAGAAGACCAGCGAGGTGCGGCCGGCATGGATTTCCAGCGGCCATTGGCGCTCCTCGTACATGCCGATGAATCCGCTCCAGTCGCGGTCGCCCTTCTTCTTCACGTCCCAGTTGCTGTCACCGAAGGCGATCATCTCGGTGGGGTTCTTCACCGAGGCCTCCTTGGTCTCGCCCCACACCGGATCTCCGAGGTACACGCCGAGCCCGGTGTTGGGCGTCTGTCCGGCGAAGGCACCCCAGACGTTGTAGCCGTAGCTCATGAAGAAGGTGCCTCCGGGTCTCAGGCGCACCTCGTCCTTGAGGTAGCCCAGCTTGGCCGGAGCGCCGCTGCCGAACTTGGGGACCCACTGCGACTGCGGGGGCGCGGCCGGGCATCGGAACACCTCGGTGTTCTGTCCGCCGTACATGCTGCTGCGGAGCAGGGCCGGCCAGATCCAGGCGGCGCCGTCGGCCCCGTCGATGCCCACCGGATAGACCCCGTGGTCCATGATGTAGGTCATGGTGGCCACGCCCATCTGCCGCAGGTTGCTGATGCATTTCACGCCGTTGGCCTTGGCCTTCGCCTTCGAGAGCGCCGGCAGGAGCATCCCGGCCAGGATGGCGATGATGGCGATGACCACCAGCAGTTCGATCAGGGTGAAGGCACCGTTGCGGCGGTCGCGGCAGGCGGTCCCAGCGGGTCGGGAAAATGGCGTCATGGCGGGGCGTGGGCTTGGCTTTCCGGGGATGCCTCCAGCCCTATCAGGGCGCGGCGGAAGACGGAAGGGGAAACCGGGGTCGATCCCCTCGCTGGCCTCGCTCCAAGCTTTCCGGCGACGGGGCCGCTGCGCTAGGCTCAGGTCCATGTTCGACTCGCTGAGCGGCAAATTGCAGAACGTCTTCCGCAACCTGCGCGGGCTGGGGAAGATCTCCGAGGGCAATGTCTCGGAGTCCCTGCGCGATGTGCGCATGGCGCTGCTGGAGGCCGACGTCCATTTCAAGGTCGCCAAGGACTTCGTCGAGTCGGTCAAGGGCAAGGCCCTGGGCGAAGAGGTCATTCAGTCGGTCCACCCGGGCCAGCAGATGATCAAGATCATCAGCGACGAACTGGTCACGCTGCTGGGCTCCGAGAACCAGGGGCTCCACCTGTCGGGCAATCCGGCCTGCATCCTCATGTGCGGCCTCCACGGTTCGGGCAAGACCACCAGCTCGGGCAAGCTCGCCAAGCTGCTGCTCAAGCAGGGTCGGCTGCCGTTGCTCGTGGCCGCCGACGTGTACCGCCCGGCCGCCATGGACCAGTTGGCCACGCTCGCGGGGCAGGTCGGGGTGCCGGTCTTCGTGAAGAAGGGTGAGACCGATGTGCTGAAGATCGCCCGAGAGGCGCTCGAATATGCGGCCGGTCATCAGTGCAACACGGTGATCTTCGACACCGCGGGCCGCCTGCAGATCGACGAGACCCTGGTGCAGGAACTGGTGCGCCTGCGCGACCTCATCAAGCCCGTCGAGACGCTGCTGGTCCTCGATGCGGCCACGGGCCAGGAGGCCGTCAGCGTGGCCACGCATTTCGACAAGGCGCTCAACATCACCGGCGCCATCCTGAGCAAGCTCGACGGCGACGCCCGCGGCGGCGCGGCCCTCTCGTTCCGTCATGTGGTGGGCAAGCCCATCAAGTTCATGGGTGTGGGTGAGAAGCTCGAAGACCTCGAGCCCTTCCATCCGGAGCGCATGGCCCAGCGCATCCTGGGCATGGGCGACGTGGTCTCGCTCGTCGAGAAGGCCATCGACCGCGTCGATGCCGCCAAGGCGATGGACCTCGAGGAGAAGATGCGCAAGGGGCAGTTCACCCTCGACGACTTCCTCGCGCAGTTGCGCGAGATGAAGAAACTCGGGCCGCTCCAGGACATCGTGGGTCTGCTGCCCGGCGGCTCCGAGATGCTCAAGAACACCGATCTCTCCAAGAGCGAGAAGGACTTCAAGCGCATGGAGGGCATCCTCTGCGGCATGACTCCGCAGGAGCGCAGCACCCCGCAGATCCTGAACGCCCGCCGTCGTCAGCGCATCGCCAAGGGCTCCGGGGTCACGGTCACCGAGGTCAACAACCTGCTCAAGCGCTTCGACGAGATGCGCGAGATGATGCGCAAGATGGGCAAGTTCCAGAAGATGATGTCCAAGATGGGCGGCGCCGGCGGTCTGATGGGCAAGATGCCCTTCGGTCGCTGAAGCCCCGTGCCCTGGCGTCAGGCCTCCGCGAACAGGTCCGCCACCGCCGACCACACGGCGTCCGCCACCTGCTCCACGGAGCCGCCGGCATCGACGCGCCGCCATCGGGCGGGCTCGGCCTCGACGCTGTCCTGGAATCCCCGGGTCACACGGGCGAAGAACGCCTCCTGCTCCTCGTCGAACCGGTCGATCGGCTCCGAACCTCCGGCGGCGACCTGGGCCGCCTTGCGTCCGGCCAGACGTGTCCGGGCGGTTTCCGGGGACACCTCCAACCACAGCGTGCGATCCGGGCGCAGGTCTCCCACCGCCAGGCGGATCACCGAATCCACGGCTGCGAGGTCGAGTCCGCGCCCGTGGCCTTGGTAGGCGATCGTGGAATCGTAGAAACGGTCACACAGGACCACCCCGCCAGAGCGCAGCGCCGGCAGGATCCGTTGTCGGACCAGTTCGGCGCGGCTGGCGTTCATGAGCAGCAGTTCGGTCTCCGGGGCCATGCCCCGACCGTCGGGATCATGTTTGAGCAGGTGGCGGATCTTCTCGCCCAGGGGCGTTCCTCCCGGTTCCCTCAATTCCAGGACGGAGCGTCCCTGACGGCGCAGACGTTCGGCCAGGCGGGCGATTTGCGTGGACTTCCCCGCGGCCTCGCCCCCTTCGAGCGTGATGAAGCGACCGGGAAGGCTCACGGGCGTGCCGCAGGGGTCTGGGCGGCGCCGGCCGACGGGGCTGCCTTGAACGCGGCGCTGTCGATATAGTCGGCGAGTGAGGCCATCTGATCCTCGTCCAGGATGCCGCCCTGCTTGAGGTCGAAGGCTGGCATCAGGGAGGCCGGCTTGCCGTTGCGGATCCACTGCATCCAGAAGGCCCGGTCGGTCGGGTGCTTCAGCTCGCGGAGCGCGGGCACCATGCTGGCCTTGTTCTCGGCGTCATGGCAGATCCCGCAGGCGGTGGCGTAGAGCTCGGCGCCCTTCTTGCCCACCGTGGGCGCCACGTGGCACGAGGCGCATTCCCCGCGGAACACGGCCTGTCGGTCGGCCGCGGCCACGGCGAGGTTGCGCTGGCGGTCGGCCGCGCGCATGCGGTTGGGATCCGGCGGGTCGATCTTCACCCGCACGTTCAGCAGGATCGACCCCACGTCGCTCAGGACGGTCACGGTCTTCACCACGGTTCCGGATTTGCCTGCGAGATTCATGCTGCCCGAGATCTCGCCCCTCTCTCCCGGCGCGACCACCCAGGGCGTCTCCGGCAGCTTGGCCACGGTGCACCCGCAACTGGTCCGCGTGCCGGTGATGGTCACGGCATTGGTCCAGACGTTGGTCAGCGCGAAGCGGAAATCGACCGAGGCCTGCCCGTCCTTGGCCTGGAGTTCCCGGGTCTGGGCGTCCCAGGCGAGGGCCTGGGGGAACTGGAGCCGGGTCGCGGCCGTGGCGTTGTCGCCCGGGGCCGGCAGCGCCCGCTGGAAGGCGTTGATGTCGATGCCCGCCGGGCGCGCGGGAGCCTGCGCCCATGCCAGCCCTCCCGCCAGGGCCGCCAGCAGCCCTCCTGTCCATCGGATCCACGCGGTGCTCATGGTCGATGGCAATACCAGATCGTCCCCCGGCGGCGAGCCTGATTTTGCGGAGGTTTTGCGCGTGGCTCCCCCGCCATCGACGATTCGGTTGGAACCGGGGCGCCGGGAGACGTATGCAGACGGGGGCAACGATGGCGGACACCTCCTTCCATTGGCTCAGGACGGGCGATGAGGCCTTCTCGGCCCTGGTCGCCGCGATCGGTCGTGCCCGCGAATCGGTCTGCCTTGAGACCTACATCTACGCCGCGGGGGACCCGGGCGAAGCCGTCCGGGCCGCGCTCATCCGGGCCGCTCAGCGTGGGGTGTCCGTCCGGGTGCTGATCGACGGTTTGGGATCGTCTTCGCTCGACGACGGCTTCTTCGACGCCCTGCGGGCCCCGGGCGGCGAGGTGCGGATCTTCAACCCCCTGACCCTCCGGCGGTTGCCGGTGCGGAGCCACCGCAAGCTGCTGGTCGTCGACCGTTCCCTGGCGATCACTGGGGGCTTCAACGTGGCCCCGGAGTACCTGGGCGACGGGATCCGTTCCGGGTGGCGCGACATCGGGATCCGATTGACCGGACCGGTGGTCGGGACGCTGGCCGAGACCTTCGAGGCGATGTGGGACCGGGCCGGACAACGGCCGCCGCGCTTCGTGCGACTCCGGCGCCGCGATCCGGAGGACTCCGGATCGGGTGCCTCGGAGGGGATCCGGGTGTTGCCGAGCGGACCCGGGCGCGGACGGAACGCCTTCCTGGCCGAGTTGTTGAGGAGCTTGGATGACGCCCGGGACGTGCGCATCGCCGTCGCCTACTTCCTGCCCGGGCTGGCCCTCCGCGCCGCGCTGCGTCGGGTGGCGGCCCGGGGCGGTCGGGTCCGGATCCTGGTGCCTGGCAAGTCCGACGTGTCCATCTCGCTGCGGGCGGGGCGCTTCCTCTACGGTCGGATGCTCCGCTCCGGCGTGGAGATCCGTGAGTACGCCCCACAGGTGCTGCACGCCAAGCTGTACCGCATCGACGACTCGGTGTTTGTCGGGTCGTCGAACCTCGACACCCGCAGCCTGCACATCAACCACGAGTTGATGGTGCACCTGAGGCATCCCGGGGCCGCCGCCGATGCCGCTGAATGGTTCGATGCCGCCGAGGCGCTGGGCACCCCGGTCGACGCGGCCACCTGGGCTCGTTCCCGCTCCTGGTGGGAGAGGATCCGCGAGCGCTGGAGCTTCCTGGTGCTCTCCCGGATCGATCCCTACGTGACCCGCTGGCTCGCCGAGGATCCCCGCTGAATCAGGCCACGCCCTGCAGCGCCCGGATCCGGTCGTCGAGCGGCGGATGCGAGGCGAACCAGTTGCCGTAGTTGTGGCTGATCTTGAAGGCGGCCAACGACGCCGACCGGTCATCCAGCACCCCGCCCCCCTCATGGATCATCTTCAGGCGCTGGAGGGCACCCACCATCGCGTCGCGCCCTTCGATGCGGGCGGCCATGGCGTCTGCGGCGAACTCGCGCCGGCGGCTGTAGGCCATCACCACCATCGATGCCAGAAGGCCCAGGAAGATCTGAGCCACCATGGAGCCGATGAAGAATCCGATGCCGGTGCCGGACGAGCGGCCCTCCTCGTCGCGGCGATTGCCCTGCAGGAATGAATCGATCAGCAGGCCGATCACCCGCGAGAAGAAGACCACGAAGGTGTTCAGCACGCCCTGGAGCAGGGTCATGGTGACCATGTCGCCATTGGCGATGTGGGCCACCTCGTGGGCCAGGACGCCCTCGACCTCGCGCTGGCGCATCTGGTGCAGCAGGCCCGAGCTGACGGCGACGAGGGCGCTGTTGCGGGAGCGCCCGGTGGCGAA
>CAIOKD010000091.1 GCA_903858835.1 uncultured Verrucomicrobiota bacterium
GGAGACGGCCGCCTCCTCGTTCCAGCCGGAGTCGCGCGAGGCGCCGCAGCCCGGGCAGGCCACCGCCCTGCGGGGCACGAACTCGCCGCAGACCGGGCAGTCCCCCGGGGGTCGAAACACCTCGTCGCTCATCGGGCTCCAGGATGGGGTCAATCGTCGTCGTCGTCCGCGTCGGGGATCACGGCCCACTCCGGGTAGGGCCGGTCCGTGCCGGCGACCGCATTCCAGAGGATGCGGTTGAGCACGTCCTCCGGCGCGCGGTCGACCTGACGGAAGTTCAGGCGGGCCGAGACCTCCGCGTCACGCCTCAGGACCGGGTCCTTCAGGGCCTTGGCCGGCGGGTTCATCTGGTCGAGCGGCACGTTGTTCGCCACGGCCGAGTAGGGGGTGAAGTCCGGAGTGTCCTGGAAGCAGTCGGACATCGGCGCCGCGCTGGCGTCGAACTGGTTCATCGGCTTCATGCCCAGCACCTGCTCGAGGGTGCGGATGATGCTGGTGGTGTTGTACCGGGTGGAGACCACCGCACCGCGCCGGGTGTAGGGGCTGATGCAGAAGGCGGTGGTGCGATAGCCGCTGACATGGTCCCAGCCCGCCTGCGGATCGTCTTCGATGGCGAGAATCAGCGTCTCCTTCCAGAACCGGCTGTGGCTCACGGCCTCCACGATCCGGCCGAAGGCCAAGTCGTTGTCGGCGACACAGGCCGCCGGCGTGGGCTGCCCGGCCGAGGTGCCGCTGGTGTGGTCGTTGGGCAGGCAGATGAGGGTCAAGTTGGGGAATTCGCCCCGAGCCTCGAAGGCCTTCAGCTCACGGATGAAGAAGTCCGCCCGGAACTGGTCGGGCACCGACATCTCCCAACCGACATAGTTCGTCGGGGTATGCGGGACCAGCGTCGGCACCATCGCCCGGCTGGAGAAGACCACCTCGTCGGACTCGCCCTTCCAGGTCCGGTAGCAGGGCAGGAATGGGATGGACCCCTTCTTCTTGGGATCGCGCCAGCGGACGGTGGGTTCGGCGAATTCGCCGTAATTGCGGAGGGTCTTGCCGTGCTTGAGGGCGTTGTCCCAGATGAAGCCGGCCGGGGAATAGGCCAGGGCGTCGGCCTCGTCCTCACCCATGCCGTCAGGGTAGCTGCGAGGGAATCCGGCGAAGGACTTCTCCATGTAATCGGTGGAGAAGGCCGTGGTGGACCACTGATGCCCGTCGGCGCTCAGGATCCCGGCGCAGTAGGTGTTGTCGAGGAGCACGAACTCGCGGGCGATCTTGTGCAGGTTGGGGGTGATCTTCTCGCCGAAGATGCAGAGGTCGGCACGGCCGTTGCCTCGGGGTTCATCGCCGAAGACCTGATCGTAGGTCCGGTTCTCCTTGATGATGTAGATGACATGCTTGAAGACGCTGGGTTCGCCGATGCGCTCAGGCACCGGCCGCGGCTTCACCCCGCTCCGGGCGGGCAACCTCGAGGCGAGAACGGCCTCGCGCCGCAGGTTGCGAGAGACGGTCTCGGAGAGCTTCGGCAGGGTCCGGCGAGCCGGAATCGGCACCAGCGACACGGTGCCGTTGTACTGGTGGGTGTTGAAGCCATCGGCCCCGGTGTCGGCCTTCTTGGCCTTGGAGGCCATGCCTTTGACGTTGGCCACGATCAGTTGCCGACGCGCGGTGTCGTGCACCAGCGCGGCTGGAAACCAACCCACGGGGATCAGGCCCGCGAGGCGCGATTCGCGATCGGCCGGATCGAAGCGGATGACCGCGATGGCATTCTGGGTTCCGTTGGCGACATAGAGGCTCTTGCCATCCGGGGCGAAGACCAGGGCGTTGGGTGAGGCCCCGAAGAGGTCGGCCGGGTTGATCTTGGCCCAGATCGTCTCAACCACGGCCCGGGTCCGGGTGTCGATGACGCTCAGGGTATCCGAGCCGGCGTTGGCGCAGACGACATGACGGCGATTGGGCGACACCGCGAGGGCCGAGGCGTGCAGGCCGGTGACCAACTCCTGTGGTGCCCCGTCTGCCGAGGCCTTCAGATCGATGATCGAGACCGAGCCCTCGCTGGCGATGTGGCGGACCGGATCGACGCGGACCGTGGTGCCGCGGCCGGCGGGACCACTCAGGTCGTCGGGCCCGGGCCGGCGGCCACCCCAATTGCTGACATAGGCCGTATCGCCCACCAGCACGACGTCATACGGCGCGACACCGACGCGGAACTCACGCAGCACCTTGCCGGACTCCGGATCTAGCTCCAGCAGCCGGTTGGACAGGTTGGCGCAGACGTAGAGGCGTCGGCCATCGGCGCTGAAAGCCAATCCCGCGGGGATCTCCTCCTTGCGGCGCGGAGCGTCGGCCCGGGGCAGTGGCAGCGAATGCGAGGGGCTCAACGAACCATCGGCACCGACCCGGAACACCTTCAGGCTGCCGTTGACGTTGCTCAGGAAGACCCGCTTTCCGTCGGGCGAATAGATCAACCCAGTGTAGCTGACCTGTCCCTTGGCATCGGGCTTGAGGATGTTGGCCGAGGGCACCGAGGGCTGCGGTTCGTTCACCTGCTCCGACGGCAGGGCCACGCGCTGGA
>CAIOKD010000092.1 GCA_903858835.1 uncultured Verrucomicrobiota bacterium
CCGAACCCGAGATCCTGACCTACTTCCAGCAGTTCCGCGACCAGGGTGTGAGTGAGGTGATCTTCGACCTGCGCTACAACGGTGGCGGCTCAGTCGCCGTGGGCGGACGCATTGCTTCCCTCGCCGCGGGAACCAAGTCCAACAACCAGGTCTATGCAGTGCTCCGCAACAACGCCCAGCTCCAGTCATCCAACCAAACCTTTCGGTTCAGCAGCAACCTGGGCTGGCAGGGTGTGAACCGGGTCTATGTCTTGTCCGGCAGTCGAACCTGCTCGGCCAGCGAGCAGATGATCGCTGGCTTGCGGGGTGTGGGTATCGAGGTGGTTCTCATCGGGTCGACCACCTGCGGCAAGCCGGTCGGCTTCCGACCCCGTGACCATTGCGGACTCACCTACAGCCTGGTGAATTTCGACTCGATCAATGCACGGGGGGAGGGCGGCTATTACAACGGGTTCGCCGCACAATGCCGGGTCGCCGAAGACTTCACCAAGCCGATGGAGGATCCCACGGAGCCCCTGACAGCGGCTGCGATGCGGCATGCACAGGGCCTGGGGTGTCCTCCGGTTTCGAGCGGGCCGGATCAGACACCGCTGTCGCAGCGCACGGGGAGGAACCGTCCCCTCATCGATGGGCCCGATGTGCGCGGCGTGATGGTGCCTTGATGGCTTTGGAACCCCTGCTCGCCCACCTCAATCCCGAACAACTTGCGGCCGTCACCCTGCCGGCGCAGCCTTCGCTCATCCTGGCGGGGGCAGGTTCGGGAAAGACGCGCGTGCTCACCACGCGCATTGCGTGGCTGATGCACAGCGGCCTGGTGTCGCCAGGCGGTGTGATGGCGGTGACCTTCACCAACAAGGCGGCCAAGGAGATGCTCGAGCGGGTCAACGAGATGATCCCCAAGGTGCCCAAGTCGCGCAGGGAACCCGGCGCCCCGGAAGACCCGTTTCTCGAGCGCCCCACCCTGTGCACCTTCCACTCGCTCTGCGTGCGGATCCTCCGGCAGCACATCGAGAAACTCGGCTACAAGAAGAACTTCGTCATCTACGACGCCGGCGACCAACTCGCCGCCATGAAGAAGATCCTTAGCCAGATCTCAGCCAAGGGTGAGAAGACCGATCCCGGGGCCGTGCTGGCCATGCTCAGCAAGTTCAAGAACGGCGGCAGCCGGGGCGGTTTCGAGGACCCCTCGGTGCGTGCGCTCGCCGAGCACGTGGCCCGGCGCTACGAAAGCGCCCTCCACGCCTGCAACGCGGTCGATTTCGACGACCTCATCCTGCTGACGCTGCGACTCTTCCGGGAGCATCCCGACGCCTTGGAGGCCTGCCGACGCAAGTACCGTTACGTCATGGTCGACGAGTATCAGGACACCAACTCCAGTCAGTTCGAGCTGATCCACCACCTCGCCAGCGTGTCCCGCAACCTGTGCGTGGTGGGAGACGACGACCAGTCGATCTACGGGTGGCGCGGCGCCGAGATCGCCAACATCCTCGACCTCGAGAAGCACTACCCGGAGGTCAAGATCATCAAGCTCGAGCAGAATTACCGCTCCACCAACACCATCCTCAAGGCGGCCAACGCCGTGATCCGCCAGAACACCCGGCGCCGCGAGAAGAGCCTGTGGTCGGCCAAGGGCGACGGCAGCAAGATCACCTTGTACGCCTTCGACACCGACGAGACCGAGGGTCGCACGGTGGTCGAGAACATCGAATACGACCGGCTCACCCGGCAGATCCCCTGGGGCAAGCAGGCGATCCTCTTCCGCACCAACATTCAGTCCCGTCCCATCGAGGCGGCCCTGCGCAAGGCGCGGGTCCGCTATCGGCTCATCGGGGGCCAGAGCTTCTTCGACCGCAGCGAGATCAAGGACATCCTCGCGTACCTGAAGACCTTCGTGAACCCGAACGACGATGTGAATCTGCTGCGCATCGCCAACAAACCGGCCCGGGGGCTCAGCGATGTCACCATGGAGCGTCTCTTGGCCTTCAGCGCCGAGCGCAAGGCCAGTGTGTATACGGTCATGCGGCATACCGACGTCCTGGCCTCATTCCAGGCCAGAACACGCGACGCCATCACCGGTTTCGCCCACTGGATCGACACCATCCGTGCCCCTCTGCTCCAGGATTCCCCCATCTGCCTGAGCAACTGGGCCGACCACTGGCTCGAGGAAACCGGCTACCTCACCGACCTGCGCCGCGGCGAGAAGAACCAAGACGTGGCCGACAACCGGGTGCGCAACATCCAGGAGTTGCTCGACGACCTGGACGGGGAACTGACGGCCGAGGCCCGACGCAAGAAGCGCGAGGCGACCGCACCCAAGAGGTCTGCGAAACCCGTGGACCTGGAGAACGATCCCGAGGGATTGCTCTCCGACATGACAGCCGCCCCGAAGCCGAGCGGACCGCTGTTGCCCGACGCGGCCCCGGAGTATCTGGGCAAGCCGATGGACCGTCTCGACGAATTCCTGGCAGGGGTGACCCTCGATCAGGAGCGCGAAGAGGACAAGGACGCCGCCGGCGACCAGGTGACCCTCATCACCATGCACGCGGCCAAGGGTTTGGAATTCCCGCACGTGCACATCATCGGGGTGGAGGACGGACTGCTGCCCCATTCGCGCAGCAAGGACGAGGGCACCCTCGACGAGGAACGACGCCTGTTCTACGTGGGCATCACCCGGGCGCAGGAGACCCTGCGGATCAGCCACTGCTCCGGGCGACGGCGCTACGACCAGGTCATGCCTTGCCACCCGTCGCCTTTCCTCCGCGAACTGCCCCCGGAATGCGTCGAAGACGCCGACGAGGCCGCCTCTCGGCCGGTGGACAAGGACGACGGCGGAGACTGGTTCAAGGCCATGCGCGAGGCCTTGGAATGATCCCGGCTTCCATGGCAGGTTGCACCTCAAGCCGTGTTCTTCCGAGTCGTTGAATGGTTCCTCGCCGTCCTGCTGGGGCTCCTGCGTCGCCTGCCATTGGTGACGGTGGCCCGCCTCGGGCGTCGGCTCGGAGGCTTGGCCTGCCACCTCGACCGACGCCACCGACGCGTGGCCGAGGAGAATATCACCCAGGCGTTCCCGGAGCTGGACCCGACCGAGGTCCGGGCCCTGGCCCTGGAGAATTTCCGTCGATTAGGGGAAGCCTACGCATCGGCGATCCGCACCCCCGGAATGGACCCGGAGGTCTTGCGTTCCCGGATCGAGATCGTGGGTCTCGATGAGATGCTCGCGACCGGCATCGACCGACTGGTGGTGGCCACCGGGCATTTCGGAAGCTTCGACCTGCTGGCCCACGGCCAAAGCCGCTGGCCCGAATGGCACCTCGCCACGACCTACCGTGCCCAGCGGTTCCTGCCGCTCGAGCGGGTGCTTCAGCGCCTGCGCGCCCTCACGGGCGTCTGGTTCATCGATCGCCACGAGGCCACCCAGGCCATCTCAGGGCTCTTCGAGCGGGGCAAGGCGATCCTCGCCCTGTTCTCCGACCAGCACGGCGGTGGCAAGGGACTGTGGCTGCCATTCCTGGGGCGGCACTGCTCCTGCAGCACGGCGCCGGCCGTGATCGCGTTGAGGTACCGGGCGACCCTCGCCATGGCCATCTGCTACCGCACCGACCTGGCGCGCTGGCGGATCGAGGTCGGCCCGGTCATTCCCACCCACGATGAACAGGGGCAGGAACGCCCGGTGGAGGCCATCACCCGGGACATCCAGCGCCAGTACGAGATCGCCGTCCGGCGCGATCCGGCCAACTGGTTCTGGGTGCACCGTCGCTGGAAGCCGGCGTCGGCCCATCAACTGTCCCAGTCCCAGCCCGCCCCCTCGACGCCATGAAGTCCGGCCACCCGCGCCACATCCTCGTCCGCGGTGTCAACTGGCTCGGGGACGCCGTCATGACGACCCCGGCGGTCCTGCGAATCCGGGAACGGTTTCCCGAGGCGCGGATCACCCTGCTCTGTCCGGAAAAGCTCCGGGATGTATGGACCTCGCATCCGGCGGTCGACGCGGTCCAAACCTTCGCTCCCGGCGAGGGATTGATGTCGGTCGCCCGGGGCCTGCGCGGGATCCGGGCCGATCTGGCGGTGGTCTTTCCCAACTCCTTCCGCTCGGCGCTCGAGCCCTGGATGGCGGGGATTCCGCGCCGGGTAGGATCCGGCCGTTTCCCTCGAACCCTCGTACTCACCGACCGTGTCGCAGCGGATCCGAGCACGGTGCGCATGCGCAAGCGGACCGAAGCGGAGGTGCGGCGCCTGACCGGATCGCCCGAGGCCGGAAAGCTTCGGCGCACCCCCTACCCGACCGAATCCCACCAATTCCATCACTACCTGCGGTTGGCGGGGCATCTGGGAGCCGACCCGACGCCGGTGCCGCCGCACCTCAAGGCCGGTGGCGCGGCCACCCGGGCAATGACCGCCCGGCTCGGGGATGCCCTGACCTCCGGAATGCCGCTGGTCGGGCTCAATGCCGGGGCCGAATACGGACCGGCCAAGCGTTGGCCCCTGGACCGGTTCGCCGAGGCCGCCCGAAAGCTGGCCGCGAAAACCCCGGCGCACTGGGTCGTCTTCGGCGGCAAGGCCGATGTGCCGCTGGCACGCGAGTTGGCCGGACGACTGCAGGGACAGCCCATCACCGTGCTGGCAGGCGAAACCTCGCTGGCCGAGTTGATGGCCGCGCTGTCCCTCTGCCGCGTGCTGATCACCAACGATACCGGCCCCATGCACTTGGCAGCCGCGCTGGGGATTCCGGTGGTGGTCCCCTTCGGCAGCACCTCGCCCGAACTCACCGGGCCCGGGTTACCAGGAGATCCCTCTCACCGTCTTCTGATGGGCGACGCCCCATGCGCCCCATGCTTCCTGCGCCAGTGCCCGGTCGATTTCCGCTGCATGGATTCCATCCCGGTCGAACATGTGGTTGCGGCAACCCTCGAGATCCTCTCCCGCACCTCCGGAACTTCGCGTTGACAGCACTGGTGAACAGCAAGACCAAAGACCTGCTCGCGCTGGGCGGATCGCCTGGGTTCGGTCCTTCCCGGATTCCCAGTCCGGGCTTCCATCGCATGGCGGAATCCTGCTAGAGCCACCCGGAGATCCCCATGCACCGGTTTCCCAGGCTGATACCCCTCGGTTGCACACTCGGACTGGCCGTCTTGGCGCAATCCGGCGGGCCTTCCGCTGTGCGGTCCGGGGAATGGCGAGAGGTTCCCGGCGCACGGATCCGATCCCTACCGACTCCCACCGGCCAGCGAACGGGCTTCACCCGGATGCCGGCGGACCTGACGGGGGTCTCCATGACCAACGCCGTGAACGAGGCCTCCATGGCCAACAACCGGATCCTGGAGAACGGATCCGGCGTGGCCCTCGGGGATGTCGACGGCGACGGGCTGTGCGACCTGTATTTCGCGCGGCTCGAGGGCCCCAACGAGTTGTATCTCAACCGGGGCGGATGGCGTTTCGAGCGCCAACCCGAAGCCGGCGGTGCCGCCTGTGCCGATCAACCCAGCACCGGCACCGTCTTGGCCGACGTCGATGGCGACCGGGACCTCGACCTGCTGGTCAACGGTATCGGGGTCGGCACCCGGTTGTTCCTCAACGACGGGTCCGGAAGGTTCACCGAGTCCACCCGCCACCGGTTGGCTCGGCGCCTCGGAGCCACTTCCATGGCCCTGGCCGACATCGATGGCGACGGGGATCTCGACCTCTACGTCACGAATTATCGGACCACCACCTTCAAGGACCACCCGCCGGGACTGAGGGTGGAGGCGCGGCGCGAGGCCGATGGATCGGTCCGTGTCACTCCAGAGGATCGCTTCGTGGTGGTCGGAGAGCGCGACGGCGGGGCCGAGATCCTTGAGCGCGGCGAGCGGGATTTCTTCTATCTGAATCAGGGCGGCGGCGACTTCGCCCCGGTCTCCTGGACTCAGGGATCCTTCCTCGATGAGGACGGTCGCACCCTGGCATCGCCACCCACGGACTGGGGATTGAGCGTGCTTTTCCGGGACCTCAATGGCGACGGATGGCCCGATCTGTACGTCTGCAATGATTTCGTCCACTGGAAGGACCGGGTCTGGCTCAATCGCGCCGGCGCAGGTTTCCAGGCGGCCCCGCGCACGCTGTTCCGCAACCAGAGCCTCAGCTCGATGGCGGCCGATGTCGCCGACATCAATCGCGACGGCCTCGTGGACCTGTTCGTGGTGGACATGCTCAGCCGGGACCAGCAACGCCGGGCCTGGCAGCGCCCGAACACCATGGCTTCGGTGCTCCGCCCGCCGATCCACGAACCCGGGTTCCGCCCGGAGGTCACCCGGAACACGCTGCACGTGGCCCGGGCCGGCGGGCCCTTCGCGGAAATCGCCCAGTTCTCGGGCATCGCCGCCACCGAATGGTCATGGAGCGCGGCCTTCCTCGACATCGACCTCGACGGCTGGGAAGACCTGCTGGTGGTCAACGGCAACGCGCACGATGCACAGCATGCCGACCTCCTGGCCGAGCAGTCCCGCGAGCGGAGCATCCCCGGCCCGGAGCAACGGTTGAAGAACCTGTCCCGGTTTCCGCGCCTCGACACCGCCAACCTCGCCTTTCGCAACCTGCGCAATCTGCGCTTCGAGGACCGGAGCCGGGAGTGGGGATTCGACGACCGGGGCGTGACCACGGCCCTGGCCCTGGCCGACCTCGACAACGATGGCGACCTCGACGCGGTGACCTGCAATCTGGGCGATGCGGTCGGACTCCATCGCAACGAGGCGAGCGGGCCCCGGGTGTCGGTCAGCCTTCGGGGAAGCGGGGGCAATTCCCACGGCATCGGCGCCCGCATCCGGGTCGAGGGAGGCCCGGTCACCCAGAGCCAGGAGATGGCCGCCGGAGGTCGCTATCTGTCCGGAGACCAACCTCTGCGGACCTTCGCCGCGCTGCCCGATCGCCCCGTGACGGTCGAAGTGCGTTGGCCCGGCGAACGAATCACGCAGGTGACCGGAATCCCACCGAACTCCCATGTCGAAATCCGCGAGGAATCCGCCCGGACCGAGCCCGGGGCTCCGCCTGCGGGCGCGGGTACGGCGCTGTTCGAAGAAATCTCTGCCGCACTGAACCACCGAGACACCCCTCCTCCCTCGAACGACTTGGAACAGCAGCCTCTGCTGCCCCGGCGCCTGTCCACCGAGGGACCGGGGGTGGCCTTCTTCGACATCGACACCGATGGATTCGACGACCTCCTCCTGGCCGGCCGCGGGGAATGGCTCGTCTTCAGGAACGACCGGGCCGGCGGCTTCCAACCGAGACCCGACCTGAGCCTCAAGACCACCCAGGCCCATTCCGTGACCGGGATCGCCGCAGCCCTGGACCGACAGGGATTCGTGATGGCCACCGGCCACCAACCCCCTGTCGACGGCAAGGGGCCCTCAGCGCTGGGCACACTGCTCCGGACGAACCAATCCCAGAGCCTCGGCGACTCGCTCCAAGCCTCGGGCAGTGTGGTCCTTGCGGACTGGGATTCCGATGGCGCGCTGGACCTGGCGGTGGCCGGAAGATACCTGCCCGGGCGCTGGCCGGAATCGGCCGACACGCGCCTATTCCGGAGCCGGAATGGCCAATACGCCCCGTGGTTGACCTTGACCAACACCGGCCTGGCCACAGGCATGATCGGCACCGATCTCACGGGCGACGGCAGGCCTGAACTGGTCCTGGCGGCGGAGTTCGGGCCGCTACGGTTCTTCCAGTCCGAGGGCGGCACGCTCCGCCCATGGCATCCCGGGTTGGTGACCGCCGAGGGCCGGACCGCCGATTGGCTCGACCACCAGGGACGGTGGACCGGCATCACATCGGCCGACTTCGACAACGACGGCCGGCTCGACCTCGCCGTGGGCAATTGGGGCTGGAATTTCGGGGAGGGACGCATCGACGCCTCCCGGGATCCCGTGCGCATCACCTATGCCGAATTCCTGCCCGGCACCGTCACTCCGCTGATCCACGCCTGGGATTCCCTGCACCGGCGCGAGGTGCCCTGGCGGGAACTGCCGGCCGTTCGAGAGGCACTACCCTTCGCCGCCGAGACCGCCCCCTCGCACGAGGCCTATGGTCGCGGAGGCCTGCCGGGCCTGCTGGCCGGGCATGGCACCGGTGCCCGACGGGTCGAGTCGCGATGGCATGCCTCGACGATCTTCCTCAACCGCGGGGACCGCTTTGAGATCCGGGCCCTGCCGGCCGAGGCCCAGTGGGCGCCGGCCTTCGGGATCACCGCCGCCGACTTCGACGGCGACGGCAACCAGGATCTCTTCCTCGCCCAGAACTTCTTCGGCGTCGATGCCGAGACCTCCCGTCATGACGCCGGGCTGGGCCTCCTGCTGACTGGCGACGGCAAGGGCGGCTTCAGTGCGCTCTCACCGGCCGCCTCGGGCATCGTCCTGCCGGGCGAGGGACGGGGCAGCGCGGCGGGAGACTTCGACCTCGACGGCCGCATCGACCTCGTCGTCACCCAGCAGGCCGGCCCCACCGCTCTGTTGCACAACCGGGGCGCCCGTCCGGGCTGGGGGTTGCGCCTCGAACAACCCGGGCCCAACCCCATGGCCATCGGGGCGGTGGTGCGCGCCGAATTCGGGAGTTCCAGCGGGCCGGCCATCGAGATTCGCGCCGGTTCCGGTTGGTGGTCCCAGGATTCGTCACGGATCCTGATCACCGGGACCCGCGCCCCCACCGCGGTGCACATCCGATGGCCCGGGGGCCCGACCCAACGCCATGCCTGGAACCCGAACGTCCGGGAGATGCGGATCCGGCGGAACACCCCCTGAAGGGCTTCCGGGATCGGCGGCGGTCCCGGGCCGGGATTCCGGTTTGCCCGGCCCGGCCCATTGCTGGATCTTCCTCCCGGATGTCATTCTCCGAGGATCTGATCACTCGCGCCCGCCGGGTTCGCCTCTTCATCTGCGACGTGGACGGGGTGCTGACCGACGCCACCGTGAGCATGGGTGGCGGGGCCGAGACCAAGGTGTTCCACATCCGCGACGGCTTGGGGCTCCGGTTGCTCCAGACCGAGGCGTCGATCCGCGTGGGTTGGGTCTCGGCTCGCCCGAGCGAGGCCACGATCCAACGGGCCCAAGATCTGAAGGTCGATTTCCTGCACCAATCGTCGGGGCCGAAGGTGGCCGCGATCGAGGGGTGGTTGCAGGAGACCCGCATCGACTGGAGCGAGGTCCTCTACATGGGCGACGACTGGGTCGACCTCGCCGCGCTCAAGCGAGCCGGCCTGGCCATAGCACCCGCCGATGCCATCGAGGAGGCCCGTCGCATCGCCCACTGGGTCACCCACAAGCCCGGCGGTCGCGGGGCCGTCCGGGAGGCGGTGGATCTGCTGCTCAAGGCCCAGGGACACTGGGATCGGTTGGTCGAGAAATTCGCTTCCTAAGAGCGAGCCCCGATTCCAAGACTCCCAACCCATGCCCTCGCTCCGACTCCGATCCTGGCTGACAGCCCTGGCGGGCTTGATGGCCCTCGGCGCCCGGGCCCAGGGCACCGGAGCCACGGTCCCCACCCCGACTGCAGCCCCCGCGGCCACCATCCGCCAGTGGGGCATCAGCCTGCGCGACAACGTCACGGGTCGGGTTCAGTTGCGTTTTTCATCGACCGAGGCCTCTCCCACGCCCTCGGGCAAGGGAGGGCTCGTCCCGGCTCTATGGGATGTCACTGGTCTCCGGTTGGAATCCTTCCGGTCCGACGAACGTTCGGACTTCGTGATCGAGTCCCCGTCCTGCCGGGTGAATGTCACCACCCGAGACGCCGGATCCCCGGGGACCTTCACTGCGCGCCGCGAGGCCGATGGTGTTTCCATCCACGGCCGCGGATTCCAGTTCGACGGCACCGAAAAGCGCCTCACCGTCAGCAACTCGGTCCAGATCGAACTGCGCACCCGGCTTTTCCAGTCCAAACCCGCCTCTCCATGACCCGCCGCGTTCCCTCCGCCCTCCTCTGTCTGCTGTTGCCCCTGTGGATGACCCTCGCCCCAGGCCAGGCCCGAGCACAGCAACAGGACAGGATCCTGCTGTCGGCCACCAACTGCGTGCTGGAACTGGAGAAGGGCGTGTACCACCTGTGGGACCATGTCCGGGTGGAGTCCCCCGGTATGCTGCGGATCAGTTGCGACGACCTTCGGGCCTCCCTGCCCCAGGACAAGGCCCCGGGAACCTCCGGACCCCTCCCGACCGGAGGCAAACTGCAGTCGCTTGTCGCCTCGGGCGGGGTGGTGATCGAACTCTTCCAACCCGGCGCTGGCGGCACGACCAACGTCGTGCGCGCCTTCGGCAAGCAGGCCGAATACGGGTCCCAGGAGGAGATCCTCATCCTCACCGGAGATCCCCGCATCGAGACGGCCTCCGGCACCATGATCGGGACCGAGGCGCTGGTCTACGACCTGAAGTCGCGCACGATGCGCAACCGAGGTTCCTACCGCATCGAACTCAAGGCGGACATCCTCAAGGGATCGACCCTGTTCAACCGCGGGACCAACGCCCCGAAACCCCGCTGATCATGGCCTCCGCTGCCCAGAACAAGGCCGCAAGAACCGCCGGAGCCCGGGCCGACTCGGCCGCGGATGATACGCCGCCGCTCCTCTTGGTGGAGGGCCTCGCCAAGGCCTACTCGGGTCGGAAGGTGGTGGACGGAGTCTCGATCCATGTCGGGGCCGGCGAGATCGTCGGCCTCCTCGGCCCCAACGGCGCCGGCAAGACCACCTCCTTCAACATGACCGTCGGTCTGGTCCGTCCGGATGCCGGATCGGTCCGGTTCATGGGCACCGACATCACCCGGATGCCGATGCACCGGCGGGCCCGCCTGGGGATCGGCTACCTCACGCAGGAGCCCAGCGTGTTCCGCAAACTCACGGTCGAGCAGAACATCCTGGCCATCCTGGAGACCTGCGAGGGTTCATCCGCCGACCGCCAATCCCGGCTGGCCCACCTGCTCGACGAGCTCGACCTCACCCGGCTCGCCAAAAGCCACGCCTATCAGCTCAGCGGCGGCGAGAAGCGCCGGCTCGAGATCACCCGCGCGCTGGTGACCTCCCCCAAGCTGCTGCTGCTCGACGAGCCCTTCGCAGGCATCGACCCGATCGCGGTGTACGAGGTGCAGAAGATCGTCCGGCGGCTTCGCGACCGCGGGCTTGGCATCTTGATCACCGACCACAACGTGCGGGAGACCCTGCGCCTGGTCGATCGGGCCTACGTGATCCATCAGGGAAGGGTCCTGGTGGAGGGCACGGCCGAGTTCCTCGTCAACGATCCCAAGGCGCGCGACATCTACCTCGGGCCGGAGTTCAACATGTGAATCCCCCCAAGATCCCGCCCATGAAGCAGTCCAACGTCACCGTCGAACGATTCTACGCCGACCATGCCGGACCGCTGGGTCTGAAACTCCTCACCGGGGGCAACTCTCTGGATCGGCTCATCCAGGAACCGACCGTGAACCGGCCCGGCCTGGCCCTGGCCGGATTCCGTCGGTACTTCGCCAACAAACGGGTCCAGGTGCTCGGTGCGGTCGAGACCTCCTACCTCGCCTCCATCGAGCCGGACCTGCGGCGACAGCGCTACCGGGACCTCTTCCGGCAGAAGATCCCCTGCGTGGTCCTGTGCCGGGGCCTCCGGCCGGAGACGGAGTTCCTGGCCGCGGCCGACGACCGTGGGGTGCCCGTGTTCCAGACCGAGTTGGTGACCATGAATTTCATCAACAAGGCCACCCTGGCCCTGGAGCAACTGTTCGCCCTGCGGACACAGATCCACGGCTGCATGGTCGACATCCAGGGCATCGGCGTGGTGATCCAGGGCGAGAGCGGCATCGGCAAGAGCGAAGCGGTCCTGGGATTGCTGGAACGCGGCCACAGCCTCGTCTGCGACGACATCGTCTGCCTGACGCTGGCCGACGGGAAGGAACTGCTCGGGACCGGCAAGGCTCTCACCCGCAACCTCATGGAGGTGCGCGGTATCGGCATCATCGACGTGGCGGCCCTGTTCGGGGTCGCGTCCATCCGGTCCGAGAAGCGGGTCGACCTGGTGGTGACCCTCAAGGCCTGGGAGAAGGCCGGCGAGATCGACCGCCTGGGTCTCGACCAGGGTCAGGTGAACCTGCTGGGCATCGACATTCCGCACATGGACCTTCCCGTGAGGCCGGGCCGCGACATCGCCCGGGTCATCGAGGTGGCCGCCCTGCACACCAAGCTCAAACTCAGCGGTGTCAATCCGGCCGAGGATCTGCAGCGCCGCCTGTTGATGCAGATGAACCCGCGACTGTAGGGTCGTCGATTTTTCCGACCATGTACGAGTCCAAGACCGAGACGCCGTTGCACGGACGGAAATTCGTCGGACGCCTGATGGGACATGTGGGGGTCGCCGCAGGACTGCTGGCGGTATCCCTCGCGGTGGGGATCGCCGGGTACATGTTCCTGGAAGACCTGTCGGCCATGGACGCCTTCCTGAACTCGGCGATGCTGCTGGGCGGCATGGGCCCGGTGAACACTCCCAAGACCGAGGTCGGCAAGCTGTTCGCCGGATGCTACGCGCTCTACGCGGGCCTGGTCTTCATCGTGACCGCAGCGCTGATCTTCACACCGATCGTGCATCGGGTGCTCCATCAGTTCCATTGGGACGACGAAGACTGAACGGCGGGCCGTGGGCTGCCGGGTCCGGGATCCCGCATCTGGCGGGTTTCCGCGGAAGCGCCACTTCCTGTGGCCGTATCGGCACTCAGCCCAGGAATTTGCCCGGATTGAGGATGCCCGAGGGGTCGAGGGCGGCCTTCACGCGGCGGTGCAACGCATCGGATTCCGGGGCCACGGCGATGTTCCACCACGGCTGCTTGGCCAGACCCACCCCGTGTTCTCCCGTGATGCTGCCCCCAAGGGCCACGATGCCCTGGAAGAGCTCGTCGAGGGCCCGGTCGCTCGCCGCCCGTTGCGCCGGCACCGATTCGTCGAGCATCAGGTTCACGTGGATGTTGCCGTCGCCGGCGTGACCGAAGCAGGCGACCTGGATGCCGTGCTTCTTCTGGAGCCGGGTTCCCAATTGGAACAGGGCCTCCAACGATCCCCGGGGAACCACGACATCTTCGTTGAGCTTGGTGAGCCCGGTGTCGCGCAGCGAGTAGCTAAATTCCCGCCGCAGCTTCCAGAAGCGTTCGCACCCCTCCGGTCCCAGGCCCCGCTGGACGAAGGTGGGCCGGAATTCCGCGAGTAGGCGCCCGAGTTCGGCGATCTCGGAACGGACAGCCCTCTCGCGCCCATCCAACTCCACGATCATCAAGGCCCCCGCACCGCGGAGCATCTTCGAACCGGTCCGGCGCCGGGCCGCATCGACCGTGAAGCCGTCGGCCAACTCCAGGGCGCTGGGCAGGAACCGGGCGGCGAACAGGGCCCGGATCGCCCGGGCGGCCGTCTTCATGTCGGCGAATCCCACACCGATGCAGGCGCGGTAGGCCGGCAGGGGCAGCAGCTTCAAGGTCGCCTCGGTGACCACCCCGAGCATGCCCTCGCTCCCCACGAAGAGCCGGTGAAGGTCGAAGCCAGTCTTGTTCTTGTGGGTGCGGCCTCCAAGGCGGGTCACCGTGCCATCCGCGAGCACCACCTGGAGCCCCAGGACATAGTCCCGGGTGACGCCATACTTGAGGCATCGCGGCCCCCCGGCATTGGTGGCGATGTTGCCCCCGATGGAACAATCGGCCCGACTGGCCGGGTCCGGCGGATAGTACAATCCCCGACGTTCGACCGCCTCCTGCAGGGTGGCGGTCACGACCCCAGGCTGGACCACCGTCACGAAATCGTCGGCGCTGATCTCCAGGATGCGATTCAGACCGGTCACCGAAAGGGCAATGCCCCCGCGCACCGGCACGCATCCGCCCACATAGCCATGACCCGCTCCGCGGGGGGTCACGGGGATGCCGTGTTTCGAGGCGTAGGCGAGGATCCGCGACACCGACTCCACCGACTTCGGCAGGGCGACCGCCTCGGGCGGATGGGAGGCGAACCACTTGTCGCCGGCATGGGAGGCCAGGGCTTCCGGAGTGAAGACCAACTCGCCGGGCGCCAAACGGCGCGCCAGACGACCAAGGAGGGACCGTCTCGTCACGGCCCCATCTTGGGCGGACACCCGGCCCGAGGGAACTGGGAAAGGCGGACCCAGGCCCAAAGCCACCCGGGGGCCCCTGCGCCGGCGATCACTTGGCCGACAATTCCTTCACCCGGATCCGACGGTACTCCATCTGCCCGCGGTCGGCCTCGAGGCCGATGGGACCGGTCTCGGGCAATTTCAACGCGGCCTCGAGCACCTCGCCGTTGCAGGTGCAGTGAGCGACATTGTCCTTCACCACCACCTCGATCTGATTCCAGTCCTGCGGCTTGTATTTCTTCAGGGCCTTGTACGGACCCGCCACCAGGTAATCGCGGCACTGCAATTGAGGCCCGCGCAGGAAAATGCCGCTGTCGGCGTTCACCGAGGCCCGGAACTCCAACCGCAGGATGAAGTCCTTCGGGAACTCCCGCTGCGTCCACAACTGGCGCAGGTGCGGTCCCTTGGCCGGATTGTAGTCGTTCACCACGATCTGCTCATCCTTGGCGGTGTACCGCCCGTCACTGGCCTCCAGCTTGCCGTCGAAGTTCTCGGCTGGCTTGTACTTCCACCCGTTCAGCTCCTTGCCTACTACGAGGGAGACGAACCCGGGTTCCATCTGGAAGGAATCGGCCGAGAGGCTCAAGGCCATGGAAAGCAGCGCTGCGAGGCCTGGGAGTCGGTGAGGAAGGCGGGAGTGGTTCATGGCGGGATTGGACTGGAAGTGGTGTGTTCGACGAGGCTCCATCGCACACCCGTCGAGTTCAAGGGAGATCCCCGGCGCACGCAGCCATTCCTGGCACCGGAGCATTTCCAACCTTGCGGCTTTCAATACCGGGCGGATTTTGATCTCGCATCGACGACTCCCGGGATTCGACAAGCGACGCCCGGGAGCCCGGAGAATCCCAATCCATTCCATGCCATGACACCGATCCGAGGATCGTCCCCGGTGCCCATCACCATCCCCTGGTTCGCGGCCCCCAATCCACGAACCCTGGTGCGCCTGTGCGCGGCGTTGACCGCGCTGATGACCATGGTCGCCCCGGCGGCCCCGCTCTCGCTCGATGGCGTGCATGTGGTCCCGCACCTTCAGTCCGCGGAGATGAGGTATCGCAAGGCACCTGACTTCAGCCTTGGTGCGCGGGTGGAGGTGTTCCTGCGGAATACGTCGGCAGAAACGCTCGTCCTCCCGCCCTTGACCGATGTCAGGCTGCGCGGGCGGACGCCCGAGGAATTGCTCCAGGCTGACGAATGGGCCTGGCACGACCTCCCCAGCGCCTGGACGAACCAGACGCTGCGACTCCCGCCGGGTGCCCTCACGGTGTGGAGTTGGAACGGCAAGCGCGCCCCCTGGGGCACCAACACCCAGGCGGAGCTCGCGGTCGATGCCGGGGGATCAGGTGGACCCCAACGGCTATCGGTGCCGATCCAAGCCCCGGCCGCATGGCTTTCGGCCGTCACGTTCCTCGGGTCGGGCACGGAAGTCCGTCCCGATTCGATGGTCTTCCACGTGGCCAACCGCACCCAGGGTCGCCTCCGGATCGAGGCCTGCCGTCTCTGGCTGCCTGCCGACAACGGCACCTGGAGGGCGCTCCTGCCCCGACCGTGGATCAGCAACCGACTCGAACGTTTCCCGACCGACGGAGTCATCCCCGCGAACGACCGCGGCGGTGCGCGGGTGCCCACCGGTCCCCTGCCGCTGACCTACGCGGCGGTCGAGGTCCGCTTGGTGGACGACGGCGGCAAGGCGGTCAGCCTCTGGGCTCACCAGCGGATCAAGCGCGAGGCCTTCGACATCAGCGGCGGATGGGTGGCCGATGGGCTCGGTGCCGGCAACACGCTGCACCAGGAACGGTACCTCCAGGCGTTGGCCCGGATGCACGTCAACGCCGGCATGCACCAGCATGTGCCCGGCTACTCGGACACCCCGCTGTTTGAGCGATATCCGCTCAAGTACATGAACCGATTGCAGCCCTTCGATCGGTACGACTCCGAGGCGCTGCTGCCGCGGATCCATGCCGTCGAATTCCTGGGTGAACCCCAGTATGGCGGCGGTAAGCCTGTCTCCCCGCAGGCTTGCTGGAACGCGCTCGCACCCTACGCGCCCACCCGCCTGCCGACCTCGATCACCCACAGCGAGGAGCGCCTATGGCGGTTCTATGCCGGGGTCTCCGACTACCCTCACTACGATGCCTACCGCGTCACCGCACCATCGCCCGACAGTTGGAGCGGGTACGATCGCTGGGGTGGGCAACGGATCCGCTGGGGTGCGCCGCTGGAGACCATCGGCGAGATGTCCCGCTCCTTGCGCGAGTTGAACCGCCCGCGCCCGGTGGCCTACTGGTCCCAGGGCCCGCATCACGATTGGAATGGTTATGGCGGCCGCAAGCGCGGTTCGCCGACACCCGACGAACTGCGACTGCAGGCGTATCATGCGCTGTCGAGCCGGATCACGTCCCTCTACTGGTTCAACCTCAGCCTCCGCTCATTGGCAACCTTCCCCGACCTCATCGAGCCGATGACTCGGGTGGGCCGTGAGATCCGGATGCTCGAGGAGTTCCAACTCGAGGGCGACGCCACGAGCCATGAGCGGGTGATGCGCGATGGAAAGCCGGACTGGGACTTGGACGTGGTGGCGGGACCCAGGGGCGCGGTGCTGTTCGCCCTCGACCTCGCCTACACCCCGGATCCCGAAGAACGTGTCTTCAGGTTCGGCTCGCCCAGGGAAGCCACCTTCCGCTTCGCCTTGCCCGCCTACCTCCGAAAGCCAGCGGCGGTGTTCCGCGTGGACGCAGACGGCGTGAGCCCGGTGGACGCCTCGGTATCGGACGGCGGCGTGACCCTCCGCGACCGGACCAGCCGTGTGGCCGTCTACGTGGTCGCAGCCTCCGATGGCGAACGCACCCGCATCGAGTCGCGCCGCCGTGCCCTGATCTCCGCCGAGGAAGCGACCGGGTTCGACCCTTGCCGCCGTCCCGAGGATCTCGCGACATTGCGAAACCTGCTCGGCACTCGGTGAAACGAACCCCAACCGCAGTCCCCTGACGTCGCCAGCCCCGCACCCGCGGAGCCCTGCCAAAACCGCAGCGAAGCGGGATCGGACCGGAGCGAGCTCTGGAAGCGATCAAACTCATCCCCTCGCGCACAGCGCGAAAGCCCCATCCTCGTCCGAGCTTCCCTGCGAGCGGAGCGTCCGATCCCGCGGAGCTCACTCAAACCCGCAGCGGAGCGGACCCCGGCCAGCGCTCGCTCTGGAACCGATCAAACAACATCTC
>CAIOKD010000093.1 GCA_903858835.1 uncultured Verrucomicrobiota bacterium
CCCCGAGCTTCTCTGCGGGCGAAGGACCAGTCCTGCGGAGCCCTTTCTTTGTGGAACTCTTGGCCCTGAACCTGCTAACTCGATGCAGATTTGTTTCCCCAACCCGACGCCATGAAAACGCCCCTGGTCGCGTGGATGCTCTGGATCTCCGCCGGATTGCTCCGCATGGGAGCCCAAACACCCGACATCCTGACCCTGGGCTGGACCAACGGACGCCCTTCGCTGGAGTTCCGGATGCTCCCCTCCGTCTCGGAGTACCGGGTGCTGGGCAGTGCCACGCTGGGTGTCACAGGCCAACCGGTCGCCGGTGGGCAGGCGGGCAATCGATGGACCGCCGGGGCGGCCGCGGGAGGCGACTCCGGCTTCTACCGCCTTCAGGCCCTGCCCCTGTCCCGCGAGACCGTCCGCACCAGCACCCTGCTCAATCGCATCGCCTACGGCCCCACGCCCGACGAGCTCGACCGCTTGGCCACCCTGGGCACCGACGCCTACATCGAGGAGCAACTCGCTCCGGAGAAGATCATCGAGAATCTGGACGAGACCACGGACGCCGGCCCGGTCTGGCGCAAGGTCACCGTCACGGGCACCGGTTCCTCCTCCAAGCTCTACGTCTACCTGAGCGGCGCGGGCGATGCCTACCTCGATGATTTCCGCCTCGTGGCCGGAGCCTCCGACAACGGCACCGCGCCCAACCTGCTGGCCAACGGTGACTTCGAACAACCGCTGGCGGCCGCCAACTGGACCACGACGACCAACACGACCAACTCGGCCCGCACGACGGATTTCGTCCACGGCGGCAACGTTTCGCTCCACCTGGTCCAGAACGCGGCGGGCAGCACCAGCACCGACTCCCTGGTCCAGACCACACCAACCGCACTCGGGGCCTCCACAACCTACACGCTGAGCTTCTGGTACCTCACCCGCCCCTCGAACCTCCAACTGACCGTGCGCCTGAGCGGCAGCGGCATCGCGGTGACCGTGCCCCTGCAGGGAGACCCGGAATCGCCCATCCCCTACTTCTCACGGTTGCAGGAAGGTTCCGCCACCATCACCGACCTGCGCGCCTGGCATGTGCTCCACGCCGTCCAGTCGCGACGCCAGTTGGCCCAGGTGATGCAGCAATTCCTGGAGAACCACTTCGTCACCGAATACTCCAAGGGGCTGACCTACTTCGACGAGCGCGCGGGATTGCCCAATGCCTGGTCGGGACCCGAATCGACCCGGCAGGAGTTCAAGGAGAACCTCCGCTGGCGACAGGCGTTCCTGGACCCCAAATGCACCTTCCACGACCTGCTCAAGATCAGTGCCGAGAGCCCGGCCATGATCATCTACCTCGATACCGTGCTCTCGCGGGGCGACTACAACACGACCACCAAGGCTTACCGGATCGCCAACGAGAACTACGCCCGCGAACTGTGTGAACTCTTCGCCTTCGGCGTCGACAACGGGTACGACCAGGGCGACATCGAGCAGATCTCCCGGGCCTGGACCGGATGGACCGTCGAACTCCTCGCCACCAACCAGGCCGCCAACCCCTTCGCGCCCCGGACCACGGTGATGATCAATCCCGGTCTCACCAACGCCACCGAGCGCAATAGCGTGACCAACCTCGCCGGCCTTTGGTCGTTCCGCTACCGCACCGATCGTCACGACCCGCGGGTCAAATGGGCCTTCTACGAGCGGGATGCCGCCGGGAACATCCTCACCAACTCGCCCAAGACCGTGCCCGCCCGCTTCGGACCTCCCTGGGCTGGGCGCCCCTACGGCCTCAAGCTCGACAACGGCACCACCACCAACGGCATTCAGGACGGCTACCAGATCCTCCGTCACATGGCCGACCAACCGTTCACCCAGGAATACCTCTCGGTGAAGCTCTGCCGCCTGCTGGTGCATGACAATTTCCACCACGGCTACGATTTCACCGACGCGGAAACCTCGCCCGAGGAATCGCTCGTGCACGCCTGCATGATGGCCTGGGAGAATCCCCAGAACGGAGGCCCGAGGGGTCAGATGCGAGAGGTGCTGCGCGTGATCCTCAAGAGCGAGCTCTTCCGCAATCCGGACACCGCCGCGGCCAAGGTGAAGACCCCTCTGGAGTTCGCGGTCTCGACGCTGCGGGCATTCCGCGCGGCCAAGCCCGACGGAGCGTTCACCGCATCCGCGGACGCGCCGAACCTGGTCGCCTCGGGAGGGTTGCTGGACCGGGCGGGTCGCATGAGGCTCTTCGACCGGGCCGAACCTGACGGCTACGCCGAGGACGCCGGCGGTTGGGTCAGCGCAGGCACCCTCAGTGAGCGGCTGCGGTACGTGCAGTCGCTGGCGCTGGCCGGTGCGGGCTTGGCGACCGGCACGGGCGTCCGCAGCAACCCCGACTCCCTGGGCGCGAGCCGCATCGATCCTTCGTCCCTGCTAGCCCTACGCTTGGCCAACGGGGCGAACCGCTCCGCCGAGGCCGTGACCGATTGCCTGCTGGGGCTGCTCTTCCCCTCCGAGGGTGCCGCCAACCTGGGCGAATACCGCGCGCTGGGCATCCGGTTCCTGAACACCACCGACAATGGGACGAGCGCCTCCGATTTCGCGACGCTGGTCCCCGGCACCAAGGATTACGACACCCGGGTCCGGGGACTGACGGCGCTGCTGGTGAGTTCGCCCCGCTTCCAGGAACAGTGAGGCCGCGTCGACCCATTCGTCTCCCATCGAGCCCCCGCACTGAACCGCTTCCCGCGCCATGAACACCCCCCAGATCCTCACCCGCAGGAACTTCCTCGGCACCACGACCGGGATGGCGGCCACGGCCGCCCTCACTTCGCTGATCGACGTGCCGCTCTTCGTGCAGAAGGCCTTGGCGGAGGGCGGTCTCGGGCAACCCGACGCCAACGGCCGCGTGAAGAAGCTGCTCTTCATCTTCCTGCGCGGGGCCAACGACGGGCTCAACAACGTGATCCCCCATGGCGACGATGCCTACGGGCCCAAGATCCGCGACAACATCGCCATCCCGGTCGATCCCGCCCAGAGCTGGAACGTCCAGGGCAAGGCGCTGTTCCCGGAGGCGGGCACCACCGGGGCCACCTTCGCCTATCCCCACTCGCTGCCGCTTGGCAACGGGTTCGCGGGCCTGCACCCGGCCCTGAAGTTCCTGGTGCCCATCTACAACGCCGGCGAATTGGCCCTCATCCACCGGGTCGCCTACCCGCAGCAGTCGCGCTCCCATTTCGACTCGCAGGCCTACTGGGAGACCGGCGCGCCCCGGGCCAACATGGTCAAGGACGGCATGCTGTACCGGGCCATGGTCGAGTCCGGCCGGCCGGGTAAGAATTCGCTGACGGGCGTCTCCTTCCAGAACTCGCTCCCGATGCTCCTCCGAGGTTCCAGGGCCGCGATGACCAACCTCTCCGACCCGACCCGCTACGATCTGCTCGGGGTACCCAACACGGCCGACGGCAATCTCAAGGGAGCCCGGGCGCTCGAGGCGGCCACCGGGGCGACCTTCCCGACCAAGGCCAACCGGGACCTCCTCCAGCAGCAGTACGAGAACATGCGCCGCACACTGGAGATCTTCGCGGGCATCGATTTCAGCGAGACCGGAAACACCTTCGTCGATGGGGACACCACCGACGGCAACAAGCCCTACTACCTCTTCCCCACCACCAACGCCAAGAACGGGGCGGGCCCGTCGGGGACGACCAATCCGGGTTATGTGGTGCCGACCGCCTCCTACGGCTACTTCAACCAGCTCAAGTCGGCCGCCCTGGTCCTCAACAAGACCGATGCCCTGGTGGCCGGCACGCAGATCGACGGCTGGGACACCCACAGCAACCAGGGAGGCGTCACCGGGGCCCACGCCAACCTGCTGCAACGGGTCGGATGGTCGATCTACGCCCTCCGCCAGTATTTCCGTCGCTACGCCGAACAGTGCCGGTGGGAAGACCTTGTCATCGTGACCCTCTCGGAGTTCGGCCGGACCACGATCGAGAATTCCGACAACGGCACCGACCATGCCGAGGCCAGCGTCATGTATGTGGCGGGCGGCGGCATCAAGGGACTGCGCACCGACGCCACCGGCCGGGTCACCCACAGCGGGGTTTTCAACTGCGGGCCGTCGGACCCGGTGGCCTGGCAGACCGGCATGAACGGCTCGATGTTCCAGAGCACCGGCCGCTACCTGCAGCGGGCGACCGATTTCCGCTCGGTGATGGGCAAGGTCATCCGCGACCACCTCGGGGCGACCCAGGAGCAGCTCAACCGCATCATCCCCGGATACGCCGACCCCAGCCAGAGCCTCAAGGCCGGCGGCATCCAGGCCCAGGACAAGGTCCGCGTCACCGGCGAACCCGACTTGATTTGAGCCATGGGCAGGGGGCCGATGGTGACCCGGACAATGCCGGTGCAAGAAAAGGCCTCGGCCGGCTTGAAATCGCCGGGCCGCCGGCCGACAACAGCAGCGTGACTTCGATCAAGTTCGGCACCTCCGGCTGGCGCGGGCTCATCGCCCGGGACTTCACCTTCGAGAA
>CAIOKD010000094.1 GCA_903858835.1 uncultured Verrucomicrobiota bacterium
AGGCCGTCCTCACGCAAGGTCACCATTCCCTGCTCGATGGCCTTCTGCCGGACGACGACGGTCGGCGCGCGGTCGTTGATGAGGTTTCGGATCGGATCCGAGACGGCCAGCAGCTCGTAGATGCCCTTGCGACCCCGGTAGCCCGTGTCGTTGCAGGTCCCGCAGCCGCGGCCGTAGTAGAAGGTCTTGTCGCCGATGTCGTGGGCCGAGAGGTTGAGGTTCTGCAGCTGCGACTCGCTCGGCTCGAACGGGGTCCGGCAGGTCGGGCACACCCGGCGTACCAGGCGCTGGGCCAGCACGGCCAGGAGGGTGGACGAGATGAGGAAGGGCTCGACGCCCATGTCGACCATGCGGGTGACGGCGCCGGCGGCGTCGTTGGTGTGCAGGGTGGAGAGCACCAAGTGGCCGGTCAGCGAGGCCTGGACCGCGATCTGCGCGGTCTCGAGGTCGCGGATTTCACCCAGCATGATGATGTCGGGGTCCTGGCGGAGGAACGCGCGGAGGGCCTTGGCGAAGGTCATCCCGGCCGACTCGTTGACCTGGACCTGCATGATGCCCTCGATGTCGAACTCCACCGGGTCTTCGACCGTGAGCAGCTTGGTGTCGATCTGGTTGATCTGCCGCAGGCAGGAATAGAGGGTGGTCGTCTTGCCGCAGCCCGTGGGTCCGGTGACCGTGAAGATGCCGTTGGGCTGGTTGATGGTCTCGATGATGAAGTCGTAGCCGTTCTTGGGCAGGCCGAGGGTGTCGAGCTGCAGCTGCACGGCGCCGCGGTCGAGCACACGGAGCACGACCGACTCGCCGAAGGCGGTGGGGAGCGTGGAGATACGCAGGTCGACTTGTTTGCCCGAAATCACCGTGCTGATGCGCCCGTCCTGCGGGAGGCGTCGCTCGGAGATGTTCAGGTTGGCCATGATCTTCAGGCGCGAGGTCACCGGCGTCGAGAGGTGCTTGGGCGGCGGGGCCATCTCGTAGAGGGCGCCGTCGACGCGGTAGCGGATCTTGAACTCGTCCTCGAAGGGCTCGAAGTGGATGTCGGAGGCCCGATCCTGCACGGCCTGCATGAGCACCAGGTTGACGAACTTCACCACGGGGACGTCGTTGACCGAGTCGTCCATGGAGATGGCCATCCCCTTGGGACCTTCGTCCTCTTTGGAGGAGTCGCCATCGCCACCCAGTTCCTTGAGGAGGGCGGCGTAGCCGAGGTCGGCCTGGGCCGGGTAGAACTTGTCGACGCAGGCCGCGACGTCGGCCGGATTGGCGACCACCAACTGGAGGGTATACTTCAGCGAGAAGCCCAGCTCGTCCATGGTCTGGGGGTTCAGCGGGTCGGCCAGGGCGATCTGCAGGGTGTCGCCGTAAAGGGCCACGGGGACCACCTGGTACATCCGGGCCGTCTCGGTGGGCACGGCGGCCACCGCCTCGGGCGGGATCGAGTCGGGCTCCAGGGTGACGACCATGGTGCCGAGGTGGTCGGCCATGATCTGCAGGATGGAGTCGAGGTCGAGCAGCCCGTAGTCCTGGAGGATCTGGGCGACCGGCTTGCCGCTGCGCTGCACCTCCTGGCCGATCTCCTCGATCTGCAGGTCGTCAAGCAGCCCGCGCTCGCGGATGAGCGCGACCAGTGGGTGGGAGATCGCTTCGGCCATGGGGTGGGACGGTGGGGGGTGGGGTTACTTGCGGGACTGGGCCTCCGCACGGGCGGCGCGCAGTTCCTCCAGCTTCTGGTGGATGGTCATCGGGTCGAGCGCCTTGGTCACGACCTCCTCCTCGGAGATCATGCCGGCTTGCCACTTGTCGAGCAGGAAGCCGTCGAGGGTGACCATGCCGTACTTGGAGCCCGTCTGGATGTCGGACTGGATGCGGAAGGTCTTGTTGTCGCGGATCAGCGCCGCCACCGAGGGCGTGTTGATCATGATCTCGAACACGGCGACCCGGCCCGGCTTGTCGATGCGGGGCACGAGCAACTGGGAGATCACCCCCTGGAGCACCGTGGAGAGCTGGATGCGGATGGTCTCCTGCTGGTTCTGGGGGAAGGCGTTGACGATACGGTCGATGGTCTTGGCGGCACCCGTGGTATGCAGGGTGCCGAAGACCAAGTGACCGGTCTCGGCCGCGGTGATCGCCGCCTCCATCGTCTCGAGATCGCGGAGCTCGCCGACCAGGATGATGTCGGGGTCTTGACGCAGCGCGCGGCGCAGGGCCTCGGCGAAGGTGGGCACGTCGACGTTGACCTCACGTTGGGTCACCACCGCCTTCTTGTGCTTGTGGTAGTACTCGATGGGGTCCTCGATCGTGATGATGTGGGCCTCATCCTTCTCCTCGTTGAGGATGTTGAGCAGCGAGGCCAGCGTCGTGGTCTTGCCGGAACCGGTGGGTCCCACCACCAGCACCAGGCCGCGGGGCTTGTTGATGAGCGTCCGAACGCTGCTCGGGATGCCGATCTGCTCCATCGTGAGCAGCTTCGAGGGGATCTGGCGGAGGACCAGGGCGAAGTTGCCCTTCTCCTTGAAGGCGCTGACGCGGAAGCGCGCCAGCTCGCCGAAGGCGAACCCGAAGTCGGCGCCACCCTTCTCGCGGATCTGCTGGATGTGGTCCTCGGAGGTGATGGAGCGCATCAGCTCCTCGGTGTCCTCGGGGCGCAACGGCGGGCCGTCGACGCGCTGGAGGATGCCGTGGATGCGGATGACGGGGGGAATGTTCACCCGGATGTGCAGGTCGGCTCCGCCCTCGGAGACCATCAACTGCAACAGATCGGACATCTGGTAGGACATGGGTCGGTTCGGAAAGGTTCTGGAAATCGGTTCGTGGTGCTCAGGGCTGGTTGAACCATGCCCCGGGGCGGAACGATGCCCGGGAGGGGCTCGGTTCCGCGGGGATCAACAAAGCAAGTCCGGGGCCAGTCATGGGGATGATCGGTCGCATCAGTGTTCGGACACGGTGGCGCGGATGACCTCGTCGACCGTGGTCACGCCCGCCAGGACCTTGCGCATGCCGTCCTCGCGCAGGGTGCGCATGCCCATCTCGCGGGCACGGTTGCGCAGCACGTTCGACGGGATCTTGTCGTAGATGAGCTTCCGGGCCTCGTCGTTGATGTTGAAGATCTCGAACAACCCAAAGCGCCCCTTGCACCCGGTCTTGTTGCACTCGGGGCAACCCTTGCCCTTGCGGGGGGTGGCCGAGGCGACCTGCTCCGGCGTGAAGCCCAGGCCGGCGATCTCCTGCTCGGTGAGCGTGTGCGGTGCGGCGCACTTCTTGCAGACCTTGCGGACCAGGCGCTGGGCCATGAGGCAGCGTGCGGACGACGCCACGAGGAAGGGTTTCACGCCGATGTCGATCAGACGCGCCACCGCCGAGGGGGCGTCGTTGGTGTGCAGCGTGGAGAAGACCAGGTGACCGGTGAGCGACGCATTGATCGCGATGGTCGCGGTCTCCATGTCGCGGATTTCACCCAGCATGATGACGTTGGGCGACTGGCGGAGCATCGAGCGGAGCGCGGCGGCGAAGGTGAAGCCGATATGCTCGTGGACCTGCACCTGGTTGATGCCGGCCAGCATGTATTCGACCGGGTCCTCGACCGTGATGATCTTGCGGTCGGGGCGGTTGATGTAGTTGAGACAGCTGTAGAGCGTGGTCGTCTTGCCGGAACCGGTGGGGCCGGTGACCAGCAGGATGCCGTCGGGCAGGCTGATCATCCGCTCGAAGGTGGCCTGGTCGTCGGCCATGAACCCCAACTCGGCCAGACCGAGCCGAAGGCCGGTCTTGTCGAGGATACGCATGACGATCGATTCGCCGTGCGAACAGGGGATGACGTTGACGCGGAGGTCGATGACCTTGCCACCCACGTTGGTTTGGATGCGGCCGTCCTGCGGGATGCGCTTCTCGGCGATGCTCATGCCCGACGAGATCTTGAGACGGGCGATCACCGGGGCCTGCAGCCGCTTCGGGATATCCTTCATCTCCGTCATCATGCCGTCGATGCGGTAGCGCAGGCGGAAGCGCTTGCCCATCGGCTCGAGATGGATGTCGGAGGCGCGGAGCTTGAAGGCGTCGACGATGATCTGGTTGACCAGGCGGATGATCGGCGCGTCGGCGTCGAGCGCCTCGCTGTCGGCGCCCACATCGCCCTTCAGTTCACCGACCTCGACCTCGCCCTCGGTGATGTCCTGGATCATCTTGGCGATCTCGGAATCGCCGCGACCGCCGGAACCGGAGCTGCCGTAGTACTTGTCGAGGGCCGCCTTGAGGTCCTCCTCGCTGGTGACCCGGTATTCGAGGGTCTTGCCGAGGGAGACCTGCAGGCCGTCGATGGCCTCGATGTCGGAGGGATCGGCCAGGGCCACCACCACGGTGCCGTCGTGCGCGGCCACCGGCACGGCGTTGTACTTGCGGGCCACGTGCCGCGGCACCGCGTTGATCACCTCGTCGGAAAGCCGCGTCTCGGCCAGGTTGACCGTCTCGACGCCGAAGTAGGTCGACTTGGCCATGACCACCAGGGACGCCTCGAGACGACCGGTCTTGACCAGGGTATCCACCACGCCCTCGCCGGAGGACTCGGCCTCGGGCCGCACCTCGGCGACGGCCTCATGGGTCGTCAGACCCATGTCGAGCATGGTTTCGAGCAGAAAATCGTCTTTGGCAGCCACGGTGATCTCGGGATTTTCCGTCGGACGTGCTCAAGCGAGCTCGTGCCTCGGGAAGAAGTGCCGGTGAGTTAAGGAAGGGGCGTTCACAATGTCAAACGCGGACGCCCGGACCCGGAACGAATCCTGGGGGCTGTGACCGGGCCCGGCTCAGGCCAGGACGCCCCGGACCACCTCGCCCGCCACGTCGGTCAGGCGGTAGTCGCGCCCGTTGTGATGGTGGGTCAGGCGCTCGTGATCGAACCCCAGCAGATGGAGGATCGTGGCGTGGAAATCGTGGACATGGACGCGATCGCTGCCCACGCGGATGCCGAGATCGTCGGAAGCTCCGTACACAGTGCCGGCCCGGACCCCCGCCCCGGCCAGCCAGGACGAGAACACCCAGTGGTGGTGCTCCCGACCCCGGTGGTCGGCGGTGGCGTTGAAGGGGGTGCGCCCGAACTCGGTGGTCCAGACGACCAGCGTGTCGTCCAGCATGCCGCGCTGGCCCAGGTCCTTGAGCAGGCCCGCGATGGGACGGTCGACGTTGGCCGCCAGGGGGCCGTGGAGGGTCATGTCGCCATGGGCGTCCCAGTTGTCGGAGGAGCCCGAATCGATCAACTCGATGAACCGGACCCCGCGCTCGGCCAGCCGCCGGGCCACCAGGCACTGCCAGGCGAAGCCCCGCGTGCTGCCCCGCTCCAGCCCGTACAGGGCGTGGGTGGCGTCGGTCTCGCGGGACAGGTCGAAGAGCTCCGGCAGCTCCATCTGCATGCCGAAGGCCGTCTCGAAGGACTTCATCCGGGCCGCCAGCAGAGGATCGGCCGACCGCGCCGACCGGTGCCGGAGGTTCAGTCGGTCCATGGCGGCCATCTCGAGGGCCTGGAGTTCCTCTGAGGGCGACCGCCTCCGGAGGTTGGCCACCGGTTCCCGGCCCGGCACCACCCAGGTGCCCTGGTGGGCCCCCGGGAGGAAATCGCTGGCCCACACCTGCCCCCCGGCGTAGGGGCTCTTCGGCGCGATCACCACGAAGGACGGCAGGTTGCTGTTCTCGGTGCCCAGGCCGTAGCTCACCCAGGAGCCGATGCTGGGGCGGGCGAAGGTGAACGATCCGGTGTGGATGCCGAGCGTGGCCTCGTAGTGGTTGGTGTGGTCCGAGGTCATCGACCGGATGACGCACAGGTCGTCGACGCAGCCGGCCATGTGGGTAAAGAGCCCGCTCACCTCGGTACCGCAGCGTCCATGCCGGGCGAAGTCCCACTGGGGACGCTTGGCATACATGGTGAAGTCGCCCTTGCGCCCCTGGAATTCGTCGACCTTCACGGTCTTGCCGGCATCGGCGAAGAGCCGGGGCTTGGGATCCCACGAGTCGACATGGGAGACCCCGCCGCTCATGTACAGGAAGATGACCCGCTTGGCCTTCGGCGTGAAATGCGGGGCCCGGGGCAGTAGCGGATCGGCGACCACACCCCCGGATTCGCGCCCCAACAGGTCGCCGACGATGCCGGGGAACAGCACGGATCCACCCACCAGGGAACGCAGGAAACCGCGGCGGCGGGGGTCGAAGGCGGCGTGGGGGCTCATGGAGATTCGGGGAGACACGCCTGGGTTCAGTCGACGGTCAGGAATTCATTGCTGCCGAGCAGCACGCGGATCCAGGCGGCCAGGGCCAGGGTGTCGGGCTCGTCTTGGCCGGACCGGGGGATGGCCCCGAGCGCCTGCCGGTATCGTGCCAAGAAATCGAGGGCCTCGGCCGACTCGGCCGCGTCGGGCGAACGGCGCAGGACGCGGCGGTGGACCCACTCGACCCGGGCGGCCGGCTCGGCGTAGGCACGATGGGCCAAGCGCGCCAGGCTCTCGGCCTGCCGGTGGACCATCGGGTCGTTGAGGAAGAACAGCGCCTGCGAGGGCACCGTGGTGGTGCGTCGGAGAGCCGTGCTGGCGTTGGGGTCGGCCCCGTCGAACAGCGCGAGGAACGGGTGGCGTTGGATCCGCTGGGTCATCAGGTACACGCTGCGGCGGGAGTGGTCGTAGGAGGCCACATACGGCCCGTGCTGGGTGTACCCCCAGCGGGTCGGCGAGGGGAACGGGTGCCCGGTCCCGACCGACAGGTCGAGTTCGCCGCAGGCGTCGAGGATGGCGTCGCGGGTCTCCTCGGCTCCCAGGCGTCGGCGCGGGAAGAGTGAGAACGCCTCAGCGGCCTCGCCCCCCCCGGGAACCGGGCGAACGGTGGCTGCAGCGGCGGGGTCTTCGACCGGGCAGGCGGAGCCCGACGGTGAAGACTGCGCGGGTGAAGCCGACGGTGGGGGCTCCGGTTCGCTGCGCTGGCGGTAGGTGGCGCTGGCCAGTATGAGGCGGTGCAGCGACTTGATCGACCCGCCCGAACGTCGGAACTCCGAGGCCAGGTGGTCGAGCAGTTCCGGGTGGCTGGGAGCCTGCCCGCGCAGGCCGAAATCGTTGCCGGTGGCCACCAGGCCCCGGCCGAAGTGCTGCTGCCAGATCCGATTGACCATCACCCGGGCCGGGAGCGGATGGGACGGATCGGTCAGCCAGCGGGCCAGTTCCAATCGACCGCTGGTGTCCCCGGCCGGGGCCATGCGCGCCGGGACCAGGGCCGAAAGCGCCCCGCGCCGGACCGGTTTCCCGGGCTGGTCGGGTTCGCCCCGCACCTGGAGGACCGCATCGCGCGGGGTTCCCTCGGCGACCCCGTAGGCCAGCGGGAACGGACCCTCGACAAGGAGGCGTTCCAGCTCGGCGGCGGCGGCCTGGGCCCGGTCTTGCAGGACCTTCAGCCGGGCCTCGATCTCCCCGACGCGTCGACGACGGCGTTCGGCGGTGTCGGGCGACTCGGCGACCGCCCCGGGGTCGACCGAAGGCAGGGGCGCCTCCTGGAGGGCGAAGTTGTCGGCATCGAGGGCGGGTTTCGGGCCGGGCCGATGCCCGTAGGAGTCGATGAAGACATCGTCGATCACGCCATCCCAGGCCGGGGACAGCGCACCGGAGAACCCGCGCGGGGCGCCATCGCCCTGGAGGGTGGCCTCGTAGCGGCGGGCCCGCAGGTCGAGCGACAGCCGGACCCGATGCCAGCGCCCCCGCTGCAGCGGGCCGAGGGACTCCCGGCGCCCGCCATCGACGCGGAAGAACTCCGAACCGGACCAGAACAATTCGAGCGCGGCGGAGGTCCCGGGGCCGTGCCCCAGATAGAACCGCCAGGTGCCCTCCGCGTCGGGGGCGACACCGCCGGGCACCTCGCCGCAGCGGAAGTCGAAGGCCGCGTGGAGCCGGCCGGTCCGGTCGCTCTTCCAGGCCGGGGACAGGTTCTGACCGAATCCGTCGTAGGCGGGCCCTCCGGGCATGTGGACGCCCAAGGCACCCCGGGAGGGCGGCGCACCGAAGGCGCTCTGGGATTCGGCCCGGATCCGCACCCGACTGTTCGGGCCCGGGTGCCAGGGTTGGGCCGGCGGAGCCCCGGCCTTCTGCCCCTCGAAGCCTCCGTCAATGCCCACCAGCGAGGCCCGTTCGGCCTCCAGCGCGTCGCGCTCCGCGAGGGACGCATCGACGGCACCCGGGATCTCGGTGGACACGGGCTCGAGGGGCTCGGGCTGGATCGCCAGATTGTCGACGCACAGGCCGGGGCGGGATATCGCCGCCGCGGCGGTACCGGCGACCGGATCTTCGGCCAAGGAATCGAGGCCCAGGAAGTCGATGACGCCGTCCCAGGCGGCCGACAGGGGCTGCGGGCCGACCGTTCGGACGGCCCCGGGGGCGCCCACCCGGGCGACGATGGTCCGCCCCTTGCGGTCGAGCTCGAGCTGGAGATTCACCCACGAGCCCGGGACGAGGGTGGCCAGAGGCACCGGTTTCCCGGGCCCGGTCCGCAGGGCCAGGCTCCGTGCGGAGATGATCACCTCCAACGCCGGCCGACCGCCATCGCGGCCCACCCGGAACCGGTGGGAACCCGGGGCTTCGGGGGTACCGGGGGCCTCGGGAAGGGTCTTCAGGTCGAGATTGACCGACAGGCGGGAGGCGTCGCGGACCGACCGACCGAGCCGGTGCAGGGCCTGCCCGAGGTGCCATGGCTGGGATCCGGCAGGAATCGAGGCCCCGACGCGGCCTCCGGGATGACGGTTCCGGAAGGGACTCTGGGCATCGGTGGTGACGGCGATGGGCCCGTCGTAGACCCAGGGCGGCACCAGCACCCCCTTGCTGCCGCCGGCGGCCGGGGCCTGCAGTTCGAAATCGCCATCGAGGTCGTCGATGGACTTCAGCACGGCCGAGGGCACCGGCAACCCGGCACGCTGGACGACCCGGGTCAGCGAGGCGACGCGTTGCTCGTACTCGCGCCAGCGGGGCAGCGATTCCTCGGGCGGGATCAGCGGCACCATGGAGCGGGTGCGCTGCTTCTGCTCCGATCCCGGGAAGGCGAACCGGGTGCTCTCGAAGATCCCGTAGAGGGCGTAGTAGTCGGTCGAGGGAATCGGGTCGTACTTGTGGTTGTGGCAGCGGGCGCAACCCAACGTCAGCCCCAGGAAGGCCTGACCCATCGTGTCGATGGTGTCCTGGAGCGTGAGGTGGTGGTAGTTCTCGGAGTCGAACCCGAAGCGCCGCGAGAGGGCCAGGAACCCGGTGGCCGCCACCCGCTCCGCGTACCGCTCCCGTGGCCCTTGGCGCGCGAGCAGGTCGCCGGCGACCTGCTCCTCGATGAAGCGGAAGTAGGGCTTGTCGGCGTTGAAGGCGTCGATGACGTAGTTCCGGTAGCGCCAGGCCACCGGCACCGGGTAGTCGGCGGTCTCGCCCGCGGTGTCGGCGTACCGCACCACGTCCAGCCAGTGGCGTCCCCAGCGTTCGCCATAGCGGGGCGAGGCGAGGAGACGATCGACCACCGTCTCGGCGGCGACGGGCGAGGGATCCCGTTCGAAGGCCTCGATCTCCTCCACCGTCGGCGGCAGGCCCGTGAGGTCGAGCGTGACCCTCCGGATCCAAGTCCTGCGGTCGGCCTCGGGAGCGGGTCGGCGACCCTGACGTTCCAACCGCGCCAGGATGAACCGATCGAGGGGCGTGCGGCACCAGGCGGGATCGGACACCGCCGGCGGGACCGGATCGCGGACCGGCTGGAAGGCCCAGTGCGACGTCGGGTCCGCGGGCACGGCGGCCGGGGCGGCCGCCGAGGCCACCAACGCCGTCAGGGCCGCGAGGGCGACGCCTGCCATGGTGTTGCCGATGTTCATCCGGGAAGTCTCAGGAGATTCCAACCCGACCGGCTTCGGACCGGAAGCGCAAACTGCGGGCATGAACCGTCTCGGAACCGGCGGATCAGGCCCGACGACGATCCCCGCCCGAAACGCCGGCTCGCCGATTGTCTTCGGCCGCGGCACGTGGTTGCCTAGGGCCCATGACACTGCAGTTCGGATTCCTCGGCCTGGGCTTCATGGCCGCGACCCACATCCAGGCGTTGGCGCACGTGCCCGGCACCTCTGTCGGCGCGATCTGCAACCCGAGCGGACGCAACCTCGACGGCGACCTCACCCGCGTGGGCGGGAACGTGGGCGACCCCAACGGGGTGCGCCTCGACATGACGAAGGTCCGCGCCTACCGCGATGTGTCCGAATTCCTGGCCGACCCGGCCATCCAGGTCGTGGACATCACCACGCCGACCAAGAGCCACCTGGAGTTGGCCATCGCCGCCCTGAAGGCCGGCAAGCACGTGCTCGTGGAGAAGCCCATGACCCGGACCTCCGAGGAGGGGCGTCGACTGGCCGAGGCCGCCCGCGAGGCGGCCCAACGGGGTGTCTTCCTCATGCCGGCGATGTGCCTGCGCTTCTGGCCGGAGTGGCGGGCGGTCAAGGAGGCCATCGCGGGCGGTCAGTATGGGCGGGTGCTGAGCGCCCGGTTCCGGCGGGTGGCCCAGGCCCCGGGCTGGGGGCACGGGCACTTCCTGAGCGCGGCCGACTCCGGCGGAGCGCTGCTCGACCTGCACATCCACGACGTCGACTTCATCCGGTTCTGCTTCGGACACCCGGCCAGAGTCTTCTCGCGGGGCCACACGCGGGTCAGCGGCGGCATCGACCATGTGGTCTCCCAGTACGACACCGCCGGCGGCGCGGTGATCAGCGCCGAGGGCAGTTGGGCCATGACCCCGGGGTTCGGCTTCTGCATGGCCTACACGGTGGTCTTTGAGCGGGCCACCCTCGACTACGACTCCTCGCGGGGCACCGAGGCCCTGCGCCGCTTCGTGGAGGGACAGCCGGCCGAGACCCTGAAGCTCGACGAGCCCAATGGCTACGCGGGGCAGATCCGGCATTTCGCCGAGTCGATCCGCGCCGGCCGCGCCCCGACGGTGGTCACCGCCGATGACGGCGCAGCCGCCGTCGCCGTCTGCGAGGCCGAGGCCGAGTCGATCCGCACCGGGTTGCCCGTGACGCTCTGAGATGAACACCCTGCATGTCGTCTTCGACTGGGACGGGACCCTGTCGTTCATTCGCGCCGGTTGGGGCGAGGTGATGCTGCGCCAGTGGCTGGAATTCCTGCCCCCGGCCCCGGACGAATCGGCCCCTACCCGTGAGGCCATGGCCCACCGCGAGATCTGGGCGCTGAACGGCCGCCCCAGCATCCACCAGATGGAGCGACTGGGGGTCCTGGTCGCCGAGCGCGGGGGCACCCCATGGCACCCCGACCGCTATCAGGACGATTTCCAGGAACGCCTCGGCCGCCTGATCCGCCAGCGCATGGATTCCATCCGGCACGGCGAACACCCGGCCGACCACTACATGGTGCGGGGTGCGCGCGCCTTCCTGCGGCGCTTCCAGGAGGCGGGGGCCACGCTGCACATCGTCAGCGGCACCCCCCGACCGGCGGTCTCGGCCGAGGTCGATTGCCTGGGAGTCCGGGACTTCTTCGCCGAACGCATCCATGGGCCGACGAGCCTGACCGACACCTCGTTCCACAAACGCATCGCCATCCGCGGGATCATCGAGGCGCAGGGACTGGATCCAGCCCGGGCACTGGTGTCCTTCGGGGATGGCGCGGTCGAGATCGCCGAGACCAAGGCGGCCGGAGGGCGAGCCATCGCCGTGGCCGCCGATGAAGAACATTGGCATTCCGGCCGTTGGGACGAATCCAAACGTCAACGCCTCACCGAGGCCGGAGCCGATTTCGCCATCCCCGACTACCACGAACCGGCCGGCGTCTGGGCTTGGCTCGGCGGCGGTCGCTGAGGCGGACCGGATGGGCGATGGCACCCAAGCCCACCCGACTTTTCCAGGGCGACCCAGGGCTCGAGGGTGCGGCTGATGTTTTCGGGCCTTACTTCGAGTTGTCCGACAGGACCTTGGCCGGGGCGATCGTCTGGATCGTCTTCGGCTCGGTCAGGCACTTCCAGTCGGGGGGCAGGTCTTCAAGGGTCTCGGTGAGGATCTCGCGGACCGCCACCCGGTCCGCGGGGGACAGTCGGCGGAAGGGCTCCGAGGTATCGGCTCCGCTCAGGACCTCGGCCATCCGGCGGTAGATCTTCTGCTTGAGCGGCGCGGGCAGTCGGCGGAAGGCCTCGGCGTGGATGAGGAAACTGCAGGGGTGCTTGAACAGGTGCTTCTGCAGGTCCAATTGCCGCAGCGAACGCCCCTGCTTGTCCCGCGGACCCGACGCCTCGAAGCTGCGGACGAACTCCTGGCTGCCCTTCACCGGATATTCGAGCGGGACCTCCTCGGCCATGAGCAGTTGCTTGACCAGGCCCTCGACCGGCGACTTGAGGTAGTCGACATGACCGTAGGCCGCGAGGTGCTGGGCCGCCATGTAGTGGACCCGCGCGATGAAGTTGTGCAGGTGGACCTGGTGACCCAGGACCATCAGGGCCACGATATCGCTGCCGGGGGACGGGTATTTGGAAGGGTCGAAGTACTCGTCGAGGCGCGTCTTGTTGCCGCCCAGCGACGGGTTCGCCTTGGCCTTCACGAAGTCGTCCCCCATCCGATTGCCCCGATGCTGCACCGGACCGTGCGTGCCGGTCACATACCACCCGCCCCAGCGGTCGGCCATGGGAGTGCGGTGATCGACGGGTTCGATGCCGCTGGCCAAGTCGACGATTCCCTGGCGGTCGGTCTCGATCGAGCGGAAGAGGTGTCCCGGAACCCCCATGGTCCGGGAAGAGGCGTGGCACTCGAGGCAGTTGTCGATGCGCTTGATGACCGGTTTCGCAGTGGGCTTCTGCTCCACCACATAGAAGATGCCGCCCAGGCGCGGATCCACTTCGGAGACTTCTACGAGCGGTGAACCCGGGATGTATCCGAGATAGATGTCGTCGTTGAAGAAAATGGCGCGGGGATTGCCCGGGTGGATGTGCTCGCGCTGCAACGATGTCTTGGAAAAGACCAGCGTCTGCGAGGAGGGATCCACGCCCAGGGCCTTCTGGAACGAAGGCAGCCAACCCAACTTGGCATCCCACTCGAGCGTCACCTTCCCGGCCTCGATCTTCCGGATCAACTCGGCCACGGGACCGGTGGGGGTCTCCTTGGAATACCGCAGAGCCTCGGTCTCCAATTCCACCAGGTGGGTCGAACCCTGGAAATCAGCCCTCACCCGCAGGCACGGCCCCGCGACGGACAGCCCAAGGCAGACGGCCCAAGCCAAGGCGACCGCACTCCAAGTCCCTGGGGGAGATTTACGGTTCATGACGAATACACCTTCTTCTGGATCGATCCGTCAGCGCCAGCCTCCATTGGCCGAAACCTGGGCGCATTTTGTCACGGGACACCGGTGGCGATCGGTCAGTGCCATCGGAAGACCGCCAGCAATGATGCGGCCATGGCGGCGATAACGATGAACCCGACCACGGTCCAGAACCGGCGACGATCCCGCTTCTTGGGGCGTCCCTGGCCAAATTCCCGGGCCACGAAATCCTCGTAGTCGAAGTCCTCGTCGTCCGGGAGATCGAGTCCGGAGATGCGGGCCTCGTCGTTCCACCCGGAGTCGCGGGAGGCCCCGCAACCGGGGCATGCGACCGCCTTGCGCGGCACGAACTCGCCGCAGACCGGGCAATCCCCCGGCGGTCGAAACACCTCGTCGCTCATCGGGAGGCAAGACTGGGGTCAATCGTCGTCGTCGTCAGCATCGGGGGTGACGGCCCACTCCGGATAGGGGCGATCCGGACCGGCCATCGCATTCCAGAGGATGCGGTTGAGGACATCCTCCGGGGCCTTGTCCACCTCGCGGAAGTTGAGGCGAGCCGAGACCTCGGCATCGCGCCTGAGGATGGGATTCAGGAGCGCCTTGGCCGGCGGGTTCATCTGGTCGAGAGGCACGGTGTTGGGCACCGCCGTGTAGGGCGTGAAGTCGGGCGTCTCCTGGAAGCAGTCCGACATCGGCGTGGCGCTCGCATCGAACTGGTTCATGGGCTTCATGCCCAGCACCTGCTCCGCGGTGCGGATGAGGCTGGTGGTGTTGTACTGGGTCGAGACCACCGCACCGCGCCGGGTGTAGGGGCTGATGCAGAAGGCGGTGGTGCG
>CAIOKD010000095.1 GCA_903858835.1 uncultured Verrucomicrobiota bacterium
CGCCCTGCGGGCCCTCGACCGCCTCTGCGGCAACCGGATCGACGTGCCGGTGGGACGGATCGTGTACACCGGGCTTCTCAATGCCCGGGGCACCTACGAGAGCGACGTGACGGTCGTCCGCACGGCGCCTGATCGCTTCTACCTCGTGGCGCCGACGCAGCAGGTGCGACACGACGCCGACTGGATCCTCCGTAACGTTCCCGCCGACGCCGATCTCCGTCTCGACGACGTCACCGGGTCGATCGGCGTGGTGTCGATCATGGGCCCGCAAGCGCGGCACGTGCTGCAGCGGGTCACCGAAAGCGATCTCTCGGCATCGGCCTTCCCCTTCGCCCACAGCGCCGAGATCCGCATCGCCGGGGCCGCTTCTCCGGTAAGGGCCCTGCGCGTGACCTACGTGGGCGAACTGGGATGGGAGCTGCACGGCCCGGCTGGATCGATGGCCACGGTATGGAGCGCCCTGATGGAGGCCGGGAAGGAAGTGGGAATCGGACCGGCCGGCAACTACGCTATCAACGCCCTGCGGATCGAAAAGGCCTACCGGGCCTGGGGCCACGAGCTGTCGGTGGACGAGACCCCCTTCGAGGCCGGCCTCGGATTCGCCATCGACTGGGACCGGGAGTTCCTCGCGAAGGCGCACCTCCTGGAGCTGCGGGGCCGCCCGCTGCGGAAGCGGCTGGTGTCGCTGGTGATGCCCTGCGACGACCCGACGGTCACGCTCTGGGGCAATGAGCCGGTGTTCCGGGACGGCCTGCTGGCGGGCTATACCTCCAGCGCGGCCTACTCCCCGACCCTCTCGGCGCCCGTGGCCATGGCCTACATCAAGCGACCGCCCGAGCAGGCCGAACTCGGAGTCGACACCGCCTGGCTGGAGGCCGGCCGGTACGAGATCCTCCAGGACGGCGTGAGATACCCGGCGCGGATGACCCTCCGGGCGCCGGTCGATCCGGGACGCGAGCGCATCCTCCGCTGAGGTCCAGGCATCTATCTCGGGGTGCGGGGTGCCTGGTCGGGCACCGATTCCAGGCCCTCGTCCACCGCGCGCAGCTTGGTGTAGCGGGTGGCGACCGTGAAGGCATTGGCCCAGGCGATGTAGTAGCCGGGGAGTCCGTCGAGAAAACCGCCCTTGAAGATGTAGCCCCGCAGGAAGCGCCAGCGGGGACGGAACAGCAGGTCGACCCAGCTGGCCCGTCGACCGGTGCGCAGCGAGGCCTGGACGAAGGCGGTGCTGTAGGGCGCGATCTTGGTCACCTGCCGATCGATGCTCTCGTTGCTGTAGTGGAGCAGATCCGAGCGCAGGCGGCCGATGCGACCGTCGACCTGCAGTTGGGCATGGGGTTCCTCGCCTCCCCAATGCGCCCGTCCGCGACGGGCCAGGCGGATCACGCGGTCGGGATACCAGTCGCCGTGACGGATCCAGCGCCCCAGGAACCAGGTGCACCGCGGAAAACTGAAGGCCCCGGTCTCGGGGCCGGCGGCGGCGATGGCCCGGGCGATCTCCTCCTTCAACTCCGGAGTCACGACCTCGTCGGCATCGAGGTTGAGGGTCCACTCGGAGGTGGTCTTGGCGAGGCCCGAGGCTTTCTGTCCGACGAATCCCTTCCACGGTTCCCGATACACCCGGGCGCCCCGCGAGAGAGCCAACTCCTCGGTGCCATCGGCCACGTCCTGCTGGAGGATCACCACGATCTCGGCGGCCCAGCCCCGGACGCTGTCGAGGGCGGCGCCGATGCGATGGGCCTCGGCACCCGAGACGAAATAGACCGAGATCGGCGGCGATGGGCTCATGGCGGACCTGCTGGCACGGGGTTGTCGCGCCGCGGGCAGTGAAGCACCCGGAGCGACGTTTGCCCACTCTTCCGGATGGATTCGTCGGCCCGCCGGGTCAGGCCAGGCCCACGGCGGCCATGACGGCCTCCTTGGTGGCCTTGGCCAGGATGGGCTCGAAGCCGGCCACGCGGATGGCCGTGTCGGGGTCCTTGAGGCCGTGGCCGGTCATGGTGGCCGTCACGAGCGAGCCTTCCGGGATCTCGCCACCGCGCACGGCCTTGATAAGGCCGGCCAACGGGGCGGCACAGGCCGGTTCCACCATCACACCCTCGGTGCGGGCCAACAGCTTGTAGGCGTGCAGGATCTCCTCGTCGGTCACCGAGCGGATGGAGCCCTGACTCTCCCGGGCGGCATCCACGGCCCCCTGCCAGCTGGCCGGGTTGCCGATGCGGATGGCCGTGGCCACGGTCTCGGGGTGGGGCACCGGGTGGCCCAACACCAGCGGCGCCGCGCCGGCGGCCTGCCAGCCCATCATGCGGGGGAGCGTGTCGGAGAGCCCGGCCTCGGCGTATTCGCGGAAGCCGCGCCAGTAGGCCGTGATGTTGCCTGCATTGCCCACCGGCAGGAAATGGAAGTCGGGCGCGTCGCCCAGGGCGTCGCAGATCTCGAAGGCCGCGGTCTTCTGGCCCTCGATGCGCACGGGGTTCACCGAGTTCACCACCTCGACCAGGCCGGTCTGGCCCAACTCGCGCACGATGTTGAGCGCGTCGTCGAAATTGCCGTCGATGCTCACCGTGGTGGCCCCGTAGAGGAGCGCCTGCGACATCTTGCCGTGGGCGATCTTTCCCTGCGGCAGGAGCACCACGCACTTGAGGCCGGCCCGGGCGGCGTAGGCGGCGGCGCTGGCCGAGGTGTTCCCGGTGCTGGCGCAGACGACGATCTTGGCACCCCGCTCCTTGGCCTTGGTGATGGCCATGGTCATGCCCCGGTCCTTGAAGGAGCAGGTCGGGTTCATGGCCTCGTACTTGAGGCGGAGGTCGAAGTTCCCGCCGATGGCCGCCACGAAGTTCGGGACGGGGATCAGCGGCGTGTTGCCCTCCAACAAGGTGACGACGGGCGTCTCCGCGGTCACCGGCAGGAAACGGGCGTAGCGGCGGATCACTCCGGGCCAGGCGGCCGCGGGGGCGGGGTTCGAACTCATGGAATGGGCGGGTGGAGGTGGGGGTCGGCAGGGATTCGCAGGGATCAGGCCATGGCCTGGGCGATGGAGTTCCACCAACCGTCGTGCAGCTGGGCCACGGGCGCGGAGAACTGGCCGGCCGGGGTCTTGAGGATGAGGGATTCGCCACCCACGGTGCCGATCTGAACGGCAGGCACCCCCATGGCCTGGGCCTGCTTGAGCACGCGGCCCGCATCGATGGCGGCGACGGAGACGACCACCCGGTTTTGGGTCTCGCCGAAGAGCAGCGCATCGAGCCGAGCGCCCTCGGCGCAGGCGGAGAGATCGACGGTGGCCCCGAGGAACCGGTGGCTCTCGCGGGCCACCTGCTGGCTGAAGCACGACTCGGCCAGGGTCACGGCCAGACCGCCCTCGCTGCAATCATGGGCGCTCTTGACCACGCCCTCGCGGATGAGCCCGAGCAGGGTGGTGTGGAGCGTCTGGGCGACGCCGAGGTCGACCCGGGGCGGCAGGCCGTTCTTCAGGCCATGCCGGGTCTTGAGGTACGCGCTGCCGCCGAGGCCCTGCAGGGGATCGGCCAGGTCCACCGGCGCGCCGAGGAGCAGGATGGCATCGCCCGCGTCCTTGAACCACTGGGTGGTGATGTGCTCGGGCTTCTCGATGATGCCGACCACCGCCACCGTGGGCGTGGGATCGATGGCGCCCAGGGCGCCACGCTGGTTGTAGAGCGACACGTTGCCGCCGGTGACCGGGGCACCGAAGGCACGGCATCCGTCGGCCAAGCCCCGGACCGACTCCTTGAGCTGCCAGAAGATCTCGGGATTGTGGGGATTGCCGAAATTGAGGTTGTCGGTCGAGCCCACCGGAATCGCCCCGGAGCAGGCCAGGTTGCGGCAGGCCTCGGTGACGGCCGCTTTGCCGCCCTCGTAGGGGTCGAGGTACACGTAGCCGCCGTTGCAATCGACGGTGAACGCCACGTACTTGTCGGCCAGGGGCGCCGGCGGCTGGAACCCGTCGGCCGCGCCCGATTTGGCGGCCGCGTATTCGGCCTTGGTGACCGGAAGACTGTCGGCCTTGATGCGGATGACCGCCGCATCGCTGCCCGGGCAGACCACCGAACCGTCGCGCACCATGTGGTCGTACTGGCCGTACACCCAGTTCTTGGAGGCGATGGTGTGGTTGGAAAGCAGCGCCCCGAGGTCGCCCATCGGATCACGGGTGTCGGCGATGCCGTCGAGACGGAAGGCCCGGACCGCCGCCATGTAGGCCGCCTCGCGGGACTCGCGCTGATACACCGGGGCCTCATCGGCCAGCTTCTTGGCCGGCACGTCCACCACCACCTTGCCTCCGTGGCGGACGACCATGCGGCCGGTGTCGGTCACCACGCCGATCTCGGCCCAGGGCAGGTCCCACTTGTCGAAGACCGCCTTGACCTCGGCCTCGCGGCCCTTGTGGACGACGATGAGCATGCGCTCCTGGGATTCGGAGAGCATGATCTCGTAGCTGGACATGTTCGGAGCCCGCTGCGGCACCTTGTCCAATTCGATCTCGATGCCGGTGCCGGCCCGGGCCGCCGTCTCGCAGGTGGAGCAGGTCAGGCCCGCCGCGCCCATGTCCTGCATGCCCGCGACGCACCCGGTCGCCAGCAATTCCAGACAGGCCTCGCAGACGAGTTTCTCCATGAAGGGATCGCCCACCTGAACGGCCCCGCGCTGCTGCTCGGCCGATTCCTCGGTGAGGTCCTGGGAGGCGAAGGCCGCACCGGCCAGGCCGTCACGGCCCGTCGCCGGCCCGACGTAGAACACCGGGTTGCCGATGCCGTGGGCCGCGCCGCGGGTGATCTGGTCGTGCCGCAGCACCCCGAGGGCGAAGGCGTTGACCAGCGGGTTGCCCTCGTAGCTCTTGTCGAAATAAACCTCGCCCGCGACCGTCGGGATGCCGAAGCAGTTGCCGTAGTGGGCGATGCCGCCGACCACGCCCGAGAACAGGCGGCGCACCTCGGGGTTGGACAACTCGCCGAAACGCAGCGAATTGAGCGCCGCAACCGGGCGTGCGCCCATGGTGAAGATGTCGCGGATGATGCCGCCGACACCCGTGGCCGCGCCCTGGAAGGGCTCCACGGCGCTCGGGTGGTTGTGCGATTCGATTTTGAAGGCGATGGCCACGCCGTCGCCCACGTCGATGATGCCCGCGTTCTCCTCACCCGCGCCGACGAGGATCTTCTCGCCCTTGGTGGGGAAGGTCTTCAGGACGGGCCGGGTGTTCTTGTAGGAGCAGTGCTCCGACCACATGACCGAGAAGATGCCCAGCTCGGTGTACGACGGTTCACGACCGAGGATCTCGAGGATCTTCCGGTACTCGTCGGGCGTGAGGTTGTGCTTCGCGACCAGTTCCGGGGTGATGGCAGGCTCGTGCATCGAAAGCGGCAACCTTACGGAAATCGTCCGGGCGGACAAGTGCGGGGACAACCCGGGCGTTCGACCCTGGGACCGGCCCACGATCAGCGATTCTTCACCCGGGCTCGTTGACAGGGGGTTGGGAGGCCGTTAGTAGGAAGGGACTGTAGTTGAAAAGCCTCCGATGAGCGGCGTCCTTTGTGATCAGGTCCTCGTCCTCAACCGGCTGTGGCAGGCGGTCAACGTCTGCTCGGTGCGTCGGGCGCTGACGCTTCTCTTCGAGGGGCACGCCCAGGTGGTGTTCGGCGTCGGCGACGGCGATTACCGGACCCTCGATTTCCAGCAGTGGCGCGATCTATCGGAGGCCTCGCCCGATCCCGAGGGATCGGTGAGCACCGTGTCGTTCCGCATCCGCGTGCCCCGGGTGATCCTGCTGATGGGTTTCGACCGTTTCCCGAAAAAAGAGGTCAAGTTCACCCGTCACAACCTCTTCGAGCGCGACCGGAACACCTGCCAGTACTGCGGCAAGACTTTCGACCGGCGTGACCTGAACCTCGATCACGTGATCCCCCGCGACCGCGGAGGTCCGACCACCTGGGAAAACATCGTGTGCTCGTGCATTCCCTGCAACACGCGCAAGGCCAACCGGACTCCGGCCGAGGCCCAGATGCGCCTGGTGCGCAAGCCCAAGCGACCCAAGTGGCGCCCCTTCGTGCAGGTGAGCTTCGGGGCGTCGATCCACGACAGCTGGCGGCATTTCCTGGATGTGGCGTATTGGAACGTCGAACTCGGTTCCGAAGTCAACTGAGCTCAGGCCGGAGGAACGTCGAGTCGGGTTCCGAAGTCGGTTGAGCCCAAGCCAAACGAGGCCGCGATGGAGGCTCAATCCCGGCGACGCCCGAGGGCCATGAGGGTGAAGAGGGCCACGGCGGCGGCGTAGGCCGTGATGCCCAGGCCCACCGACTGGGCCACGCCCCCCGATTCCGCGAAGAACAACAGGGCCAGCCCGGGCACCAGCGTGAGCGACGACTCGGCGATGAAGCACAGGGCGGGCAAGGCCCGCGGCGCCCGGTCGAGCCGTTCCGACATCCAGATCCGGTATTCCCACTCCCCCATCGACCGCATGATCCAGGCGTTCTGGAAATTGCGGGCCGCGACCAGGGCACTGGTGGTCGCCACCGCGATGGCCAGGCCGGGAAGGCATCCGATCCCCAACGATGCCGCCACATTGATCGGGATGCCCCAACGCCACCCCAGCCGACGCGCCAAGGGATTGCCCTCGAGCGCGAGATTGGGCGTGGCGAGGAAGGTGGAGACCAGATCAGCCGATCGTCCCGCCAGCGCCAGCGCGGCGAACAGGCACCAGGGTGCCGAACCCGGCGGAACGACCTCGGGGACGACCAGGCTCACTGCTTGCCGTAGATGGCGTCGGGAGTCTGGAGCTGGGGCTCGGTCACCTTCCAAGTGGCCCCGTCGCCCTCGATGCTCCGGAAGAAGCACGACTGGTAGCCCTCATGGCAGGCAGCACCGGTCTGCTCCACCTGGATGAGCAGGGTGTCGCCATCGCAGTCGAAGGCCACGTCCTTCACCACCTGCACATGCCCGCTGGACTCGCCCTTCATCCAGAACTTCTGGCGCGATCGGCTCCAGAAGAAGGTGCGCCGAGTCTCGAGGGTCTTCTCGAGCGAGGCGCGGTTCATCCAGGCCATCATCAGGACGCGCCCGGTGGATTGCTCCTGGATGATGGCCGGGATCAGTCCGTCCGCGGTCCACTTGAGTCGGTCGTAAAAGCTCATGCCGTGGCCCACAGCATGGAAAAGCCCACCCGGAATGTAAATTGGCCGGAAGCGCGGATTTTCGGCCGCGACCCCACCGGGAACGATTCCAGGAAAGGTCCGCACCGAACCCGGCTCCGAAGAGGGCGCTCAGTCGAGGCCGCAGGCCTGCTTGGCGCGGGCGAGGGTCTTCTGGGCCTTGGCACGCGCCTTGACCGCCCCCGCCCTCAGGATGTCGCGGACCTCATCGGGCCGGGCCGCCAATTCGGCCCGCCGCTCGCGGAAGGCGGCGAAGTGCTTCCAGTATTCCTCGAAGAGCCCCTTCTTGAGGTCTCCGTAGCCCAGCCCCCCGGCCCGGAGGCGGTTCTCCCAGTCGGCAGCCACCTCGGGAGGGGCGACCAGCCGCAGGAGCTGGATGGCGATGTTCTTGTCGGCATCCGGCTTGGGCTCGGCCGGGGAGCGGCTGTCCATCTGGATCGACATCACCCGCTTGCGCAGGGCCTTCTCGTCGCCGCTGAGCTCGAGGGTGTTGCCGTAGCTCTTGCTCATCTTCTGGCCATCGGTGCCGGGCACCACGGCGACCGATTCCTGGATGCGGGGCTCCGGCACGACGAAGGTCTCGCCGTAGACGTGGTTGAATTTGATCGCGATGTCGCGGGTCACCTCGAGGTGCTGCTTCTGGTCCTTGCCCACCGGCACCACCTGGGTGTCATAGAGGAGGATGTCGGCGGCCATCAGCACCGGGTAGGCGAAGAGGCCGTGGTTCACCGCGCCCAGGTCGCCGTCGGCGAGCTTGGCCACCTTGTCCTTGTAGCTGTGACAGCGCTCGAGCAGGCCCATCGGCGTCACGGTGCTCAGCAGCCAGGCCAGTTCGGTGTGCTCGGGCGTGTCGGACTGCTTCCAGAACACGCACCGGTCGGGGTTCAGGCCGGCGGCCAACCAGTCGAGCGCAACATCCATGGTGTACTGCCGGCGCTTCGCCGCGTCGGTCAGCGAGGTCATCGAATGGTAGTCGGCGATGAAGTAGTAGGCCTCGCCCTGGTCCTGAAGGCTGATAGCCGGGAGCATGGCTCCGAAATAATTGCCCAGGTGCAGGGCGCCGCTCGGCTGGATGCCGGTGAGAACGCGCATGGGCACGAGGTTGCGGAGGCGCCGGGCCAAAAGGCAAAAGGCAAAATGGGCCAGAGACCGGGTCGGGATTGCGGGGCGGGGTCGCCTCGGGCACGCTGCGGCGGTTCCCACCCCATGCCCGCACCCTGGAATTACACCACCGGCGAACCCGTCCGCCGAGGCGATGTCGTGACCCTCGGCCACTGGCCCGGGGTGGTGGTGGACCTGGTCACCGAGTCCCATGCCGACTGGAATGAGGCCACCGGCGAGGGTGTGGTCTTCGAGGGGCCCGATTTCGGACGACTGCTTGCCGACCTCCTCGGTCCGGACGTGCGGCTCGTCCGCCGGGCCGGTTCCGCCAGCGGGCCCTCGGCCTGAATCCCGCACCTCGCCCTTCCGGGTTCCGCTCCCCATTTTGGTCACCGCCCGGTCCGCCCGGGTCAGGCCGGCCGAAGATGGCCCAATTCGCGGAGGGAGCTGTATCCCTTGATCCCACCACCGGAGGGGCGCCCCAGGATGACGTGGTCGAGCACCTCGATGCGCAGCAGGAGCCCGGCGCGGAGGATCTCGCGGGTGATGCGGATGTCGGCCTCCGACGGGCTCGGGTCACCACTGGGATGATTGTGCACCAGCACGATCGAATGGGCGCCGGCGGCGATGGCCGGACGGAAGATCTCCCTCGGATGCACGAGGACCTGGTCGATGAGTCCCTCGGTCACCGTCTCCATGCGGATGAGCCGGCAACGGGTGTTGAGCAGGAGCACCACCATACGCTCGGCCTTCCAGCCGACGGCGGTGTCGGCCAGCAACGCCGCGATACGGGCGGGCGTGTCGAGCACCGGGGCCGAGTCGAGCGCCTCCCGGGAGACCCGGCGCCCCAGCTCGAACGCCGCCATCAGGAGGGCCGCCTTGCCGGGGCCCACGCCGGGCCGACGGGCCAGCTCGGCATGCGAGGCGCGGTTGAGGGTGGCGAGGCTGCCGAAGTGGCAATGGAGCGCATCGCCGACGGCCACGGCATCGGCCCCGGGGATGCCGGTCCGCAGCAGGAGCCCAAGCAGCTCGGCGATGCGCAGGCCCTCCGGCCCGTGGCGGATGAGGCGTTCGCGGGGACGTTCGCTCGGCGGAAGTTCCCGGAGACCGACCGCCGGGATCTCCACAGGAGCGGGAGCGGCAGGCGCGGGTGCCGGGAATGTGGAGGGGCCGGGAATATCCTGGAATGGATTCATGGTTCTCCAGCCTTCGTCCGGAACCGGGCCGGCCTTTCAGGCGAACTTCAAGAAGGCGGGACGGGGCGGGGTCCTTGACTTCACCCCCCGTCGGCCGTTCCCTCGGACTCATGATCCGCGGCGGCATCCTCAACCCCCACCTGCTGTCCCTCCTGGCCCGGGTGCGGCACACCAACCGGCTCGTCATCGCCGACTCCATGTTCCCGGCCTGGCCCGGCATCGAGACCGTGGACCTGTCATTGGTCTATGGCATTCCGACCGTGCCCCAGGTGGTCGAGGCGATCCTCACGCACTGGAAGGCGGGCCCCGTGTGGATGGCCTCCGAATTCCACGAGCACAACGAGCCGGCGGTGCGCGCCGAATTCCAGTCGGCCTTCGGCGGTACACCCGTGCAGTGGGAACCCCATCTCGCCCTCAAAGCCCGGGTGCCCGGGGCCATCGGCCTGATCCGCACCGGCGAGCGCCGCATCTACACCAACGTGGTACTTGAATCGGCTTAGGTCGTTTTGACGCCCATCTCGCGGAGGGTCTCGGCGATGGCGTAGACCACGGCGCGCATATCCTTCTCGAACAGGCGACCGATGTTGCCGATGCGGAAGGTGTCGGCCTGGCTGATCTTGCCCGGATAGAGCAGGAAGCCCTTCTCGGCCACCCGGCGGTAGAACTCGGTCCAGACGAACCGGGAATCCTTCGGATACACGAAGCTGGTGATGATGTGGCTCTGCACGGCCGGCGGCAGGTACGACGGCAGGCCGATGGCCTTCATGGCGACGATGAGGGCCGCGTTGTTGGCCCGGTAGCGGGCAGCGCGGGCGGCGATGCCGCCTTCGAATTCCAACTCCCTCAGGGCCTGAGCGAAGGCCAGGACGCTGTGGGTGGGCGGCGTATAGCGGAACTGGCCGTTCTTCTCGAAGCCCTTCAGCTGGTCGAGCAGGTTGAGGCTGAGGCTGCGCGCCCAGCCCTCGGTGGCCAGCAGGACCTTGCGGCGGCAGATCACGAAGCTGAAACCGGGCACGCTCTCCACACACTTGTTGGCCGAGGAGATGATGAAGTCGATGCCCGCTGCCTCCAGGTCGATGGGGTAGCCGCCGAAGCTGCTCATGGCGTCCACGATGTAGACCTTGCCATGCCGCCGGGCCACGGCACCCAGGGCCTCGATGGGGTTCAGGATGCCGGTGGTGGTCTCGCAATGCACCACGGCCACGTGGGTGATGGCCGGATCGGAGGCCAACAATGCGTCGAGGGCCTCGGGCGTCGGCGGGGTGTCCTCGGCCGTGCGCAGGATCGCATGAGGGATGCGGGCATGCTGGAGCATGAGGATCATGCGCTCGCCATAGGCTCCGTTCGAAAGCACCGCCACCTTGCCCTGTGGCGGGATGGCCGTCTGGATGACCGCCTCCACGCCGAAGGTGCCGCTGCCCTGCATCAGGATGGCCTCCCAACCCGTCTCGCGGGAAACGCCGCCCAGGGCCAGGATGGCCTGCCGCACCTCGGCCACGAGGGTGTTGAACTCCCAGTGCCAGGAACCGGCGTCGTGGAGCATGGCCTGCTTCACCGCCAGGGAAGTGGTCAGGGGACCGGGGGTGAACAGCAGGGC
>CAIOKD010000096.1 GCA_903858835.1 uncultured Verrucomicrobiota bacterium
GAACCGTCACCGCCGCCATCGCCATGGCCATCGCCGCGCTGGGCCTGTCCCTCCAAGCCAAGGTGCTCGACAACTTTGACGACAATACCAAGACCGGGTGGACCGACTTCACCTTTGTGCCGGGCTTCGGCTTGCCGACCGAGTCGGGAGGACAGTTCCAGTTTATCCAAAATGTCTCGCCTTCAGGAGGTGCGATTTTCTCTGCCAGCCAGAAGACTTCGGAACGCTTCGAATTGAAGGAGGGACGGACGATCGAATACCGGGTGGATGTGGTTAAGGGAGGCGCCAAGGACTCCTTCGCGGTGCTGGCCTTCATCCCGACGGCCAACTCCGCGGGAACGCTGGGAGGTTACGGCTTGGCCAAGTCCACCACCGACATCCTGATCACCAAGGGCATCAACAAGTACTTCGTGGCCGATTCCGGTGATGCGGCGAATCTCAAGCAGGACAACGTCACCCTGGTGCTCAACCTCAAGGCCAAGGGCGGCAGCGTCATCGTCAACGCCCGGGTGCTCGACAAGGATGCCAACAACGCCGTGATCTGGGAGAAGACGGTGGTGGACTCCGCCGCCGCCGACGTCCTGGTCGCCGGCAAGGACGATCCGGCCGCACCGTACCTGGCCGAGGGATACTTCACCCTGTACCTGTACCAGGATTTCGACAAGGCGGCCCCGGAAAGCCCCTACCAGGCGATCTACGACAACGCCGAGGTCTTCGTCACCGACGAGGCGGTGCTGGACGACTTCAACGACAACACCAAGACCGGATGGACCGATTTCACCTTTGTGCCCAACTTCGGCCTGCCGACCGAGTCGGGAGGGCAGTTCCAGTTCGCGCAACCCCCGGCCGGACAGTCGATCTTCAGCGCCAGCCAGAAGACCTCGCGGGTCTTCACCCTGGCCGAGGGCGAGCGGGTCTCCTTCAGCGCCGATGTGGTGAAGGGCGGCGGGAAGGATTCCTTCGCGGTGTTGGCCTTCATCCCGACGGCCAACTCCGCCGGAACACTGGGAGGCTACGGCCTGGCCAAATCCACCACCGACATCCTGATCACCAAGGGCATCAACAAGTACTTCGTGGCCGATTCCGGTGATGCGGCGAACCTCAAGCAGGAGAACATCACCCTCAACCTTGAGATGACCGTCCGTGGCGGCAGCGTGATCCTTCGAGCCCGGGTCCTCGACAAGGACGCCAACAACGCCGTGATCTGGGAGAAAACGGTGGTGGACTCCGCCGCGGCCGACGTGCTGGTGGCGGGCAAGGATGATCCGGCCGCGCCCTACATCACCGGCGGTTATTTCACCCTCTACCTCTATCAGGACTTCGACAAGGCCGCCCCCGAGAGCCCCTACCAGGTGATCTACGACAACGCCGTCGCGGCGGCGGCCCCGGTGGCCGCCAACGTCGCGCCCCTCCTCTCGGACTTCACCCCGGCCAAGTTCGCCAACTTCCTCCCGGCCTCCACGGTGGTCTCGTTCAAGGTGTCGGATGACGCCGCCCTCGCGGACGACGGGGTGGCGCTGGTGCTCAACGGAACCCGATACACCAAGGCCAACGGTCTGGTCATTGCCGGCACGGGCAACACCCGCACCGCCACGTTCTCCAAGTTGGAAGCCAACAAGAACTACAACGCCGTCTTCGAGGCCACCGACGCGGGCGGCCTCACCACCCGGGAACGCCTGGATTTCGACACCTTCACCGGCTCCGTGCTGATGATCGAGTCCGAGGACTACAACTTCGGGGGCGCCTTCATCGACAATCCCGTGCCCATCGCCGAGGGCGGAGGGCCCCAGTCCGACGCCTACGCCAACCAGGTGGGCGTCCAAGGCGTCGATTTCGATGATACCCGCACGGCTCCCCGCAGCCAGGATGCGCCGTGGCGCAATCAGGACCCGGTCCGCATGGAACGGACGCTCGACCTGGTCCGCACGAAATACTCGGCGGCCGGCGGGACGGCGGCCGAGGTGTACGACTACGCCGTCGGCGACATCGATGCCGGCGAGTGGCTCAACTACACCCGTACCGTGCCGCCCGGGACCTACGAGATCTACCTGCGCCAAGCACTCATCAACATGGAGGCCGGTGAGAGCGTGCTCGAGCAGGTGACCTCCGATCCGAGCCAGCCCAATCAGACCGTCCGCACGCTGGGATCGTTCCTGGGTACCTTGAGCGGATTCACCTTCCGCAACACGCCCCTGACCGACGGATCGGGCAATCGCACGGTGGTGCGACTCAATGGGGTGACCACGCTGCGACTGCGCCAGGTCACGCCCGATACCGAGAGCAAGCAGCGTCGGCAGAATTACCTGGCGCTCGTGCCCGTTGCCGATTCCGGAGCCCAGCGCGCGGCGGTGACGGCTCTGACCCCGGCCAACAACTCGGTGGCCGACACGGTGGTCCCGAAGGTGGAGGCGGTGATCCAGAACCGCGATACTCGTGTGACGGCCTCCAGCGTGAAACTGTCGATCAACGGGACCGGCGTCGCGGCCACCGTGACCGCCACCGACAGCGGTGCGAATGTCTCCTACACGATGGATCGGCTCCCGGCAGTGGGGGCGACCCAGTCGGCCCGGTTGATCTACTCCGACAACGAGGGTGTCTCCCAGACCAACGACTGGAGCTTCTCCTTCCGGTACCTCTCGCTCGATCCGGCGGCCCGCATGGGCGCTCCCGGATCGCAACGTGGCATCCAGGTGCAGGTGGTTCAGGCGCCGGCCGACGTTGGGCAGCTCGAGAACAGCCTGGCGCGCGCCGAGGCCCAATTGGCTGCCGGATCGACCATCCCCCGGGCCTACGCCACCACTGTGATCGCCCCGGTGATCAACTTCTCCCAGGACGGCTTCTCCGGCGGATCGGCCGGTTCGTTCGAGGGGGATGAGGGCATCCCCGGCCAGACCGAGGAGGGCGGCACCGACAACTGGGCCATGGCCGCGATCGCCTACCTGGACCTGCCGGCCGGCGTGGTGAGGTTCGGGGGTCCAGTCCGACGACGGCTACAAGCTGGCTGCGGGCTCGGTCCTCGACGCTTCCACCCCGGCGTTGTCGTTCCTCAACGGGGTCGCCAACGACACCTTCGATGTCGTGGTGCCCCAGGCGGGGGTCTATGGCTTCCGGCTGGTCTGGTACGAGCGCGGCGGTGGCGCCTATGTCGAGTGGTTCACCGTCGATCCGACCACCGGGAAGCGCACGCTCGTCAACGCCGACGGGGGCATCAAGGCCTACACCAGCGCCCAGGCGCCGGTGGTCGCCGTGCAATTGGTGGGCTCCGCGAGCCTGGATGGCACCTACACGGCGGTGACGGGTGCGGTCGTGGACGCGGCCGCCAAGACCATCACGGTCGCGCGTCCCGCCGACACGCGGTTCTTCCGGGTGTCCGGAGCCTCCCCGCTCACCCTCACCGGGATCCGGTTGGACGGCGGGAATGTGGTGATCAGTTACCGCTGAATTGCTCTCCGGCGCGATCGTTTCCGGGGCCGGCTTCGCCATCGAGGGCGGGGCCGGCCCTTTTGGTGTCCGGCCCCGGCTCAGAGATTGCCGCCGCTCCAGCCGAACTTTTCGCGAAGGGTCGCGAAGAAGCTGCGGCCCTCCGGGCGGAGGAGCCTGACCACCTGCTTGCTGCGCCGGATGAGCACGCGGTCGCCGGTGTCGAGCCCGGTCTGCTGCTGGCCGTCGGCGGCGAGGGTCGCCTCGAGCCTGCGGCTCAGCAGGGTCACCTGGACGACCGAGTCGAGGCTCATCACGACCGGGCGGATCGAGAGCGTGTGCGGGCAGATCGGCGTCAGGGTCAGCACATCAGCGTCGGGGCTCACGATGGCACCGCCGGCCGCCAGGGAATAAGCCGTGGAACCGGTGGGCGAGCTGGCGATGAGCCCGTCGCAGCGGTAGCGCGTCAGCAGCTCGCCGTTCACCGCCACCTCCAGCTCGATGAGCCTGGAGGCGATGCCGCGGCTCAGGACGAAATCGTTCAGAGCCGTCTGAGTCGTGGACGTGCCGTCGCGGTGGATGACCGCCTCCAACATCGCGCGGTTCTCTATGCGGAACCGACCGGCCACCACCGTGCGCAGCGCCTCGGCGACCTGGGTCTCTTGGATCGCGGCGAGAAAGCCCAGGTGGCCGGCGTTGATGCCCAGGATGGGGACCCCGGACCCGGCGGTGTCACGGGAGACACGGAGCATGGTGCCGTCGCCACCGAAGACCAGGAGCAGGTCGCAACGCCCAGCCAGGTCCCCGGGGGTCGCCGCCGTCGGGATCGAGCGGATGCGGGCGAATCGGGCGGTGGTGTCGTCGCAGAGCACCTGCCGGCCGAGCCGCCGGAGCTGCGAGAGCGCCTTGCGGATGACCACGATGCTGCGGGGTTTCTCGGGATTGGCGATCAGGCCGATCCTGCGGAGGGCGTCAGCGGTCTTCTTCACGCGATTCGTTCCAGGTGTGCCAGAAACTCCTTGTTTCCGGCGGGTCCGAGCAAGGGGGATTCCGTGACGCCGCGCCAGGCAAGCGAGGGTAGTTCGGCGGCCACGAACGACTCGAGGGAGGCGATTACCCGCGTGTGGATCCGGGGATCGGTGATCACGCCGGCCCCGCGGTCGACCTCCTCCTTGCCAGCCTCGAACTGGGGCTTGACCAGGGCCACGACGGCCCCGCCGATCCGCAGCAGTCCCGACAGCGGCGGAAGGATGAGCTTCAGGCTGATGAAGGAGCAGTCGGCCACCGCCAGATCGAAGGGCTGACCGCCGAGACGGTCCAATGTCAGGCTGCGGGCGTTGGTGCGCTCCTGGACGACGACCCGCGGGTCTTGCCGGAGTTTCCAGGACAGTTGTCCGTGGCCCACGTCGACCGCATGGACCGAGGCCGCCCCGTGCTGGAGCAGGCAGTCGGTGAAGCCTCCGGTGCTGGCTCCGAGATCGAC
>CAIOKD010000097.1 GCA_903858835.1 uncultured Verrucomicrobiota bacterium
GCACGCGCCTAGCTTCAGGGGTGGCACCTATGCGCAAGCACACCTCCACGACCAAAGGCCTTTCCCGCCGAGGCTTCATCCAGCACGGCGGAATGGGGGCCATCCTCACCGCCGGGGTCGCTCCTTACCTGACCCTCAAGCCGCGGGCCTTCGGCGGTCCGCCGCCGACGCCGTTCCCGTACACGCCATTCACCATCCCGGTGCCCTTTTCGCCCCGCTCGGCGCCGGCGAACATCACGCCGGCCAACCCGAACCAGCCCCCGGGCGACGCCAATCCGGTCTACCACGGCATCGCGCCCGAGTACGCCCCGAACCACGTCTCCCGCGCGGGCCGAACCGACTGGGTGTCGGCTGACCGCGAGAACCCCGATTACAACTGGAACCTGACCCAGGAGCAGAACGACGCCCGCGCCCTGCCCCGCTTCCAGGAGCTCCGCCATCACCACGTGATGCAGCCGGCCCGGGTGCAGATCCTTCCCGGTGTCCAGACCCCGATGTACAGCTACAACGGCATCGTGCTCGGCCCGACGCTGCGCACCCGGAGCGGCCAGCCGATGGTGGTCCGCAACACCAACAATCTGGGCGACGTCGAGACCTCCATCCACCTCCACGGGGCTCACACCCCGTCGCACTCCGACGGCCACCCCTGCTTCTACGTCTTCCCCGGCAAGAGCCGCGACTACTACTACCCGAACATCGTCCCCCGCAAGAAGAACGGGTCGCTCGACTGGATCACGGAGTCGCCCTCCACGATGTGGTACCACGATCACGGCAATGACGTGACCGCCCACAACGTGCAGCACGGCCTCCTCGGCTTCTGCATCAACACGGACCACCTGGAGGAAAAGCTGATGCGCGACCGCGTCCTCCCGGATTGCGATCTGCGCGACCCGGACACCAAGCAGCTGATTAAGGACGCGAACGGCGCCGTCCGGGCGAGTCCCTACGATCTGCCGCTGGCGCTGTGCGACATGCGCCTGAACGCCGACGGCACGATCTTCTGGGATCACTTCGACCACGACGGCTACCTCGGGGACATCATCTGCGTGAACGGCGCGCCCCAGCCCGTCCTTCAGGTCGAACCCCGCAAGTACCGCCTGCGGCTCTCGGCCTGCACGCTCGCCCGCCACTGGGTCGTACGCCTCAGCAACGGGCAGCCCTTCCTGCAGCTTGCGAACGACACCTGGCTGCTGCCGCGGGCCATCAATCAGACCGAGATCTACATGAATCCGGCCAAGCGCGCCGACGTCATCGTCGACTTCTCGCGCCTCGCCGGCCAGGAAATCTACCTGGAGAACATCATGCAGCAGACGGGCGGGCGGAAGCCGGACGGCATCAATCGCCGCGCCCCGATGCGGGTGATGAAGTTCATCGTCAACAAGCCCCTGGACACCCGCTACCCGGAGTGCACCGTCGCCAACGGCACGGCGCTGCGGCCCCACGAGAACATCCTCGAGTCCGAGGCGACCGTCACCCGCTACTTCGACTTCAACCGGTCGAATGGCGCCTGGCAGATCAACAAGGAGTTCTACTCCGCCTTCCGGCCCGATGCCGCGATCATCAGCGGCGCCACCGAGAAGTGGGTCCTGCGCAACGGCAGCGGCGGCTGGTGGCACCCGATCCACATCCACGTCGAGGCCTTCCAGGTCATCCGCTACAACGGCCTGGTCCCGAAGGAAACGTGGAAGTACAAGAGCGACAACATCTCGCTCGAGGACAACACCACCGCCGAGATCCTGATGAAGTTCCGCACCTTCGACGGACCCTTCGTCTTCCACTGCCACAACAACAATCACGAGGACATGCGGATGATGAAGAACATGGAGATCTGCCGCAACGTCCGGCAGGGCACGACGATCGTCAACGGTCGCCGCGTCGCGGCCCCGGTCGCGGTCCCCACCCTCAACAACCGGTGGTTCTCGGTCCCCGAACCGATCGTCGGCATCCCCCACCCTTACATCCAGTCCCATCCCGCCCTCTTCAGCTGAGGATTCCCACCATGAGCACCGCCACCGCCTTCCTTTCCCGCCGGGAAATGCTCTTCGGCCGCTCCTGCGCCGAGACCAAGCCCGCCTCCCCCGACCTGGGCTACCGCGCGAGCGCCGTCGTCGCCCGGATGTCCGGCCTCGCGGCCCCCGCCCGCGTCAGCAGCCGGATCCCGGACTGCCAGGTCGTCTCCCACCGCGATGAACGCTTCCGGTTCATCTCGGACCTGGTCGCCGACCGCCGCGTGATGATGGGCTTCATCTACACCCACTGCGAGGGCATCTGCCCGACCACCACGAAGCACATGTTCGAGGCCTACAAGATCCTGAAGGAGCGCAACACGGAGCCGTTCGTGATGCTCTCCATCACGATCGACCCGGAGCGGGACACGCCGGACGCCCTGCTGCGCTACGCCGTCCGCAACGGCGTGGCCAACATCGACGACTGGCACTTCATCACCGCCGCCAAGGCCGACACCAGCGCGATGCTCCGCGCCATCCGGCAGAACAACGCCGAGGGCGGGGACGATCTGACCCAGAACAACCATACCGGGGTGCTGATCTTCGGCAATGACTCCCGCGACCGCTGGGGCGGGATCGGCGCCGGTTCGGAGCCCATCCACATCGCCAACATGTTCGAGCGCACGGCCCGCACGCGGTCGCTCCGGCACTTCGCCGGCTTCGCCACCACGGCGGA
>CAIOKD010000098.1 GCA_903858835.1 uncultured Verrucomicrobiota bacterium
ATCGACCAAGACCCGGCCGAAGGCCGACTTGGCCGACCCGCTGCAGGTGGGCGCACCCATCCCGGGCCTGGTGGCCAGCATCGCCGTCACCGTCGGTCAGAAGGTCGCCAAGGGCGACCGACTGATGATGATGGAGGCCATGAAGATGCAGACCACGGTCACGGCCCCGGCCGATGGCGTCGTGGCCGAACTGCTCTGCGCGGTCGGCGAGACGGTCGAGAGCAAAGACCTGCTGGTTCGGTTGCGGGCCTGAGGGTCCAATCCTGAGCGCCGCCCCCAAGGTCGGCCGAAAACTTCAGCCTGCGTCCTTCAGCGGACCGTTCCCCACGGTCCCGAAGACGCAGGCTTCGTTTTTGTTGGCGCAGAGGTGGAGCAATTGGAAGGACTCGACGTGGCGGGGCATCTCCCGCTTGAGAATGTCGAGCTGGGCGTAGTCATCGTGACCCTTGAACTTGATGGTCACCACGAAGTGACGGCAGCGGCGTTCACGCACCCACTCCAACACCAGGCCGATGCTGCGTTCGGGTGCGGCGATCACATCGCAGAGCAGCCAGTCCACCGGCGTCTCCGGCACGAAGCGGAAGGCGTCGCCCTGATGGAAGGTCACGCGGGGGCTTCGCATCAGGTCCTCGCGCAGCGGTGACCGATCCACGGCGACGACCCGGGCCCCGCGCTGCACCGGCTGATAGGTCCAACTTCCCGGAGCCGCCCCGAGGTCCACGCAGGTATCCCCGGCCCGGATGGCGCGGCCCATGCGCAGCTCCGACTCGGCGAGCTTGGCGAAGGCCCGGCTGGGGGCGGCCTTGTCCACGGCCACCGGCACCTCGCCCGAGGGAAACGGGCTGACCCACCCCTGGGACCGGGAGGGTTCCGGTGCCACGAGCACCGACAGAAAGGCCATCTCGGGTGACACCAGCAGCAGTTGCACCAGGGACTCCCCTGTCGAAAACAGGGGACAGGCTCCGGGAATCGAGGGACAGGCTCCGTTCGTCCCGGCCGTCATCGCCCTGGGGACCGCATCGAGACCCTTGAGCAGGGACCTCCGGCGCTTGCGCAACTGTTCCACCACGGCCTCCCGGATCCATCCGCAGCGGTGTCGCCCCGCCTCAACTCCCCCGAACCGAGGCTCGATGTGGAGGCGCCAGGGGGCCCCGTCGGGAATGACTCCGATCAACCCGGTGACCAACGCCTCGGCCGCCACCCGGATCGATGGCACGGGAAACGACCGGGCATCGGGCATCCATTGGCGGGCGAAGGCCGTCAACCCCAGGGCGGCGCGCGTCTCCGGCCAGTCACCCGGCCTCTTGAGCGCCAGCAACGAGTCTCCCAGGGGCTCCAAGGCCGATCCCGGAAGAGCACGGATCAGTTCCTGCTCCAGGAAGGGCCGGGTCTCCGGGGCGCTCAGCGCGAGATACATCGACGGAAATCTGGGGCAAAAGACAACCGCCGTCGCCAGGGGATTCCAGGCGACGGCGGCACAGACGGGACCGCGAACTGGCGGGTCCCCGGGGCGTTCAGCGGGTCTTCAGGAAGGCATGGATGTCGGCCAGATCTTGGGCTTTCAGGCCCAATTGGTCGGCACTCATCATCAGGGAGCGCCCCAACCCCTTACGTTCGGCGATCCGGTTGCGCGGCACCGACTGCACCAGGCCGGCCGCACTCTGGATCACGATCGGATCCCCTTCGCTGACAACCACTCCGTGGATCTCGGTACCATCCTTGGTCTTCACCACGGTGCCGCCGAAGCCGCTGGCGATGTCGGCGCTAGGATTGATGACCGAGTTTAAAAACACCTCGGCCGTCTGGCGCTTGGCCCAACCGGTGAGGTTCGGCGCGTATTCCACGCCGTCGTTGCCCACCCGGTGGCAGCTGGAACAGAAGGCGTTGAAACGCTCCTGTCCCCGAGCCACCGAACCGCTGAGCGCGGCGACATCGGCCACCGAGAAGGCAGGCTTGTCGGCCTCGGGGATGGTGGCCGAGATCAACTCCACCGAATCCGGATCGTAGATGCCGCGGGCCTTGAGGGGCGCAGCCAGACCGTGGTCCTTCCAAACGTTGTCCTTGCGGTTCATGAGCCACCAGGTGGCCTCGGCCTTGATCACGCCCTCGCCCTTGGCGGCGATGTCCAGCATGGCGGTCGAGGCCGCTGGGACGGTGTTGAATCCGATGGCGGTCACGGCAGCCTTGCGGGCCGCGAGGTCGAGGTTGGTGGACAGGGCCCGCGCACGGAAATCCCCGATGGATTGCGGCGGGTGCAGACGCCAGGCGATCGAAGCGAACCCAGGCGACCAGCGGAGCGGGTCGGGGTCGTTCAGCACCGGTTTGACCCGGTCGTACAGAGCCGACTCATGGCCGGCCGCGCCGGCGCCCCAGGCCTCGAGCAGGGTTCGATCGGAACCGTCGATGCTCCGGGCCAGCGTGAGGAAGAGCTCTCGAGTCTGCTCCAGCGGCAGGTCACGGAGAGCCAGGGCCACCTCGCGGCGCACGGCCGGTGACGAGTCCTTGGCCAAGGCCGCCGTCTGCGCAGGCAGCACCTTGCGGGTGCGATGCAGCGCACGGAAGGCCACGATCCGCATCTGGGGATCGGAGTCCTTCAACAGGGCCTCGACCGGCTTCTGCCCCGCCGCTCCCAGACGGGCCATCAACCAGACGGCGCGGGCCCGCACGTACGGATTCTCGTCCTTGAGCAGGCGCACCAACGATTTCACGGCCTTGTCGCCATGCTTGAGGATCGCCTCCTGGGCCGTGCCGCGGACGTTGACCGAGGGGCTCTTGAGCGCCGCCAGGGCGCCGTCCAGCGTATCGAGGCGGGCCGCGGGCACCTTCGGGCGGAAGCCCTTGGGCGCGATGCGGTAGATGGTCCCGGAGGTGGTGTCGTCCCAATCGGCGTGGCCACCGACGCGGGCGTCGAACCAGTCGGTCACATACACCGCACCGTCGGGGCCGACCGCCACATCGCTGGGGCGGAACATGACCTTGAGCCCCTGATTGCCCCGGGCTCCGCCCTTGAAGTCGGTGCCGGAGTAATCGCCCTCGGCGTTGCTCGTCAGGAAATTGAAGCGCTCCAGCTTGAAATTGGCCCCGTCCGGCTTGGGCAGGTAGCCGAAGACGACATTGCGACCCGGTTCGCAGCTCAAGAGCAGGCCACGGTATTTCCGACCCAAGGCTCCATCCTCATAGAAGGCGATGCCCGTCGGCGAACCGCCGCCGTACACGTCACCTGCCGGCATCGAACCAGGGTCTTCCTGGCGCCACTCGGCCACCGGCGTGCTCTGGCCCGGACGCCGATCGGCACCCCAGGAACGCTGACCATCCAACGAACAGAATCCGGCATTGCCATACTCCATCAGGAAGGCCGTGCGGCAGGCCGGAGGATCGTCGTTGTCGTTCTGGAAGACATCGCCGTACGAGGTGACGGTCTGCTCGTAGCTGTTGCGAAAATTGTGGCCGATGATGTGGACCCCGGACCCGTCGGGGTTCATGCGCGCCGCAAAGCCCCCGATCCAGACGTGGCCGTCGTCGCTCTTCTGGCCGGCGATCTGCGTCGGATGCCAGCCCAGCTCGGGGCCGCCGGGATTGTAGGCGCTGCCGATACGGAAGGTCTTCCCGGAACGGTCGGTGAACATCGCCCCGCAGTTGCCGGCGTTCCAGTACCACTGCCCGTCCGGACCCACGGTCACGCTGTGGATGGTGTGGTCGTGGCTCTTGCCGTGGAATCCGGTGAGGATCACCTCGCGCTTGTCCACCGCGGGGTCGAACTTCCGGTCGCCGTTGACGTCGGTGTACACGAGGACATCCGGCGCCATGGAGACGACGACCTTGTTGCCGATCACGGCCACGCCCATCGGAGCCCGCAGGGCCGGCTCCTGGACGAACACGCTCTGCTTGTCGGCCACGCCATCGCGATCCGAATCCTCCAGGATGACGATGCGGTCACCCGTCGGTTGGCGATTGTAGTGACCACGGTAATTGACCCCTTCGGCCACCCAGATCCGCCCCTCGGGGTCGAAGTCGAGGTTGGTCGGATTCTTGAGCATCGGGGTCGAAGCCCAGACGGTGACCTCCAGGTCGGGGTCGGACAACCGAAGCAGGCTCGTGGGCACGACCGTTTCGGCGGCGGCGGCCCGTCCGGCCAGAGCCAGGGCCAGGGCAAGGCGATAGAGCGACATTTTCATAGGCAAGTGGTCACGAAACCCTGCCCGAAGGCCCGGATCTCCGCCAGCAGGACCATCGGCAAGTTGTCGGCGCATCTGGGCTGAATCGATCCGTTTCGAAACGAAGGTCCACCGGGGCGATGGATCGCCGCGCGACAGACTTCCTCAAAAAAGCCCTTTGCCTTCGCGGCCGGCTTCCGGAACCTCCCGCCGTCGCGTGCAACACCATCCGAAGCATTACTGCGGGGTCTTTGGCATCCATGGGCATCCGAATGCCGCCGAACTGACCTATTACGGCCTCTATGCGCTCCAGCACCGGGGCCAGGAGAGCGCAGGCATCGTCACCACCGACGGCAAGGCCTTCCACATCCACCGGGGCATGGGGCTCGTGCCCCAGGTGTTCACGGGCGACGTGTTGCACCGGCTGGTCGGCCACATGGCCATCGGGCACACGCGCTACTCGACCACGGGCTCGTCGAACATCGTCAACGCCCAGCCGCTGACGGTGGACTGCGCCAAGGGCCGCATCGCCATCGGGCACAATGGCAATCTCACCAACGCAGCCCAGCTGCGCGAGGAACTCGAGGCCAGCGGATCGATCTTCCAGACCACGGTGGACAGCGAGATCATCCTGCACCTGCTGGCCCAACCGGCCCGCGCCGGCCACGAGAGCGCGCTGATCGAGACCATGCGCCGCATCGAGGGCGCCTACTCGTTGGTCATCCTCACCGAGAACGAACTCATCGGTGCCCGCGATCCGCACGGGTTCCGCCCTCTGGCCCTGGGTCGCATGGACAACGGGGCATTCGTGCTGTCCTCCGAGACGTGCGCCTTCGACCTGATCCAGGCCAAGTACGTCCGGGACATCGAGCCGGGCGAGATCGTGATCATCAACTCGGAGGGCGTCCGGAGCATCCAGGCCTTCCCCACCCCGAAGCGCGAGGCGTTCTGCGTCTTCGAATACGTCTACTTCGCCCGCCCCGATTCGAACATCGCCAACCGCAACGTGTACAAGGTGCGCGTGGAGATGGGCCGCCAGCTGGCACGGGAGCACAAGATCCAGGCCGATGTCATCGTGCCCGTGCCGGATTCGGGGAATTGCGCCGCGTTGGGCTACTCGCTGGAGAGCGGCATCCCCTTCGAGATGGCCTTCGTGCGGAACCACTACGTGGGTCGCAGCTTCCTGCAGCCCTCGCAGTTCATCCGCGACTTCAACGTGCGGGTGAAGCTCAACCTGATCGCCGAGTTGGTGCGCGGGAAGAGCGTGGTGATCGTGGATGATTCCATCGTGCGCGGTACCACCAGCAAAGCGCGGGTCACGTCGCTGAAGGAGGCTGGAGCACGGGAGGTCCATGTGCTGGTGAGCTGCCCGCCGCACATCCATCCGTGCGTGTACGGCATCGATTTCCCCGAGCGCAGCAAGCTGATGGCGGCCACCAACTCGCTGGAGGAAATCCGCCGGTTCCTCAACGCCGATTCCCTCGGCTACCTGAGCCTCGAGGGCATGGTGGCAGCCACCGGGCGACCGAAGAACCAGTTCTGCCTCGCCTGCTACGATGGCAACTACCCGGTGGCCTACGATCCGTCCACCGACAAGCACATCATCGAGCGGCGACGGTCGCGGGCCGGAGCGCTGTCGGCCGAACTCGAGTCGTCCCTGCGCCAGCCCCGGTTGCTCTGAGCGCGCTTCCGCGATCATGAATCGCCGGGCCCCCTGAGGATCCCACACCCCGGGCGCCGGCGGGGTGGTATGGATCGAAACTCGGACTTGCGTGCGCCGCCAAAACGGGGGATCACCCTTCCGAACCCCAGAAGGATACCCCAGATGAATCCCACCCAACCCGGAGTCGGAGCCCCCAGGCGGGCCTCGGCCTTCACCCTGATCGAGCTGCTGGTCGTCATCGCGATCATCGCCATCCTTGCCGGAATGCTCCTCCCCTCGCTGGCCAAGGCGAAGTCCAAGGCCCAGGGCATCCAGTGCATGAGCAATGGCAAGCAGATGGCGCTGTCCTACCAGCTCTACTGTGGCGACAACCGCGACATCCTGCCCGGCAACCTCGACGGCGGCACCGGCCTGGCGCAGACCAACCTCACCTGGTGCGTGGGCTGGCTCAACAACACCGCCTACACGCCCGACAACACCAACCGCGTCATGCTCATGAACTCGCAATTGGGCAAATACGCCGGGACGCCGGGCGTGTACAAGTGCCCGGCCGACCGGAGCCGCTCGAAGGGCAAGACCGGCGAGGAGCGTGTGCGCTCCATCTCCATGAACGGCTATCTGGGCGAACGGGGCGGCCCCTTCTCCGCCGGCTACACCCAGTTCAAGAAGCTCTCCCAGATCCAGAAATCCTCCGGCACCTGGGTGTTCATCGATGAGCGCGAAGACAGCATCAACGACGGTTGGTTCGCGGTGAACATGGACGGCTACGACCCGGAGCGCCCGACCGCCTTCACCATCGTCGACTTCCCGGCCAGCTACCACAACTCGGCCGGTGGCCTGTCGTTCATCGACGGTCACTCCGAGATCCGCAAGTGGGTCGATGGCCGCACTCGCCCGATCCTGCGCTTCGGCCAGGCCCTCTCGCTCGGCATCGCCTCCCCGAACAACGTCGACGTGGCGTGGCTGCAGGAGCGCAGCTCGGTGAAGGAGATCAACCCGACCCGCTGACGACGCCCGGTCGGAACGTCCCGGAACCCGTCCCAACCTCCTGACGATTCCCCTGGCCCCACTCGCCGACACCTGCGGAAAGCCCCTGATCCCCCGGCCCACGCCGGGATCCGGGGCGCTGCTGGTGTCGGCGTTGTTGTTCCTGGCCGCGTGCTCGCGTCCGGAACCGCCACCGGTCGGCGATCCCGCCTCGGGCTCCGGGATCGATCCGGCGGTGAAGGCGCATGTCGGGAATCTGGCGGAAACAGCCCGTTCGCGACCGCGGGACCCGCAGGCGCGGGCCATGCTGGGGATCGCCCTGGCGGCGAATGGCCTGTGGCTGGAGGCCAGGGCCGCCTTCCAGGCGACAGCCATCCTCGATCCCGGCGAACCCCTCGCACCGATGTACGCGGCGGTCGCCCTCCAGGAACTCTCCGACGGTCCGGGATCCCTCAAGGAATTCCGTTCGGTGGCCGATCGGTTCCCGGATTTCGCACCGGCGTGGTACCGGGTGGGCGAGGCCAGCCTGCGGGCGGGCGACCTGGTCCCGGCCGCGGAAGCCTTCTCGAAGTTGGTGCGATTGGCACCCAAGGAATCGCGGGGACCGCTCGGGCTCGCGGAGGTCCGTTTCCGGGAGGGGAAGGCCGCCGAGGCCCTGCTTCTGGCGGAGCAGGCACTGGCACTGGAGCCCGGATCCCGGCCGGCCCTCTACCTGCTCGGCCAGATCCTTCGCTCATCGGGCCGCAACGAGGAGGCGCGCATCACCATCGACGCCGGAACCGGCGAGGCGAGGCAACCGATGCCCGACCTGTGGGCGGAGGCCGCACCGGAGCAGATCCGCCTGCTTCCCGGCGTCTTCCAGCAGGCCGAGGCCCTTTCCGCCGCGGGCCGGCCGGAATCGGCCGTGGTGCTCCTTGAACGCGCGCTCCCGTTCCACCCCGGACACCCGGGCC
>CAIOKD010000099.1 GCA_903858835.1 uncultured Verrucomicrobiota bacterium
CCGTGCGAGGAGACGACGTGCATCATCAAGGGATTCTCGGTCACCCACGGGGCGACCGTGCGCACCATCCGTCGCACCGCCAACCCGCACCGCTCCCGATCGGTGCTGTCCTGGGGCAGGATCCAAGCCCGGCAACTGTCGAAGGTCGCCCCCGGAGCCAGCCTCTGCGCCGGCCCGAGATCAGGCCCGACCTCCAGGAGGCAGGGTGTCTTTTTCTCGTAATTGACCTGGGTCTGGAATTCGGGATCCGGCAGCCAACGGTAGGAGCGTCGATTGGCTCCCGCCGCGGTCATCCCACCGAACGAGAGGTCGGTCTCGACATGGAAGTTCGGCGGCGTGAGTCCGACGGTGAGTTCATCGACCTCCGAAACCCGCTCGACGGCCGCCAGCACCTCGCAGGAGAAGCGGTCGAGGGTCACGGCCCGGTCGGTGCCGTTGCTCAGGGTCAACCATTTCGAATAGCACGGGAGCCCATCGTACAGCTCGTAATGGACCGAGATGCGGAGACCTCGCAATGAGGGCCCGGAAGCCGGCTCCGGAGGGGCCTCGAAATCGAGCCGGAGGGTGACGCCCCGGGGCGGCCATTGGACTCCGGGAGCGTGGTGGCGGACCCGCTTCCAGGGCATCCGCTCCTGGGGCACCCCAACCTGGTGCCCGACATAGCGGAAGGCCTCGGGCCGCGCCTTCAATTGCGATTCCCATTCGGGCCTCAGGAAGGCGTAGTTCGGTTGCCCTTGAAGCCCCCCGACTTCCAGGCGCTTGCCGTCGATCTCCACCACGGCCTCGGGCTTCACCCCGCGGATCAGGGACTCGCCCGTCACCCGATGCTCCAAGGCCACCGTGGCGGCGTTGGGTTCGATGCGGATGACGCGCCGGAGCAGGCCGTTGTCGAGAATCAGCTCCGGGCGATCGCGGCGGACCTGGACCTGGGCCCGGTACGGGCCGGGGTCGATCAACCAATCGGGCTGGGTGGCACCGGCGAGGACGACCTTGGTGAGGAGCAACCACCCGAGAACGGCCCGGAGTGTGGAGCGGGAAGGATTCCAGTGCATGATGAACGGGTGACAGACCGGGATCGATCCCCGGACATTCAGGGTTTCGAGGGCGAGGGAGCCGGCGCCTGGGCGACGAACTCGAGCAGATCGGCCACCGACTCCACGGACCATCCGGAAAGAAGGCCTTCCGGCATGAGGGACTGACCCGAACTGCGCATCGAACGGACCGCGCGCCGTTCGAGGGTCAGTTCCTGGCCACCGCCGAGTCGCAGCGTCACCTGGGTGGGAGTCTCCCGGGCGATGAGGGCCGAGTGGGTCTCACCCTCCGAGGTGTCCACCGTGAAGGCGATGTATTGGGGCGCCACCTCGGCATGCGGCTGGACGATGCTGGCCAGCAACCGGGGCTTGCCCGATGCGCGGACGGTCACCAGGTCGGGGCCCACCGAATGGCCTTCCGCTCCGGCCCGGTGGCAGGAGGCGCACCGTTCCCGGAACAGGCGGAGCCCCCGATCGCTGGAACCGTTCAAGGACAGCGCCGGCTGGAGCGAAGCCAAGGTATCTGCCACCGAAGGTTCCTTCGGCAACCACCGCTGGGCGGCCGCGGCGATGTCGGGAGCGGTGTGGGACTGCAGGCTCCGGAGGGTGGCGGTGGGAATGTCCGACGGGAGCACCGACCCACGTTCCACCGCCCCCAGCAACAGGCGGGCCCGCTCGGCGCGACTGGCCAACAGGGTCACCACGGCGGTCCGATCCTCGGGTCCATAGGACTTCCAAGGCTGGAGAAGCTTCTCGGCCACGCCGGAATCGTTCCCCCGCCCCAGCGACTGGATGGCCGCCGCGCGCACCCCGGAGGACGCCGATAGCAGCAACCTTCCCAGGGGCTCGGAGACCTCGCTGGGGCGGCCCAGGGCCATCAACTCCACGGCGCGGACTCGCTCCCTCTCCGGAGCCGTCTCTTCGAGGGCACGGGCCGTGGCGGAGCGAAACAAGGGTTGCAGACGATCTTCGGCCTGACGGGCGATCTCGGCCTTGGCGGACCGCGACGCGGCGTCGAGGAATGCGCGCACCACCCGCGGCGCATGCACCGACGCGCTGTCGAGGCGAGCCACCGCCGACAGCAACACCTCCACCTCGCCGGGGATGCCCTGGCGCCCCATCACGGTGGCGACAGCCTCCAGGAAGTCTCCAGCTCCGGGCTGCCGCAGGAAGGCCAGATCGGAGACCAACGACTGCAAGACCTCACCGGCCCCGGTGCCCAGGCTGCTCAACACCGCCGTCGGCACCCAGGGCTGGCCCCCATCCCGGACCACCAGTCGGGCCAGGGCCCGAGGGCGCTCGGAACCGGACCAGGCTCCGAGGGCGAAGGCCAATCGATGACGGACGCGGGGCGAGGGATCGTCCACCCGATCCAACAATTTGCGCCGCAGGGCCAGGGCACCCGGATCGGAACCACCGACCCGGGATTCGGCCAGAGCCACGGCATGCTCACGGACGCGCTCATCCGGGTCGACCAACGCCGACGCCAGCACGCGCTGCCCGTCCAGGGCCTTCAAGCCCTCGAGCGAATACAGGGCATGCATCCGGGCCAACGGCATCTTGGATCCCGTGGCCATCCGCTCCAGACCCGGCACGACCGACGTGTCCTGACGCTCATGGATCAGCCGCGAGGCCGTCTCGCGGACCCAGCCATTCGGGCTCTCCAGGGCGGCGACGCAGTCCGCGAGCGAGGCCCGGCTCCAACGCCGCGCCGACGGCCTTTGGAAGCCCTCGGGCACCACGCGCCAGAGTCTCCCTCGATCGTTGCCGCTGTTCAGGTCGAGGTGCTGCTTGATGGCCTCGGGGATCGACCACGGGTGCTCGATCACCTCCCGGTACATGTCCACGATGTAGAGGCACCCATCCGGACCATTCTGGAAATGCACCGGGCGGAACCAGGTGTCCCGCGAGGCGAGGAACTCGACCCCCTGTTCATCGGCCGCCCTCCGGGCCACCCACCCCGCCCCGTCGGCCTGCAGCACCTTGCGGTGCACCAGATTGCCGCCGGCGTCGCCGATGAAGACATTGTCGGCGAACTCCGGTCCGTAGGCGTCTCCCCGATACACCGTCGCCCCGGTCGCTCCGGTGAAATACCCGGAAACACGCCCCCCGCCCTCCACCATCCCCGGCACGACTCCGCTGATGCGCCACCGCGTGCGGACGATCCGCCAGGGCTCATCGGGGCTGATCCGGAACACCTCCGCGGCCGGGCCATCGGTGGCGATGCTGACCCGCGGCGACGGCAGCGAAGCCCAGGGATTGCGCACGGCATGCGCCCAATCGAAAACCATCCACTGGAGATGATCGCTGTTGCTGCACACGAACCGACGACCGACCGAATCGAAGGTCAGCCCGTACTGACCGCCGCCGGTCTCGGGTCGCAAAGTCTCGGTCAGCGCATCGAGGCTGAAATCCCGGCCGCGGAGATCGAGCCCCGGGCTCTCCTCACCGGCCTTGGCCACCTGTTGGCCGCCATTGGGTCCCGTCGCCCCATACAGGCGATGATCGAGGCCCCAGTTGAAGGAGTTCAGCAGGGCCTGGACATTGAGGCGGGCCACGCCGCTGCCAAACCCGCTGACCACGACCCGGCGTTCATCGGCCTTGCCATCGCCGTTGGTGTCCTTGAGCCACAGGAGGTCGGGGGATGCCCCGACATAGAGACCGCCCTTTGAGCAGATCAGAGCCGTCGGCCACGGCAGGTTGTCGGCGAACACGGTCGAACGATCGAAACGTCCGTCCCCGTCGAGGTCTTCGAGCATCCGGATGCGACCGGCATGCGGCGTCTCGTCGCGGCGCTCAGAGTAGTCGATCATCTCGGCGACGAAGGCGCGCCCGTCCTCGTCGAAGGCCATCGTCACCGGACTGGCCACCAGGGGTTCGCTCGCGGCCAATTCGAGGCGGAATCCCTTCCGGATCCGGAAGGTCTCCAGCGCACGGTCGGCGGGCACCGCAGGGAAGCGCTCCATCTCTCCCGCCTCCACCCGGGTGGCCTTGTCGGTCTTGCCGTAGGCCTCGGAGTAGCTGACCCGGGTCTTGGGCGTCGACGCTGGTTCCGCCCCCAGACAGGCCACGGCCGCCACCATCGCGGCCGACACCGCATGCCAGGAGTTCCAACCCGGAGCATTCACGAGCCCGATCTTGGACTCGACCCGCCGACAAACCCAGCCCGCAGTTGATCTGCGGACACAACGGCACCAACTCCCATCGCTGGACGCATCATCGGCGAAGGGACGCCCCCCGCACGGACCGTCACTTCCCCGCGGCCCGACGCAACGCCTCATCCACGAGGCTCGGCGTCAGCACCACGGGCAACGCTTCCGGAGCCCTGGATGGATCCGGGGAATACACCAGGACCAAGGGCACGCCCCGGCGTCCGTGCTTCTTGAGCTCCTCGGCGATCACCGGATCGGCATCCGTGAAGTCGCCCTCGAAGACCCGAACTCCGAGTTCGCGGACGCGCGCCCGGGTGGCGTCGATCTCGATGGCCGTCGCCTTGTTCCACTTGCAGTTGAGGCAACTGTCTGCCGTGAAATCGACCAGGACGGGGTGCCCTTCGCGCCGGGCCTGCTCGACGGCCGAGGCGCTCCATCTCTGCCACTCCAAGCCCTTGGCCTTCTTGGCGGCCGCCGGTGTCCGCCAGTCCAACTGACGTTCGAGCAGGCCGAGGTAGCCCGCGGCGATCAGCACGAGGGCGACAACCCGGGCCAAGCCCCGCCCCCGGGTCGAACGCTGCACGAATTCACCCCAGACCCAGGCGGCCGCGGCCAACACCACCAGGAACAATCCGAACCACAGTACCCCGCTACCGGCCTCGCCGAGGCGACCCGCGGTGAACCAGAACAACCACATCGCCGTCGCGAGCATGGGGAAGCCCATGGCCACCTTGAAGCGCACCATCCATACCCCAGGCCGCGGCAGGAACCTCAGCCAGGCCGGCTCCCAGCAGAGCGCCACGAACGGCAACGCCAGACCCGCACCGATGGCGAGGAAGAACGTCAGGATCACCAGCGGCGGCTGGAGGAAGGCGAAGGCGAGGGCCGAGGCCAGGAACGGCGCAGTGCAGGGCGTCGCCAAGACGGCCGCCAGGACGCCGTTGAAAAAGGCGCCGCTCCAGCCCTCCTTCGAGGAGAGATCCGAAGCCTTCTGCATGGCCGAGCCCCCGAGGGTCAGTTCGAACACCCCGAACAGATTCAGAGCCACCAGGGTGATCAGCACGGTGATCAGCACCCGGAACATGGGGTTCTGGAACGGAGCACTCCAACTGGCAGTGCCGCCGGCCGCCTGCACGGCCAACGCCACGCCGGCCAGCACCAAGAAGGAGGCCAACACCCCGGCCCCGTACACCAGCCCCAGGGTGCGAACCCGGCGGGGCTCCTCCTTGGCCTGCTGGACGAATCCCAACACCTTGAGAGCCAATACCGGCAGGACGCAGGGCATCACGTTCAGGATCAGCCCGCCGACGAAGGCGGACAACAACTTGAGGAGCAACTCACCCCAAGAGACCGGCTCAGCGCCACTCGGCGCCGGTTCGGCAGCCGCGGCCTCGATGGACACGCTGAATGCCACGGGTTCGGCCGCGGAGCCCGTACCTTTCGGCACCAGCAATCCCTCCAACTGGTCGGGCCAACCGGACTCGCCAGGAGTCACCTTCTTCCGGATCCGGAAGTACCCGTCCTGTGCCTCGAGAGACTCGGTTTTCACAGACACCTGTCCATTGCCGGGGGGCGCTTCATGGGGATAGACATCGAACCCAGTGATCTCGGCCCCCTGTTTCCAGGCGACACTGAGACTGCGCGGCGAACCGTCGACCGGAGGGGCCGTTTCCCAAACGGCACGGAGAGGATGCCCCGACACGACCTTCGGCAGGCGCTGAGTCGCCGCCTGGATCTCCCCGGCCTTGGCCGAAGCCTCGGAGGCATCGGCCACCTTCAGGACGGTCTCGACCGTCGCGGAACCCGGCACGCATTCCTCATGGCATTCCAGCCAACGGACCTTGGCCTTGAGCGTCAGCGGCCCAGGGGGATGTCCCGTCGGAATCTCGATCGGGACCAACAGGAGGACGCTCCCGGAATAAGTCAGCGTATCGAACTCCTTCTCGGTGGTCTTTTCGGGCACGGGCCACTGGATGGCCCCCGCGGTGATGCCCTGGGGCAACGTCCAATCCACCCGGGTCTTGAGCCCCACTTCATCCCCGGGATGGCGCCAGTAGATATGCCATCCGTCGGTCATTTGGAGTCGGACGGCCGCCATGACTCGGGATCCGGGCCGGGCCACGGCATGATCGACCCACAACTCGACGGTGGTGGCGGGTTCGGCGTGAATCCCCAGGACCGCAGACAGAAAAAGCCACCACCACGCTTGGATCCAACGCATCATTCAGTCTTAGGAGACGCTCCGGGTCCTGTCCAATGCTAAGCCAGAGAGTTCCGGCCACAGACGACGGGCTGTCGCATCCGGGACGTCATCACTCGATCCGAAGCCTGACACTCGGGGAAACTTGAATCGAGCCCCTCCGGCCATCCCTCCGGCCATCCCTCTGAATGAATCTCGGGTTGCGGTTGAGCTCCCCTAGAATAGTTCGCCGCTGCGACCTATCCACCGTCCCCGCCCACCCACTGAGGCAGTGCCCCTCCATCGGAAAGAGCTTCGGATCGGACCAGCTCGCGAGTTCAACCCGATGGAGAGTGCGCGCTGCCGGGTGCATGCACGAAAAAAGGCGCGATGGAAACCATCGCGCCTTGAAAGGGAGAACTGATCGGATCCGGGATCAACCGCGGTTGCGGCGGAGGGCGGCGGCGCCCAAGAACGCAGCACCGACAACACCGAGAGCCACCGTGGTGGGCTCAGGAACGTTGGCGGAAACAGTGATCTTGAAGTTGTCAGGGGTCACACCGTTGTCGAGCTTGCGCAGAGCCCAATCGCTGGCGCCCGGACCAGTCTTCTGCCAGAAGTCGTCGGTGGCCGTGCCCACGTTCAAGTGAGGCTGACCGGCAGTGGATGCAGCGCCACCGATGATCAGACCCTTGTCGGCCGCGGAGGTGGCACCCGAGAAGCTCACGGTGACAGTGAAATTCTTGGGGAGCTTCAATTGGCCGTACTGGGCGACCAACTGGGTGTAATCGAAGGTGGCGGTGTTCACACCGGCAGAGATGCCGATGTTCGGCACGGACAACAGCTTGGTGCCCGGGGAGGCCGAACCGTTGATCAACGCGCCGTCATTGGCGTAGATGTTCAGGTTCATCGAACCACCCAACGAGGCGGAGTAGTAGTCGAAGGTCAGACCGGTGAAGGAATACCCCTCGGAAGGCAGCGTGATCTGGTCACCGTACTCGTAACCGCGGTGGCCGTTGGAGATGCTGGTGCCGACACCGAAGAACTCGTTACCAGTTCCCGTGGTCGAGAAGATGGTTCCGGCGAACGCCGACGACGTTGCGAGGGCGAGAGCTGCAGCTGCAGCAAGAATCGAGCGCTGGATCATTGTCAGATATAGGTTTGTGTTATGACGGAGGAGAGCCCTCTTTGTGACCCGTCCTTTTGAAACTGTTATGGTCAAAGTCGCGACCGAGGTCAAGCGGGGTCTTCAAATATTTTAGACACGACGCAAGATCCTGCGGGAACCGGCTCACTGATCGATCTGACGACCGAGATCGAGGGCCTCAGATCGAGCCTGTTCCCAAGGCTTGCCAGAGGCCATCCCGGGCCGCTGGTGGCCGGCAAAACCGAGGGCCGAATCCTTCAGAAGTCGCTGGCGGCGCTGGATCAGCGGCCACCGGTCCCGAGAACCCGGCAATGCGTCGAGCATCGGCTCCGGGATCGGTGCCTGCGCCCAGGATTCCGAAGCCCCCAAATCCCGAAGGACTTCCCGAGCCATCAACCAATGGCCTTGGCGGTTGGCGTGCACACCATCACCCGACAGGGTGAAAGCCGCATTCCGGGCGCGCTCCTCATCGAGGAACCGACGCATCGGCCCGTGCAGGTCCACCACCTGCCAGCCTTGGGCGCGCTGCCCCACCAACCACTGCGAATAGGCCGACAACACCGCATCGTATCCCTCGAAGGGCTGGGGATAGGCGTCGAGACCCGCCGGAAGGGTCCGCCCCTTCAAGGGCTGCGGATCGAAGGGCGGTGGCGTGAGGTGGATCACCCGGACTCCCTCATGGGCCGCGACCTCATGCAGGCGGCGGATGCCGTCCTTGAACTTGGCGAATCGAGATTCCTCCAGCGGGAAATAGATCCCGTCATTCATGCCGTAGCAGGCGAGGATCAGGTCGGGTTTGAGGCGACTGAGGACGCGCCCCAACCGCTCATGCACCTCCGGACGCGGAAATGCCCCGCCGGCATGCCCCGCCTCGGAAAGGCCCGAGGCCGTCTCACTGGGCAACCCCAGGTTCAGGATTTCTGGCCGATGATCGGGCTGGATGCGACGAAGCCCGGCCTCAAGGAACTCCACCCATTCGCCCCCATAGGTGATGCTGTCGCCGAGAACCACGATGCGGGCAGCCGAACGGACCATCCGTGCGGCTTCGGTCGGCAGCGCCTTGCCCCGCGCCGGCACCAGGCGGATCTGACGCAGGTCCATCACCGCGCCCCCCACCTTCTGGACCGGGCGAATCGCCAGCGAATGCCGTCCCGGCGCAAGCGTGAGTCGCCCGAGATGCCGCACGACGAAATTCTGGAAATGCCCCGTTTCCTCGACGGTCCACGGGATGACTTGGTCACCGACGCGCAATTCGACTCGGCTGCCCGCCGAACCCCGGCCACACCCTTGCGTCAACTCCACCTCGAACGATCCTCCGTTGGGGATCTCGAAACTCCAGTCGGCCCAATCCTCGCCGCGGGCCCACCAGCCCAACGTGTCCTTGAAGGGCATGGGTTCATACCGAAGCACGGTTCCATGCACGGAAGCCGAGCGCGAATGCAGCAACACCGTGCCGTCGGCCAGCGGGGCCAGGGGCGCGGCCTGGTACTCCGGGTTCGACATCGGCCACTGGGCCCCGACCCTGCCCTGCCACTCGGCCAGGCGGCGCGCGAGCGCCATCACCCGGTCCGGCTGGGAGGGAGCCAGGTCGCGGGTCTCACCGGGATCCTGCGACAGGTCGAACAGTTCATGGCGACCGTCTTCGTAGTACTGGATGAGCTTCCAATCGCCCGCGCGGATCGCCGAGTACGGCGTGGCTCCGCCGGGATGGTAATGGGGATAATGCCATCCGATGACCTCGCGACCGAGCCGCGCGGAGGCGTCCTTCAGGAGCGGCGTCAGGTTCAACCCGTCTTCCAACGAAGGTTCAGACTTGCCCGACATCGCCGCCGCCACGGTGGCGGCCACGTCCATGGAGATCACCGGCTGATCGACGCGGGCCTCGGGCACGGAGACCCCGGGCCAACGAACCAACAAGGGAACCCGGATGCCTCCCTCGTAAGGGGAGCCCTTGCCGGAGCGCAACGGAGCGTTCGACGTCGGCGGGTTTTGCCCCAGGACGAGTCCGCCATTGTCGGAGGTGAAGATCACCAGCGTGCGCTCGGCCAGGCCGGCATCCTCCAGGGCCTTCAGCACCTGTCCCACCGCGGCATCGAGGCTCTCCAGCATCGCGGCATAGACGGCGTGGTTCTGAGGCCCGCCCACGGTCGCGGCTTTGCGTCGGTATTTCTCCACCAACTCGGCCTTGGCCTGCAGCGGGGTGTGCACCGAGTGGAAGGCGACCTGGAGGAAGAACGGCTTTTCCCGATGACCCCGGATGAAAGCGGAGGCCTCGGCCCCCTCCCGATCGGTGAGATACTCACCCTTGGGCCCATCGGCGAGTCGGGGCAGGCCGTAGGGAGACACGTAGGAGGGCGGCTGTCCGCGATGGTCGCCGCCGAGGTTCACCTCGAACCCCTGCTCGAGCGGGCCGAACCCCTCGCCCCCCAGATGCCATTTGCCGATGTGGGCGGTCGTGCGTCCGGCGGCCCTGGCCCGTTCGGCGAGGGTCTGCTCGGGCAAGGGCAACGCCTTCACCCAATCGGCCGGCGGGCGCAGTTTGGCCTTGGGTGCATCGTGGCCGGCGATCCAGTCGGTGATCTTGAGACGTGCCGGGTACTTGCCGGTCATCAATGCTGCACGGGTCGGCGAACACACCGTGCATGCCGAGTAGGCCTGAGTAAACCGCACCCCCTCCCGGGCCAACCGGTCCAGGTTCGGGGTCTCATGAAAGCGGCTGCCGGTGACGCCCAGATCATGGGCCCCGAGATCATCGGCCACCATCAGGACCACGTTGAGGGCCGGAGCCTCGGCCGCGTGCCCCAGGTCCGTCACTCGTGTCCAACCGACCAGAAGGCAGACGGAGAGGAAGGCCCGCGAAAGGGATCGAGGAATCATGCCCCGGATCCTGACCGGACCCGGAGCCAGGGGAAAGCGCGGAGAGACCGCGTTCGAAAACCGCCCAAAATCCGGACCGGGCCGAAACGTGTCGGCGCTCAGCCCACGAACCGCTTGCCAATGACAATCGCGTTGTGTCCGCCGAACCCGAACGAATTGTTCAGGAAGGCGTCGATCCTGATCGGGCGCGGGGTGTGCGGCACGTAATCCAGGTCGCAGGCCGGATCGGGATTCTCGAGGTTGATGGTCGGCGGGGCGACCTGGGCCTCGAGCGCCTTGCAGCAGAGCAGCGATTCGATGCCGCCGGCCGCGCCCAGCATGTGACCGGTCGCGCCCTTGGTCGAACTGATCGCCAGCTTGCGGGCATGGTCACCGAAGACCCGCTTGATCGCCTGGGTCTCGCAGACGTCACCCACCGGCGTGCTGGTGGCATGGGCGTTGACGTAGTCGATCTCCTCGGGACGCATCCGCGCGTGCTTGAGGCCCATCTGGATGGCCCGCGCCGCACCCGCGCCCTCCGGGTCGGGAGAGGTCATGTGGTTGGCATCGCAGGTGTTCCCGTAGCCCATGATCTCGCAGTAGATCCGGGCGCCGCGCTTTTTGGCGTGCTCCAGTTCCTCGAGCACCAGCACGGCCGCGCCCTCACCCATCACGAAACCGTCGCGGTCGCGATCGAAGGGCCGGCTCGCGTGCTGGGGATCGTCGTTGCGGGTGGACATCGCCTTCATGGCCGCGAATCCGCTCATGCCCAGGGGCACGATGGTGGCCTCGGTACCGCCAGCGAACATCACCGAGGCGTCACCGCGCTTGATGGCCCACCAGGCCTCGCCGATGGCGTGGTTGCTGGTGGCGCAGGCCGAGCAGGTGGCGAAATTGGGGCCGCGGAGGTTGTTGTAGAGGGCGAACAGTCCCGAGGACATGTTCAGGATCAGCATGGGGATCATGAACGGGCTGACCCGACCCGGTCCCTTGGCCAACAAGATCTTGTGCTGCTCCTCGGTGGTGTGCAGGCCGCCGATGCCCGAGCCGATGTAGACACCGATGTCGTCCCGATTCTCGGTCTCCAGGTTCAGGCCCGAATCCTTGAGCGCACCCCAGCCGGCATAGACGCCGAAGTGGGTGAAACGATCGGTTCGGCGCACCTCCTTGGGGCTCGGGAACGCGGGCACCGGGTCGAAATCCCGAACCTCGGCCGCGATCTGGCAATCGTAGGCGGAGATGTCGAAGGCGCCCACCCGACCCACGCCGCACTTCCCGGCAAGGATGTTCTTCCAGACGGTGTCGGCGTCGAGCCCCAGGGGGGAGGCACAACCCAGACCCGTCACGACCACGCGGCGATCAGACCCAACATTCGACATAGTTCGGGGGGCAGGTTACCCGGCCGTGGATGGCGCACAAGGGCGCGTCAACCCGGAGGGAGATTCCTGTTTACGGAGTGATGACACGAAAAAGGGCAGCTCCGGAGGCCGGGCTGCCCTGTTGAAGGGGGCTTGGGTTTACTTGGCCTGGCTGTCCTCGACGTGCTTGATGACGTCTCCGACGCTCTGGAGCTTCTCGGCCTCGTCGTCCGGGATTTCCAGGCCGAATTCCTCCTCCAGGGCCATCACCAACTCGACGGTGTCGAGGGAGTCAGCGCCCAAGTCCTCGATGAACTTGGCTTCGGGAGTCACCTGGTCGGCGGTCACGCCCAGTTGCTCGATGATGATGTCCTTGATCCGCTGCTCGATGGTTTTTTCAGCCATGGTAGATGTCTCGTTCGGGCGCCTGTCTAGGCGTGGGACCTCCGACCGTCAAGCGCCCGTTCAGGAATTTTTCTGCGCAGCGGGCCGGTTAGACCCGGCATCCGCGTTGATGAGGTCCGTCGCTCGGGCCCACGCGGCCAATCGGGTGCCGGTCCAGACCAATCTTTCGCAGGCCACCGCTCGTGGCGGGCGGGCCTCCCGCAGACACTTCAGCAGGTGTTCCAACTCCCGGGGCGAGGCATCGGCGGGCGCGAGGATCCTGAAGTCGCCGTCCGGCGCATCCTGGAAATCGATCGGATCGAACCCGGCGAGGGGCAGTCGCGGAACCACCAGGCTCCAATGGGCGCGCTCATCGATCAGGAAGACCAGCGCGCGCCGTTCCCGGCCGAGGATCGCTACTCGGCGCCGATCCTCCGCCCCCAGGCGCACCAACCAATCGGGGGCATTCCCCTCGACCATGGGATCTGGATCCGGAGTCGGCGCGGGAGTCAACGCCCATTCGCCCTGGATCCACGTTGGCTCGGACCCGCTCACATCACCATGCCGCCATCGACGGTCAGGACCTGGCCCGTCACGTAGCGTCCGCCGGGGCCGGCGAGGTACAGCGCCGCCTCGGCGATGTCCGAGGCCTGCCCGAGCGCGCCCAGCGGGATCTGCTGCAGGATCGCCGCCTTCTGGGTCTCATTCAGGGCGGCCGTCATGTCGGTCTCGATGAACCCAGGCGCGATGGCGTTGCAGGTCACGCCGCGGGAACCGAATTCCTTGGCCACCGACTTGGTGAACCCGATCAGGCCGGCCTTGCTGGCGGCGTAGTTCGCCTGGCCCGCGTTACCGATCAGGCCGATCACGCTGGCCAGGTTGATGATCCGGCCGGAGCGCTGCTTGAGGAAGGTCCGGGTCAGCGCCTTGGTGAACAGGAATGCTCCGCGCAGGTTGGTGTTCAACACGGTGTCCCAATCCGACTCGCTCATGCGCATCAGGAGACCGTCTTTGGTGACGCCCGCGTTGTTGACGAGGATGTCCACGCGTCCGGCCTGCTCGAGCACGGTCTCCGCCGCGGAGGCGATGGCGGCCGGATCCGAGACGTCGACCACCAGGGCCCAGGCCTTCCGACCCAGGGCGCGGATCTCGGCCGCGGTCTTCTCCGAGTTCTCGGCCGTGCGCGACACGACCACCACATCGGCGCCGGCCTGGGCGAAGCGGAGCGCGATGGCCCGCCCGATGCCCCGCCCCGCTCCCGTCACCACCGCCACCTGGTTTTCCAAAGGATTCACGCGCGGAGGTAACCCCGGCAGCCGGCCCTGGGGCAAGGAGCTTCGTCGGATTCCACCGGCGCCGATCCGCGCTGGTGACAAACAGGACCGGATCCGGAAAGGCTGGAGGACCGTGACCGATGACCGTCCCATCCTGGGCCAACCCGACACCAAACGACTCTGCGGAGTGATCCTCGCCGGAGGCCGGTCCCGGCGCATGGGCCGCGACAAGGCTTGGCTGGAGATCGAGGGCCAACCCCTGTTGCTCCGCCAGATCCGACTCCTCCAAGAGGTGGGCCTTTCGGAGATCGGAATCGCCGCCGGCCCCGCAGACCGCCCGCCGCTGCCCAGCATTCCTCCCGAGATACCACTCTTGAGGGATCGTTTCGATGGACTCGGCCCCTTGGCCGGCCTCGAGGCGGGGCTTGGCTGGTCCTGCTCACGGAATCCGATGGGGTGGACCCTGGCGGTGGCCGTGGACCTGCCTGGGCTGTCGTCGGAATGGCTGCGGCGCCTCCTGGCGCAGGCCCGCCCCGGGATGGGCTGTGTCCCCGTCCATGAGGGGCGGCTCGAGCCACTGGCAGCCCTGTATCCCAACCTCGCCTGGCCGATCGCTCGTGAGCACCTGGAAAAGCGACAGGCCTCGGTTCAGGAGTTCTGCCGCCGAGGCCTTGAAGCCGGTTGGATGACCTCCTGGGAACTGGCCCCCGAGGATCATCGGACCCTGATCAACTGGAACGCCCCCTCCGATTGGCCGCCGCAGCGGCCCGACGGCAGGGGCGCCCCGGGCGTCAACCCTTGAGGTTCTTCGCGCCGTTGACCGTGGAATTGACCCGCAGGCGCAGGCCGTTCAGGCGGATGAACCCGGTCGCATCGTCCTGATTGTAGGCCTTGGTGGGGTCGGCCTCCATCGTGGCGATGTGCGGGTTGTACATGCTGAAGCGGCTCTTGCGGCCGGCGACGTAGAGCCCGCCCTTGTAAAGCTTCACGCGGACCGTTCCGGTCACGTTCTTCTGGCTCTCCTCGACGTAGGCCTGCAGTGCCAGGCGCTCGGGCGCGTACCAGAAGCCGTTGTACACCAGTTCGGCGTACTTCGGGATGAGCGCATCGCGCTGGTGCATGACCTCACGGTCCATGGTGAGGCTCTCCATCTGGCGATGGGCGTAGTGCAGGATGCTGCCGCCCGGGGTCTCGTACACGCCGCGGCTCTTCATGCCCACGAAACGGTTTTCCACCATGTCGACGCGGCCAACCCCGTGCTTGCCGCCGATCTTGTTGAGGGTGCGCATGACCTGAAGCGGGTTGAGCTTCTTGCCGTTGACGGCCACGCAGTCGCCCTTCACGAAATCGAGGGTGACGTATTCGGGCTTGTCGGGAGCGTCCTCGGGCAGCACCGACAGCGTGGTGAAATAGTCGCGGTTCTTGAGGTCGAAGGAGTCGTACCAGGGATCTTCAAGGATGCCGGCCTCATACGAGATGTGCAGGAGGTTCCGGTCCATGGAGTAGGGCTTCTTGGCACTGGCCTGCACCGGGATGCCCTTGGCGGCGCAGTAGTCGATCATCTCCTGACGGCCGGGGAAGTCCTTGCGGTAGCGAGCGTCACGCCACGGGGCGATGATCTGGAGTTCCGGGGCCAGGGCGGCGGCCGTCAGCTCGAAGCGCACCTGGTCATTGCCCTTGCCAGTGGCGCCGTGGGCGATGGCGTCGGCCTTCTCGGCGCGGGCGATCTCCACCATGCGCTTGGCGATGAGCGGACGGGCGATGCTGGTGCCCAGGAAATACTGTCCCTCGTAGATCGCCCCGGCCCGCAGCATCGGGTAGATGAAGTCGCTGGCGAACTCCTCCTGGAGATCATCGATGTAGATCTTGGAGGCGCCGGTCTTCTTGGCCTTCTTTTCCAGCCCCTTGAGTTCGTCGTCCTGGCCGATGTTGGCGCAGAACGCGATCATCTCTGCGTTGCCGTAAGTTTCCTTGATCCAGGAGAGCAGCACCGAGGTGTCGAGGCCGCCGGAATAAGCGAGTACGATTTTCATGACGAAAAAGACGCGCGAGTGAACGACAGGCTCCCGGGCCTGGGAAGACCAAAAGGAGAACCCAAAGAAAGCGTTGGCCTCCACGCCGATCCCGCGAGCACCGCCGGTAGCCGACTCAGCCG
>CAIOKD010000100.1 GCA_903858835.1 uncultured Verrucomicrobiota bacterium
CGATGCCCGTGTCGCCCATGGAGGGGAACTTGACGGCGAACTCCTTGAACTCGGTCAGGCGCCGCGGTTTCCGGTCCTTCAAGTCCATCACGTACAGGTTGGCCTGATGGGACTCCTCACGTTCCGATACGAAATAGATCCGGTCGCCATGCCACATCGGGAAGATGTCTTGGGCGGGATCGGTGGTCAGGCGGGTGGTCTGCCCGGTCCCGAAGTGATGGAGCCAGATCTCATCGGCCTGGCCTCCCCGGTAGCGCTTCCAGGTTCGGAATTCGCGGAAGACCCGATTGTAGGCCATCTGCTGGCCATCGGGCGAGAAGCTGCACCATCCCCCGCGGGGCACAGGCAGGGTTTCCGGAACACCCCCGGAAAGCCGCGCCAGCGTCAATTCCCCCTTGAAGGGGTTCCACTGGTTGCGGCGCGAGCGGTAGACGATCGTTTCCGGGTCCTTCCAGGCCATGACGATGTTGTTCGGCCCCATGCGGTCCGAGACATCGTCGCGCTCCAGGGTCGCCGTATAGGTCAGGCGCCGGGGTTCCCCTCCCTCCGAGGGCATCACATAGACCTCGGTGTTGCCGTCGTACTGTCCGGTGAAGGCGAGGGTTTTCCCGTCGGGCGAAAATCGGGCGAACATCTCGAAGCCCTTGGGATCGGAAGTGAGGCGTCGGGCGACTCCCCCGGAAAGACCCACCGTGTAGAGATCCCCGGCGTAGGTGAAGATCACCCGCCCTCCGTGAAGCGCCGGAAACCGCAGCAACCGCGCCTCCTCGGCTCGCATTCCCAGGGCGAGCAAGCCCCCCAGCCATACCGCGCCGATCCGCGTGAACCATCCTCTCATGCCGGGCACCGTATCCCCGGAACACGCCCGGAGCCAGCGGCGACTGCCCCTCAGGGACGCCCGGGGCCCGGGGCACACTGTTCAATCGCGGGTGAAGTCGGCGGAAAGGAACCGTCGGACCAGCGGATCCTGCGATTGGCGGATCGCGTCGGGCGTGCCGACGGCGACGATGCGGCCCTCGCTCAAGAAGGCGATGCGATGGGCGATGCCGAAGGCCAGATCACGATCATGGGTCACGACCAGCGTGGTGGCCCCGCTCATGGCATTGGCACGCACGATCTCGCGCCCGACGGTCACCGCGACCAGCGGATCGAGCTCGCTGGTGGGCTCGTCGTAGAGCACCACCTGGGGCTCCATCACCAGGGCCCGCGCGATGGCCACCCGTTTCTTCATGCCGCCCGAGAGCTCCGACGGGTACTTCAGGGAGTCCTTCGGCCCGAGGTGCACCAGGGCCAGCTTCTCCTGCACGATCCGCTCGATCTCGGCCGGCGGCTTCAAGCGGTGTTCCGACAGGAAGAGTCCCACGTTCTCGCCGACCGTCAGCGAGTTCAGCAGGCCGCCGCTCTGGAAGACCATGGCCAGACGGAAGCGGTCGCGGATCCCCTCGTCCTCGATGCGGAGGTCGTTGAGGAGGATCTCCCCGGAATCGGCCGTCTCCAGACCGATCAGGTGCCGCAACAACACCGATTTGCCGGAGCCGCTGGGCCCCATGAGCACGAAGATCTCCCCGGGCAGCACGTCGAGGTCGATCCCATCGAGCACGACCTGGGTTCCGAAGGACTTGCGAAGTCGGCGGACCCGGATTGCGACACCGGATTCGGCGGAAGGAGCGGGGGTCATGGCTTCAGAATCCCCCGGCCATTGAGGCCTTGGTGAACGGCAGGAGCATGCGGGTGATCACGTAATCGAGCACCAGGATGAAGACGATGGAGTTCACCACCGCCTTGGTGACGCTGCGGCCGATGCCGCGGGGCCCTCCCAGGGTGTCGAGTCCCTGGTTGCAGCACACCACCCCGACGGTGACCGCGAAGAGGAACGTCTTGATCAGTCCGTGGAGGATGTCCCGAAGTTCCAGGGTGGACCTCAGGTTGTTGAAAAAGGCCGCCGACGAGACGGCGACCTCGGTGTTGAAGGCGGCCACGAACGCCCCTCCGGCGCAGCCGATGAGCAGTGAGAACACCATCAGGCACGGCAGTGCCACCGAGATGGCCACGACCCGGGGAAGCACGAGGTACTCGACGGGGTCGATGTTCAGGGTGCGCAGCGCGTCGATCTCCTGATAGACCCGCATGGAACCGAGCTCGGCGGCCATGGCCGAGCCGATCCGGCCAGCGATCAGGATGGACATCATCACCGGCCCCAGCTCCTTGGCGAGCGAGGCGCCGACCAGGCCTCCCAGCATCGAACCCAGCCCCCGTTGCGCCAGCAGGGGCCCGGCCTGGAGAGACAGCACCCCGCCGATGAAGAGCGAGAGCACGCAGGCCATGAAGAGGCTGGCATTGCCGATCTCGAACAACTGCTCGGCCAGATTGCGACGATAGCGCAAGACCCGGGGCAAGGCGCCCACGGTCGCACCGAACAGCATCAGCATCTTGCCCAGTTCACGAAACACGGTCGAAGGATTGCCCCGGAGTCCTCGGTCGGCAATGCCAAGGTTCCCGCCGCCGAAAGCAGCAACAGCCAACTGAGTCGAACAGGATCGCTGGCCTTCAGGCCGCCGGGAGACGGTGGCGCAGCTCGTCGGCCACCGCCGAGAACGCCCGGGCGGCCTCGCCCGAGGGATCGGAGACGACCACCGGCAACCCCCGATCACCGCCCTCGCGGATGGCGACCACCAGGGGGATCTCTCCCAGGAAGGGAACCCCCTTGCGCTCGGCCTCCAGGCGACCGCCTCCGTGCCCGAAGATGTCGACCCGGGTGCCGTCCGGGAGACGGAAGCCGCTCATGTTCTCCACGATGCCCAGAATGGGCACCTGGACCTTCTCGAAGAGCGTCACGCCCTTGCGGACCACCCCCAACGAGGCCTCCTGCGGGGTGGTGATGATCACGCCGCCGTCCAGCGGCACGGACTGGCAGAGCGACAATTGCGCGTCACCGGTGCCCGGCGGCAGGTCCACCAGCAGGTAATCCAGATCGCCCCAGGCCACCTGGTTGAGGAACTGGTGGATGGTCTTCTGGATCATCGGCCCGCGCCAGATGACGGCCTGCTCGGGGTCGATCAGGAAGCCCATGCTCATCAGCTTCACGCCGTGGTTCACCGGGGGCACCAGGCGCTCGTCGTCGGTGAGGCTCGGGCGCTCGTGGATGCCCATCATCAGGGGGATGCTGGGCCCATAGATGTCGCAGTCGAGGAGCCCGACCCGCAGGCCGGCCCGTGCGAGCGCGCAGGCCAGGTTGACCGAGCA
>CAIOKD010000101.1 GCA_903858835.1 uncultured Verrucomicrobiota bacterium
GGGCATCCCGCCCATGGAGGATTTCTACATCGGGGCCGCCTCGGTGAAGCTCTTCCTGCCGATCTTCCAGATGAACTTCCCGGAGATCGTGGACATCGCCCTGCCGGCGGAGGGCACGTTCCACAACCTCGTGGTGGTCAGCATCCGCAAGACCTATCCCATGCAGGCCTACAAGATCATGCACGGGCTCTGGGGCATGGGGCAGATGATGTTCTCGAAGTACATCATCGTCGTGGATGCCGAGGTGAATGTGCATGACACGCGCGAGGTGCTCTTCCACCTCTTCGCCGACACCGATCCGCAACGCGACACGATCGTGACCCGTGGGCCGGCCGATGTGCTCGACCATGCGACTTCGCAGATCGCGATTGGGGGCAAGATGGGTTTCGACGCCACGCGCAAGCTGCCGGGGGAGGGATTCGATCGCCCTTGGCCGCCGATCATCCGCATGGATCCGGCCGTCCAGAAGCGGGTGTCGGCTCTGCCGAAGGCGGGTTGAGGCGGGCGCGCCGGGGTGGATTGAGGTGACGCCCCCAGTCTGATTGATCGCCCCTCACGGGGTCACTGAACCACGGCGCTCACTTCCGTAGAGAATGTGGCTCCTGGGATCGCTGAAGGGCCGGATCGAGGGGAACCTCGCAGAACGTCAGGGCCGCGATGCCATTGACTCCCCGCAGCACGCGTTTTGGGCTCCACGAGGCGCTGTCGAGATAAGTCAGCCGGGTCGCCTTCGAGGGTTCCCGCAGCCGGAGGATGAGCTGGCGGCCTTCGGTCGTCCCGGAAGCGATCGGGGCCCGTTTTCCATCGAGCCAGAATTCCGAGGCCAGCGAGGCGTCCCAGACCACGGGTTGATCGAACTCGAGCAGCAACTCGGAAGCGTCGGCCTTCCGAAAGCCTGCCCGGACCAGGTTCGGGGCGGTGAGGGAGCGCTGAGCCTTCACCCCGTGCAGATCGCGGTCGATGAGTGGCGCGATCAGGCGAGCCATCTCTGAGTAGCCCCGGGCCGGATAGTGGCATTCGCCGGGCGGTTGGATGCCCAGGGAGGACATCACGGTCAGGTGCCCCACGGCGCTGGGGAGATTCCGTTGCACCTCCCGCAGCCGATTGTCGGAGCCATCGATGCCCATCGCACAGGCCTTTGGCCAGATCTGGAAGGCGTAGTGGTGGCGCACGTTCGGGTAGTCGGTGGCCCAGGCCGCCGCCAGGTCGATGAAGAGCTGCCGGTAGGTCTCCCACCCATAGCCTCCGCCGGGGCCATCGGCCCCCTGGTCGTTCTCTCCCTGGTGCCAGATCACCGCACGGATGCCGTGCGTCAGCCGAGCGGCCCGGGCGCGGGCCAGTAGTCGCCCGTAGATCGTGGCGGGATCCGTGGGGTTGGCCGCGTTTCGCTGGTGCTGGTCGATGCGGGTGCCGCCGACCGCGCCATTCAGGAAACAGACCGGGATCCGGTGCGTCTCCACCAGATGGCGGCCCAGTTCCATGGCCCAGTAGCCGACCTGGTGCCGTTCGTCATTCCGTCCGCGATGCACCGCGTCGCCCCAGGATCCGTCTTCGGGCCGATCGTGGCCCATGCTGCCGAACGAGCGGATCCAATCGCTCCGGTATTCGGGCTGGCCTTCGCCCCAATCGGTGGCGACCGCATTGGATTGCCCGTCGATCAGGTAGGCGTCGCCGCAGACCAGGTTGGTGGCCGAATGCAGCCGTCGTTCGGTCCCCTGGTGGATGGCGATCAAGTCGAAGCGGTACCGGATCAATCCGGGTTTCAACGGCAATTCGAAGCGGAAGGACCGGTCCCCATGCAAGCGGGCGCTCCGTTCCGCCTGGAGCCTGTCCCCGGCGAACAGGCGGACCTTCACGGATTCGGCCGGGTCGGTGAGCTTTCCGGTGGCGAACAGCCTCCCCTGATTCCGGTCATCGCGCGCGTAGAACTGGTTGTCCTGCGGGAGTTCGAAGGGTTCGGGGACGCGACGCACCCAGGAGTCCCGTTGCGGAAGGGTCACCGACACGGTCACCGATCGACGGACGGGCTTGCCTCCGTTGTCGAGGGTGGCCGTGACCGTCAGGGGTCCCTCGTGGAGGGCCCGGGTCAGCAGCAGGTCCTGTCCGTGCCTTTCGCGCACCGTGGCCAACGGTTCCACCGACCAGGACACGTTCAGCGGCAGGGTCTCCAACGCGTGATTGCCGGTTTTCCCGGATCGGACCACCGGTCGCAGCCACAGCGGATCCCGGCCATTCCAGGCCTTGGGGGCCGTCAGGGTGAACTCCGGGTCGCCGATGGCTTCGAGAATAGTGATGGGGATCTCCTGCGCTCGGACGCCCTCCGGATAGGCGGCATGGAAGGTGAGCGTGACGGTCTGGTCGCCCGAGACCCGTCCGGCCGTGAAGGCGTATCGAAAGCGGTTCACCGCCACCACCGATGTCCGCCCGTCGGCCTCCCGCAGACTCCACCACACCCGCTGGGCTCCCCCGGCCTGGGCGACGAACTCCAGAGCCTGTCCCTCCTGGACCCGAGCCTGTCCCTCTGAGGTTTTGACGCTCACCCCGAATGCCTTCCCGGGACGCACCAGCGGTCCCACCGCGGTTTGCAGGGGATTCTGGTTCTCGAACTCGAGACGGATCCAGTCGGCGCTGCGGACCCGGTTGGAAACCCGCACCTCATCGATGAGGCCCTGGAAATCGAAGTGGTCGTACCAACCGCCGATCCAAAGGCGCGCCGGTTGGCGCAGGTTCAGCGGGGCCTGTCGGCCTTTCGAGATGCCGTCCAAGACTCCGTCGAGGTACACCCTCGATTCACC
>CAIOKD010000102.1 GCA_903858835.1 uncultured Verrucomicrobiota bacterium
AGGTGCCGGAGATCCCTGGCGGCACGCTCACCTGGATCTGCCTGCTGCTCTTCATGGGCGCCATGGGCAAGAGCGCCCAGTTCCCGCTGCACGTCTGGCTGCCCGACGCGATGGAGGGCCCGACCCCGGTGTCGGCGCTGATCCATGCGGCCACCATGGTCGCGGCGGGCGTGTACATGCTCTGCCGGGTGTTCTTCCTCTACACCGCGGCCCCGGGTTGGCCGGCCGCGTTGGGCTTCCTTGATGGGATCTCCGCCGCCTCCATCATCACCTGCATCGGCGGATTCACGGCCCTCTTTGCCGCGGTCATTGCTGTCCAGCAGGACGACATCAAGCGCATCCTCGCCTATTCCACCCTGTCCCAGTTGGGCCTGATGGTCATGGCCGTGGGATTGGGTGCCAAGACCGGGGACGCCTCGGCCTCGATGTACCACCTGGTCACCCACGCCGGCTTCAAAGCGATGCTCTTCCTGGGGGCGGGATCGGTGATCCACGCCTGCCATCACGAGCAGGACATTTGGAAGATGGGCGGCCTCCGCGCGAAGATGCCCAAGACCTTCTGGACCTTCGCCCTGGGCACCGCGGCCCTGGCGGGCCTGCCGCCCTTCAGCGGGTTCTACTCCAAGGACGAGATCCTCGCCGTGGCCCTCGAAGCCAACCCGATCTTCTTCGGGGTGGGTGTCTTGGTGACGGTGTTGACCACCTTCTACATGAGCCGGTTGGTGCTCGTGGCCTTCTTCGGCAAGCCCCGTGGCGAGGGAGCCGACCATGCGCACGAATCGCCCTCCAGCATGACCCTGCCGCTGCTGGCGCTGGCGGTACCCAGCGCCTTCATCGCCTGGTTGCCGCTCGGTGAGTTCCTCTCCGGCCACTTCAAGCCGGGTCACGCCGCGCACTCGGGCGACATCCTGTTCGGACCGTTCAACCACAACCCCATCGCCGCCTTCTTCGGCCTGGGCGCGGCCCTGTTCGGGTTCTCCCTGGCCTATTCGCTCTATGGCCGGTCCCCGGCGAGCGATCCCCTCGCGCCGAGGCTCGGGCTCCTGTCCCAGGCCATGCGGAACCGGTTCTACATCGATGAGATCTACGACGGCATCGTGGTGCCGCTCCACAACCTGCTCTCCCAGGTGGCCGATGCCATCGACCGGTGGCTCATCGCCGGGTTGGCCGTCCGCGGCCTCGCCGGCGCGGTGGAGATCGCCGGCCGAGCCCTGCGCCTGGTCCAGACCGGCAGCATCCAGACCTACGCCTTCCTGTTCACGGCCGGCGTGATCGTGATCGTCCTCCTTGCCCTGAAGTAACCGCCATGGACTCCCTGACCCCCGTCATCCTCACCCCGGTCTTCGCGGCGATCCTGCTGTTGATGATCCCCGGCAACTACCGGGTCGTGCTGCGCACGCTGGCCATCCTGGGCTCCGCGCTGACCGCCTGGACGGCCGTCTCGCTGTTCTCGCGGTTCCATCCCGGCCAGGCCGCCCTGCAATTCGAATCGCTGGTGCCCTGGGTCACCGTGGGCCCGCTGAACGTGGCCTACCATGTCGGCGCCGACGGCCTGAACATCGGCCTCATTCTGGCGACCGGACTGGTGGGCTTCGCCGCGGTGCTGGTGTCGTGGAACATCGAGCGGCACGTGAAGCTCTTCTACGTGCTGCTGATGCTGATCATCGCCGGAGCGATGGGTGCCTTCGCCTCCCTGGACCTGATCTTCTTCTACTTCTTCAACGAACTGGCCCTCGTCCCGACCTTCATCATGATCGGCGTCTGGGGACGGGGCGAGGACCGCAACTGGGCCGCCTTCAAGATCACCTTGTACCTCACCCTCGGTGCACTGACCGCGCTGGTGGGCTTGGTCGCCTTCTACGTGGCGGCCGGGGCGAACAGCCTCGATGTGACCGTGCTCAAGGCCCATCTGGCCGCCCATCCGCTGCCGGCCGTGGCCCAGACCTGGATCTTCCCCCTGGTGGTCTTCGGCTTCGCCACACTCGTCGGCCTCTTCCCGTTCCATTCCTGGGCTCCGGTCGGCTATGCCGCCGCGCCCACGGCCACGGCGATGATGCACGCGGGCATCCTCAAGAAGGCCGGCCTGTACGCGATCCTGCGGATGGCGGTGCCCCTGATGCCCGACGGTGCCCATCGGTGGCTGCCGGTGGTGGCCTTCCTGGCCATCGGCAACCTGCTGCACTGCGCCTGGGTTGCCCTGCGGCAGAAGGACATGAATCTGCTCATCGGCAATTCGAGCCTGGCCCACATGGGCTTCGCGTTCCTGGGCGTCGCCAGCCTGACGGTCATCGGCGTCACCGGGACGGTGCTGCTGATGGTGGCCCATGCCCTCTTGGCCGGCCTGAGCTTCGCCCTGAGCGGCTACCTCGAGACCCAGACCGGTACCCTCGACATGACCCGATTGGGCGGCCTGCTGCGTCGAATGCCCTTCTATGGCACGGCGCTGGTGATGGGATTCATGGCCGGTTGCGGCCTGCCGGGGTTCGCCAACTTCGCGGGTGAGGCCACCATCCTCTTCGGCTCCTGGAAGTCGCTGCCCGGCCTCGTGGTCATCGCCGCCTGGAGCGGTCTGGTCATCGGGGCGGTCGCCATGCTGCGGGCCCTCCGCGCCGTGCTTCACGGGCCCGAGAGGCCGGAGTTCGCCCGAGTCGCCGACACCGGGGCCTGGCGCCGATTGCCCTTCGTGGTGCTCCTGGGGGCGCTGTTGATCTTCGGCCTGGCCCCGGGCCTCCTGACTTCCCGCATCGAGCCCGCCGCAAAGGCGGTGGTGGCGGCCCACTTGAAGCCGTCGGAGGCCGAGGCCCCGTCCGCGGTCGCCCCCGGATCGGCCCCGGCCACGGCCACGGCCCCCGCCCACACCGACGCGCATTCCGGACACTGAGCGCAGACCAAGCCCTTGCCTTCATGAATTACTCGCTGATCACGTTGGAACTCCTGGCGGTGTTGCTGGGCCTCGCCGTGCTGGTCGCCGACCTCTGGGTGTCGCCCTCGGCCCGCCGTGCCCTGGGCCTCGGCCTGTCGGCCGCGCTGGCCTGCCTCTTGGCCTTCGCCGTGGGATCGCTCGCTCCGCAGTCCGGTTCGGCCTTCGCCGACATGTTCGTGGTCGACGACCTCGCCCGGTACTTCAAGGGCTTCTTCCTCTTCGCCGGCCTGGCCGTGGTGCTGATGGCCGCCGATTTCGCGCCCAAGTTCGGGGCCGGGCTGTCGGAGTTCTTCGCGCTCACCGTCTTCGCCTTGGTCGGGATGCTCTTCGCGGCCTCCGCCAATGACCTGGTGCTGCTCTTCGTCAGCCTGGAGTTGATCACCGTGACCTTCTACGTGCTCAACAGCTTCCAGCGGACCCGCTTGGCCTCGCTCGAGGCCGGCGTGAAGTACCTCATCCTGGGCGGTGTCTCGTCGGCCTTCATGGTGTTCGGCATCGCGCTGATCTTCGGCACGGCCAACTCCACGAACCTCGGGGTGCTCGCGTCCAAGCAGAAGGAGTTGGGGCAATCGGCCCTGTTCCTCGTGGGTCTCCTGCTGGTTCTGGTCGGCCTCGGCTTCAAGATCGCCGCGGTGCCCTTCCAGATGTGGGCCCCCGACGTGTACCAGGGATCGCCTGCCCCGGCGACGGCCTTCCTGGCGGTCGGTTCGAAGGCGGCGGGATTCGTCCTCTTGATCCGCCTGCTGGTCGGAGCCGTGCCCCAGATCACGGCCGAGTGGCACCGGCTCTTCGTGGTGATGTCCGGGGCCACGATCCTCTACGGGAGCCTGTGTGCGATCCCGCAGCGCAACCTCAAGCGGTTGATGGGCTATTCGTCGATCGCGAACGCCGGCTACCTCCTCCTCGGAATCGTGGCCGGTTCGGCCGCCGGTTCGACGGCCGTCCTCTACTACTTGGGCGGCTACGCCTTCACGGTGCTGGCGGCCTTCACGGTGATCAGCGCCATCGCCAACCACGTGGAGAGCGACGACATCGGTGCGTTGTCGGGCCTGGGCCAGCGGTCCCCGTTCCTGGCGGCGGGCCTCACGATGGCGATCGTCTCCCTGGCGGGCATCCCGCCGATGGCCGGGTTCTTCGGCAAGGTGCTCCTCTTCAAGAGCGTCCTGGATGCGGCCCCGGGCCATCCCGAACTCTATGCCTTGATCGCGCTGGCCGTGGCGGGCGTGGTGATGTCGCTCTACTACTATTTCGGTGTCATCCGCGCGATCTACTGGGGTGGCCAATCGTCGAACCTCTCGACCATCCCGGTCGCCCTCCCGACCCGGATCGTCCTCATGGCCTGCCTCGCCGGCATGCTCGTCTTGGGTGTGTTCCCGCAGGGCCTCGTGAAGATCGCCGACCATGCCGTGACCTCCCTCACGCACAAGGCCGCCCCGACCCCCGCCAAGGCGGCGCACTGAACCGGAGGCCCCGCCCACTGGGTCCTTCCCATCGGCTCCGGTTCGCCTAGCCTCGCGGCGATTGAGGCGCCATTGGTTGCAATCCTTTCCCGTCCTCCGGGCCCTCGGGTGGATCGCCCTGCTGCAGGGAGTCCGCTGCCTCGCCGCATCCGAGCCGGCATCCCCGGCCTCGCCGGTGTCGGATCCGGAATCCCTCCCCGGCAAGAAGGCCGCCGCCATCCACTGCGTGATCTGCCACGCGCTGCCGAATCCCTCGGACCTGGACCGTCGCACCTGGAGCGAGGAACTCCTGCCCAAGATGCGCTACGTCACCGGCGTGGCCGCGGCCCCGACCAACGGCTATTTCCGGGACCTGCCGCGGCTCTTGGCGGCGGGCTTCTTCCCGAAGAAACCCCTGATTCCCCCGGCGGTGTTCGACCAGATCGCCGACTACTACACCCGTGCCGCCCCCGAACGGCTGCCCTCCGGGGAGCCTTCGCCCATCGACGTCGGGCTGCCCCTCTTCCGCCCCGAGATGGCGCCCCATCGGCACACCCCCCCGCGCACCCCGATGGTCCGGATCGATGCCTCGCAAGGCATGATCATGGCCTCAGACGCCGCGGGCCAGGGACTGGAGTTCCTGGACGGTTCCGGTCGCCTTCTGGGCCAACTGCCCTTGGGCAACATCGCCGTGAGTCTTGCCGAGACCGAACATCACTGGTTCATCGGCGCCATCGGTCACTTCTTCCCGCGTGAAGAGCCGGCGGGGCAGGTGATCCGGGTCCATCGCAGGGCCATCCCGCTGAGGCCCGAGCCGATCCTGTCGGGGTTGCCTCGGGTTTCGCATGTGGCCGCGGGCGACCTCAACGGGGATGGCCGCCCCGACCTCGTCCTGTGCGCCTTCGGCAATTATCTGGGCCGCCTCTCCTGGCTGGAGGGCCTCCCGGACGGGACCTTCACCGAACGGGTGATCCTGCCCGAGCCGGGCTGCCTCCGGACCGAGATCCGGGATTTCAACGGCGACGGCCGCCCCGACCTGATGGTCCTCCAGGCCCAGGCTCGGGAATCGCTGCTGCTCTTCCTCAACGACGGTGGCGGCCGGTTCCGCCGCCAGCTCGTGTTCCAACGCCCGCCGAGCTGGGGCCACTCAGGCTTTGAACTGGCCGACGTCAATCGAGACGGCCTGCCCGATGTCCTGGTCACCAATGGCGACAACGCCGATTTCAACACCTCGCCCCACAAGGCCTACCACGGCGTTCGCCTCTACCTGAACCGGGGCGGACTCCGATGGCAGGAGGTCTGGTCGGCGCCGATGCACGGGGCCTACCGGGCGGTGGCCCGCGACTTCGACGGAGATGGCGATCTCGATATCGCGGCCGTCTCCTTCTTCGCCGACTACGACACCACCCCGCAGGAAGGATTCCTCTACTTCGAGAACACCGGCCCCGGCGGCGGCCGTGACTGGAACTTCAAACCCCGAACCCTACGCCAGGGAGTCACCGGCCGCTGGATCTCCCTCGACGCCGGCGACCTCGACGGCGACGGCGACGACGACCTCGTCTTGGGATCGCTCATCGAAATGCCCACCGCCGTGCCTGAGAAACTCAAGGGCCTGTGGCGCGAGAAGGGCCCCTCTGTGCTCATCCTCCGCAACCAGACCCGCTGACCGCCTCCCCCGACCGAATCTTCACCGCCCGAAGCCCGTCCCCATTTGCCCCTCGGCCACCGTGCCTGACCCATGCAGCAGCGGGGTGGGGGCGGAGCGAGCCTTCCTGCGAGCGCAGGCCCCACCCCGCGGCCCTACTGGCAGCCCACCCCGCGGCCCCAGGACAACCCCAGGGCACCCCCAGGAATGCCCCGCCCCCGCGCAGGCCTCTTTTCTGACGTGCGCGTTTGTCTTGGATCCCGTTCAATTCCTCCTCTGGTCATGGCAGTCCCGACTCATCCGATCGAATTGTTGCGCTTCAACACCTGTGGCTCGGTGGACGACGGGAAGTCCACGCTCATCGGCCGCCTCCTCTACGACTCCAAGTCGATCATGGAGGACCAGCTCGAAGCGCTGGAGCGCTCTGCCGACCTCACAGGCGGCGGACAGATCAACCTTGCCAACCTCACGGACGGCCTCCGTGCCGAACGCGAGCAGGGCATCACCATCGACGTCGCCTACCGCTACTTCGCCACCCCCCGGCGCAAGTTCATCGTGGCCGACACCCCTGGCCATGTTCAGTACACCCGCAACATGGTCACGGGCGCCTCGACGGCGAACCTCTCCATCGTGCTGGTCGATGCGCGCCAGGGCGTCATCGAACAATCCCGCCGCCACACCTACATCGCCTCGCTCCTGCGCATCCCCCACCTCGTCATCGCCGTCAACAAGATGGACCTGGTGGGATGGTCGGAGGCCCGGTTCAACGAGATCCGCGAGACCTTCGAGAGCTTCCTGCCCCGCCTCGACATCAAGGACGTGAAGTTCATCCCCATGAGCGCCCTCAACGGCGACAACGTGGTGGATCCTTCCCCCCACACCCCCTGGTACTGCGGACCGACCCTCCTGGGCCATCTCGAGAGCGTCCACATCGCCAGCGACTGGAACCTCCAGGGCCTGCGGTTCCCCGTGCAATGGGTCAACCGGCCCAACGATCCCACCGATCCCCAGCTCCATGACTTCCGTGGCCTCAGCGGCCAGATCGCCAGCGGCATCGTCCGTGTGGGCCAGCGCGTCATGGTGCTGCCCAGCGGGCTCAAGAGCACCATCCAGCGGATCTGGACCCTCGACGGCGACCTCGACGAGGCCTTCTGCCCCCAGAGCGTCACGATCCAACTGGCTGACGACCTCGACATCAGCCGCGGCGACATGATCGTCGGTCTCGATTCCCTGCCCGGCATGTCCCAGGACCTCCTGGCCAAGGTCTGCTGGATGAACCCACGCCCCCTTCAGAAGGGTCGTAAATACTTCCTCAAGCACTCCACGCAGACCGTCCAGGCCGTGGTCTCCTCGATCGAAAGCCGCATCAACATCCAGACCCTCGAGTCGGAGCCCGGGCCGGCCGAACTGGCGATGAACGACATCGGCGAGATCCGCATCCGCACCGCCAAGCCCCTCGTGTTCGATGGTTATGGCACCAACCGTCTCACCGGAGCGTTCATCCTCGTGGAGCAGGGCACCAATGCCACCGTCGCTGCGGGCATGCTCAATCCTCCGCTGGAGGCCGTGAAGCCGGAGTACAACGACTTCGCGATCTGAACCGTCCTTCGGAGCGTGGCGCCTGCTCGGGGGCCCCGTGGCGAT
>CAIOKD010000103.1 GCA_903858835.1 uncultured Verrucomicrobiota bacterium
GCTGGTTGTACCAATTCGAGGGGCAACCCGACGCGCGCTGCCTTGATGTCGAGGGTTACCGGGGGTTGCTGGACGTAACCATCGACCGCATCTTGGCCAAGCAACAGGCCGAAGAACACCGATGACTCCCGCGACACAGATGCCCTCAGCCACTCCAGGCGCCGCGGCCCGTTACTTCATGATCGGCGGATTCCTGGGGGCCGGCAAGACGACCGCGGTGGCCGCCTTGGCGCAGCGCCTGGTCCAGCAGGGGCTCCGGGTGGGGCTGATCACCAACGACCAGGGCAGCGAACTGGTCGATACAGCCATGCTGCGGGCCCGCGGATTCGCCACCGAGGAGATCGCCGGGGGCTGCTTCTGCTGCCGCTTCAACTCGCTGGTGGACGCCGCCCAGAAACTCGACACGGCCACCCGGCCCGACGCCTTCGTGGCCGAGCCGGTGGGCAGTTGCACCGACCTGGTGGCCACGGTCACCTACCCCCTGCGGCGCATCTACGGCGACCGCTTCCGGATCGCTCCTCTGAGCGTTCTGGTCGATCCGGTCCGGGCCGAGCAGGTGCTGGGTTTGGCGCCGGCGCGCCGGTTTTCGGACAAGGTGCTCTACATCTGGAAGAAACAGGCCGAGGAGGCCGACCTGCTGGTGATCACCAAGTGTGATCTGATCGACGAGACCCGCCTCTCCCGACTCAAGGCCGCGCTGGCCCAAGCCTTTCCCGGCAAGGACATCCTCGCCGTCTCGGTGCGGAACGGGATCGGGCTCGAGCCCTGGTTCGAGCGCCTGCAGCACTCGGCGCCGATGCTCCGTCCGGCCATGGCCGTCGATTACGATCTTTACGCCGAAGGCGAGGCGCTGCTCGGCTGGCTCAACGCCACGGTGGCCATCCAGGGCCCGGCCCTCGATGCCAACGCCCTGCTCAAGGCCCTGGCCGAAGACCTCCGCAACCGACTGGGTGAGGCGGAGATCGCCCACCTGAAGATGACCTTCAGCCCGGATGCCGGCCTGGGTGACATCGCCGCCGTCAGCCTGGTCCGGAGCGATTTCGTCCCGGAACTCAGCCTCACGCTCGACGGCCCCGCCGAGTCAGGCCAACTGATCCTGAACCTCCGCGTCGAGGCCGACCCGGCCACGCTGCGGACGGCCGTCGAGGCCGCGATCGCCGCCCTGCCCGCGCGCTGGCCCGGGCTGTCGGCCCGCCTCGAGCACGCCGAGCAGTTCCGCCCCGGCCGCCCGACGCCCACCCACCGCGACACCCACGCCGAAGCCGCCGCTGCATGAGCCACCCCCCCGTCCCACCACCGCCCGCCCTGCTCTACTGCCATTGCCAGTACGCCCAGGTCGTCTCGCCCGAGGTGAAGGCGGCGGTGCTCAAGAAGCTCTGCGAAAGCGATCTGCCCTTCGAGGCGGTGCCCGATCTTTGCGAACTGTCCGCCCGACGGGATCCCTCGCTCAAGCGCCTGGCCGCGGCCGGGCCGGTCAAGATCGCCGCCTGCTTCCCGCGCGCGGTGAAATGGCTCTTCGCCGCCGCCGACGCGCCGCTGCCCCTCGGCGCCACCGAGGTCCTCAACATGCGCACCCGGTCGACCGACGAGGTGCTGGCTTCCCTGTTCTCCCCCGAATTGCGCCCCAACCTGCCCGAAGGCAAGGTGACCGCAGCCGATGCCCCGGCCTCGGCTGGCGCGTCCGCCGACGTCAACCACCCCCCATCCTGACATGGCCCTCCACGATCTCCCCCTCCGCGTCGTCCTCTACGAGGGTTCTGGCGCCGAATCCGTCGATGCCGAATCCCGATGGGCCGCCATGAACGCGCTGCTGGAGCGCGGATTCGCCGTCACCCGGGCGGGCGCCGAGCGCCCCGTGTCGCCCGCCGATGCCACGCCGATGCTGGTGGTGGCCCGCTGGCAACAACCGCCCCCGGATTCCGCCGACGCCAAGGTCCGTTGGGGATCGCTCGACCCGGCCACCGTCGCGGAGCAGGCAGAGGCGGCCCGCGCCGAATTCTCGTCGCCCACTCCGGGTGCCTGGCGACCGTGGTTTCCGGTCATCGACTACGACCGGTGCACCAACTGCATGCAGTGCCTCAGCTTCTGCCTCTTCGGCGTTTACGGGGTCGATCCGGAGAAGCGCATCCAGGTCCAGAACAACGACAACTGCAAGACCAACTGCCCGGCCTGCTCCCGCGTCTGCCCCGAGGCGGCGATCATGTTCCCGAAGTACAAGGCGGGCCCGATCAACGGCGACGTGGTCAGCGACTCCGACCTCAATCGGGAGAAGATGAAGATCGACATCTCCTCGCTGCTCGGCGGAGACGTCTACTCGCTCCTGCGCGACCGCAGCGAACGGGCCCGCAGCCGCTTCGGCAAGGAACGCGATTCCGACAAGGCCCTGGCCGAGCGGCAGAAGTGCCTGAACAAATTGGCCAGCCTCGCCGCCGACATCCCCGCCGAGGTGCTCATGAGCCTGCCTTCGCCCGAAGAGATCGCCCGCAAGGCCGCTGAGGCCTCCGCCAAGGCCCAGTCCGCCCTGGCTGACCAAAGCCCCCGGACCGCCCCGACCACCTGAGCCCATGCTGCCATCCCTCGTCTTCCGAACCCTCCGCAGCGCCAACCTCCGCTGCATCGCCAAGTTCGCTTGGAACTTCGGCGTGAAGGGCCTGGTGTCGGTCGAGAAATTCAAGAGCCGGATCCGTCGGGGCGAGTACTTCCCACCCTTCCTCTACCTGTCGATCCTCAACTCCTGCAACC
>CAIOKD010000104.1 GCA_903858835.1 uncultured Verrucomicrobiota bacterium
CACGACCCGGACCCGCCCGAATCTTCACCGTCCCTACTCGCCTAGGCTCAACGCCTGAGGCCGTCTGAACCCGCACGTTCCCCAAAAAATCAGCAGGCACCGCACGCTTGCCGAAGGGACACCTCACTCCGCGCCTGAGATGCGGACCAGCGCGGCATCGGTGTTGTCCGACCAACGACTCCCCCACTCGATCAGGTACAAGGCGCCCTCGGGCCCCAATTGCAGGCAGATGGGGCGGCGAAACCGGTGCCCCGGCAGCAACGGTTTCAAGCGGGTCACCCGATCCTTTCCATCCAACCAGGCACCGAGGATCCACCCGCGTTCCCAATCGAAGAGGAAGGTGGCTCCATCCCACTCGGCCGGGAGTCTGGCCGACGACTTCAACGGCGCGGAGAAATGGTAGGTCGGTCCGGCCATGGCGGACCGGGGACCCGAACCCACCTCCGGCCAGCGGGCCGAGGGGCCGGGCGGATACCACAGAAAGGCGGCGCGGGCCGGCGGCAACTCCCGAAGACCCGTGTTGAACGGGGACTCGTTGACCGGCCGCTCCGGATCGAACGGCCGCCCCGACTGGCGGGTGGCGAAATCGAACCGGCGGTAGGGGCGATTGTCGGCGATGAAATACGGCCAACCGAAATTGCCCGCAGTGCGGGTCACGTGGAACTCGTCGAAGCCCGCCGGCCCGCGCTCGGGGACGGGCTGGACGGCGTCCGGCCCGACATCACCCCAGAAGAGACGACCCGTCGGCGCGTCGATGGACAATCGGAACGGATTGCGACACCCCATCGCGTAAATCTCGGGCAGGGCTTTGGGATCTCCGGGCGCGAACAGGTTGCCCTCGGGAATCGCATAACCGCCCTCGGGCTCCGGCCGGATCCGCAGGATCTTTCCCCGCCAATCGGCCGTATTGGCCGCCGTGCGCTCAGAATCGTTGAGTTCCTGGCCAGGACGATGATCGAGCGGGGCGAACCCTTCCGAACGGTCCGCATAGGTGTAGTCGCCGGTGCCCAGGTAGAGGCAACCGGCGGCGTCGAAGGCCAGTCCGCCTCCCGAATGGTTGGGCTTGGGGATCCGCGTGGGCACCCGCAGCAGGATGCGCTGCGAGGCCGGGTCGAGGCTACCATCGCGGAGGGTGAACCGGGAGAGGCGGTTCTCGAGGACTCCCGGGGTGCCGTGATAGCAGAAGATCCACCCATTGGTGACGAATCCCGGATGCAGGGCCAAGCCGAGCAGTCCGTCTTCAGGGCCCGAGAAGACATTCAGGTTGGCGGCCGTCTGAAACCGGGAATCGGCAAGACTCCAGACCGCGATGCGGCCCCGGCGCTCGGCCAAGACCACTCGACCATCGGAAGCCACGTCGAGAGCGATCGGCTCCCGCAGGCCCTCGGCCAGCACTTTCACCCGCAACCGGGACTCGGGCTGCACGAACACGTCCCCGGCCCATGCGCGCAACCCTCCCGGAACCCGGTCGGACACGGCCAGCACGCCGGCTGCCACGAGGGCGAAGCACCCGGGAAACGGAAACCCCGGCTTCATGGCGCGGAGTCGCGGAGGCATGCCGGGTCCGATCAGGGAATCGGGCGGACCACGTAGCCGCCGCTCTTGGCGTCGGCCTCCATGTCGATGAGGCCGCGCTTCTTGGCCTCGATCAACAGGTCGTTGAAGGAACGGAATCCGCAGGCCCGCTCGTTGAAGCCCGGGTTCCGGCGCTTGATGGCCTGCTTGATCATCGACCCCCAGATCACATCGTCTTCGTCGCGTTCCTCGGCGAGGTCCTCGACGGTCTCCACCACCTGGTCGAAGGTCTTCTCGAGCAGCGCGGCCTTGGCATCGGCGGGGGGTGCCGCAGCCGCCTTGGAGGCCGACGCGGCACCGGTGGCTGTTCCCGACGCGGTCGCCCTCGGACGCACCCGGGCCCGCGAAGGCGCCGCCTGGACCAGGTCGTCGTAGTAGATGAAGGTGTCGCAATTGTTGATGAACAGGTCCGAGGTGGAGTTCTTCACCCCGACCCCGATGACGGTCTTGTCGTTCTCGCGGAGCTTGGAGACGAGCGGCGAGAAGTCCGAATCGCCGCTCAGGATCACGAAGGTATCGACGTGCCCCTTGGTGTAGCAGAGGTCCAGGGCGTCCACGACCATCCGGATGTCGGCTGAGTTCTTGCCCGACATCCGCAGGTGCGGGATCTCGATGAGCTCGAAGGCGGCCTCGTGGAGGTCGCGCTTGAATTCCTTGTAGCGGTCGAAGTCGCAGTAGGCCTTCTTCACCACGATGTGACCCTTCAACAGCAACCGCTCGAGGACCTTCTGGATGTCGAACCGCGGGAATCGTGCGTCTCGGGCTCCCAGGGCGATGTTCTCCAGGTCCAGGAAGACCGCCATGGTCGAATTGGGAGCGGAATGACTCTTCACGGCCTGATCCTACCCGGAATCATCGATGGCGGTAGCGTTTCTTTGGCCAGCGGGTCCGGATCTCCGGGTTTGACAAGGGGGGCCCGCCGTCGCCATTGCTTGCGGCACGGCGACCTGATCCCCGAACACGCCGGAATCGCCGCCTCCCAACCGTGAACAAAGCCGTCCTCATCCAGCACGTCGTCGACAAGCTCGCCGCCGATCTGTCGCTGTACTTCAAGGCGGCCAGCGCGGCGCGGGCCGAAGCCACCCACGAACAGAGCAAGGCCGAGAACAAGTACGACACTCGGGGCCTAGAGGCCTCCTACCTCGCGCGGGGCCAGGCTCGACAGGTGGCCGAACTGGAGACGTCGATCCAGCAGATCCGCTCGATGACCCGACGGACCTTCACCGAAGCCGAACCGATCGACCTCGGCGCCTACGTCGAGACCGAGCGCCGCGGCATCGTGTCGGCCTACCTGCTGGCCTCCCGAGCCGGAGGAACGGAAGTCGTGGTCGACGGACAGGAGGTGCTGGTGATCACGCCGCAGTCGCCCCTGGGCCGGCAGTTGATCGGCCACCGGCAGGGCGACTCGGCGAAGATCGACCTGGCGGGGCGCACCGAGACCCACCGAATCCGCAAGGTCTGCTGACAGCCATTCCGGAGGGGCTTGCCGAAGGCCCGGGCGGCGGGGATGGTGTCCGCATGTTGATGCGGATCCTGGGCGCACTGGCCCTGACCCTGGCCTTCACGGCGTCGGCCCAAACTCCCGCGCCGATCCCGGCCTGGCCCGAGTCCCTGAAGTTCCCGGTGCTGAACTACGAACCGCCGGATCCCCGCCAACATCGGGTGGTCCTGAAGTCCGGCCCCGTGGCCTATGTGGTACCCGACCGCGAATTGCCCCTGATCACCGTGTCGATCCTCGTCCGTTCCGGGGCGTACCTCGAGCCGGCCTGTCAAGAGGGCCTGGCCTCCTTCACGGGGGGACTTCTCGTCCGCGGCGGCACCGCCTCCCGGACGGCGGAGGCGCTCGATGAACGGTTGGCCTTCCTGGCGGCGCAGATGGGCTCGTCGATCGGCGACGATCTCGGGACGGTGAACCTGAACCTGCTTTCCAAGGACCTGCCCGAGGGCCTGTCCCTCCTGCGGGAGGTGCTCACGGCCCCCCGTTTCCAGGACGACAAGCTGGAACTGCAACGCCAGCAGACCCTCCAGGCGCTGCAGCAGCGCAATGACGACGCCTCCTCCATCGAGGCCCGCGAACTGGAGAACCTCAGCTACGGGAGCCGGTTCTGGGCAGCTCGCCAGCCCACCGCGGGAAGCATCCGATCCCTGAAGCGCGAGGATCTGCAGGCCTTCCATCGACGGTGGTTCCATCCGGCCAACTTCACCGTGGCCGTGAGCGGCGACTTCGATCGCTCGGCCATGGTCGAGGCGCTCGAGAAGCTCTTCGCAGACTGGCCGTTCCGTGGCGAAACCCCGCCGCCGATCCCCGCCGACCTCCAGCCCGCGTCACCCGGAGTCTACCTCGTGAACAAGGAGGTGCCCCAAGGCAGGGTCTCCATCCTCCTGCCCGGGGTGATGCGCGACGACCCGGACTATCCGGCGATCCTGCTCATGAACGACATCCTCGGCGGCGGCGGGTTCACCTCCCGGATCATGAACCGGGTCCGCAGCGACGAGGGCCTGGCCTATTCTGCGGGCAGTTCGTTCCCCGGCGGCGTGTGGTATCCCTCGACATTCCGGGCAGGGTTCCAGAGCAAGAGCCGGACGGTCGCCTACGCCACCAGCATCGTGCTTGAGGAGATGAAACGCATGGCGGGGGGGCCGGTGACCGACGAGGAACTCCAGACGGCCAAGCGATCGTTCATCGACAGTTTCCCCGAGAACTTCAATACCAAGGCCAAGGTGGCCGGGATCTTCGCCCGCGAGGAGTTCACCGGGCGCTTCGCCAAGGCCCCCGATTTCTGGAAGGGATTCCGCCAGCGCCTCGAGCGCGTCGGCCGGGAGGACATCCAGCGGGTCGCCGCCAAGCACCTGCATCCCGACCGTGTGGCGATCCTGGTGGTGGGCGACAAGCAGGAGATCCTGAAAGGACACCCCGACCACCCGGCCTCGCTGGAAAAGCTCCTTCCGGCTCCGCTGACGGAGCTGCCGATGCGCGACCCTCTGACGCTCGAACCGATCAAGGGCCCGCAGGAGGCCGGGGCGACGAAATAGGCGCCGATACGCCCGGAGCCGGCACCCAGGTTCCATCACCGCCGGGGTGAAGGCTGCCGGGATGCCCCGGTTGAAGATCCAGGATCCAAGGATTATGGCCGAACCACCGCACCGGCACCGAGGCCAGGTCGGCGGACGGGTCCACCACCGGGTTGAAGGGCCTCCGGTTGAGCGAAAGCTGGGTCCAGGCCCGCACCTCGGGCCATCGTCCGGACTCCCCCTTCCAGATCCCGGCGACCCGATGGGCATAGCGGCGCAGCAGGAACGGCTGGGTGCTGAGGTGCATGCCCTTGGATGGGCCCACATCCCGGAACAGGTTCCATCGGACCTCGACTCGCGGACCGTCCGATCCTGTGGTTTCTGTCAGGTACCACCGGGGTAGAAGATCCCCTTCGCCCATACCCAGCGGTTCGTGGATCACCCGCATCGGTCCCGATGGTCCGGGGGCGGCCTCGTTCTTCCAGGCTTTCGGATCGATCCTGGGAGGCAAGGCAGCGCCCGGCCGCATCAGTTGGCGATCCTCGACCACCAGGAACACCCCGGGGGTCGGCTTCAGAGCGGTCATGGCGAAGGGATCCATGCGACGGATCACCGGCATAAGTTTACCGTCGCCGAACCGGCCATTGAGATTGTTGAGGGCATCCAGGGCTTCCTGGGGGTTGCGGAACGTATATCCGCGGGCCCGCATCGACCGTTCATAGCCCTCCACGATGCGTGCCAGGGGCGTGGTCCGGGTGATCGAATCCGGCATGCGTCCATACCGCTCCTTCCAGAGTTGCTGCACGCGGGCCTTGGCCGCCGACTCCGACCGCTCGGTGACGGTGGCGGACAACGTGTTGTACAGGATTCGATCCCCGCTCCAGGGATCCAACACCACCACCAATTCAGGCAGGCTCGCCCAGTCGCACTGCCCCAAATCCACCGGATGGTGGACCACCGGATCGCCGCTCCACGACTTCCAGTCGATCCCCTCGGCTCCGGATCCGGAAACGGGCTGGAGCACCGGGTCACGCACCGAGAGCAACACCGGGGTGCTCTGATAGACTTCGGCCTTGAGCCGCCAGCTCCATTCCAGCCCCTCGAAGGTCACGCGGACATCCCCGGGGATCCCCACGTGCCGCATCGGGAACACCGCCTGGAACGCGATCCAGGCCGCAACCCC
>CAIOKD010000105.1 GCA_903858835.1 uncultured Verrucomicrobiota bacterium
CAGCCCCTCGAGATTGCCGACGTTGTCGCCAGCGGTCAGCCCAGGCGATCCGCCCGCCGCTTCGGTCGGTCCTGGGGGCGCAGCGCTTTTGACTTCCGCCGCGGGCTGGTCCCGGCATCCTTTTCGCCCATGAACCCCGTTCGCTTGGGCCTTCTGGCTAGCCTTGTCCTCGGCACTGTCGTCTACGCCAAAGACCTGACCATCGCGGTCATTCCCAAGGGCACCACCCATGAGTTCTGGAAGTCGGTGCATGCCGGAGCGGTGAAGGCCGAGCGGGAACTGACCGCGGCCGGGACGCCCGTGAAGCTGTTCTGGAAAGGCCCCCTGCGCGAAGACGACCGCGATCAGCAGATCCAGGTGGTCGAGAATTTCACCGCTCGCAATGTGAGCGGCATCGTGTTGGCTCCGCTGGATTCGCAGGCGCTGGTCAATCCCGTGCGCAGCGCCGTGAAGGCGGGGGTGCCGGTGGTGATCTTCGACTCCGATCTCAAGAGCGACCAGCAGGTGAGCTTCGTGGCCACCGACAACTTCAAGGGCGGACGCATCGCTGGCGACTACCTGGCCAAGCGCTTGGGCGGCAAGGGCAAGGTGATCCTGCTGCGGTACCAGGTGGGCAGCGCCAGCACCGAGGCTCGCGAGGCCGGGTTCCTCGACGCTCTGAAGGCGTATCCCGACATCAAGCTCATCTCCGCCGACCAGTACGCCGGCCCGACCCGCGAGACGGCCTACCAGGCCTCGCAAAATCTCCTGAACCGCCATGGTCAGGCCGTGGATGGGGTGTTCTGCCCCAATGAGACCGCCACCATCGCCATGACCAAGGCGCTCCGCGAGATCGGTCGCGCCGGTGGCAAGGTGGTGATGGTGGGATTCGATTCCGGATCGCAATCGGTGGCCGATCTGCGCAATGGCGATGTCCAGGCCCTGGTGGTGCAGGATCCCGTCAAGATGGGCTATCTGGGTGTTAAGACCCTGGTGGAGCATCTCCAGGGCAAGAAGGTCGAGAAGCGTGTGGACACCAGCGTGATGCTGATCACCACCGAGAACATGGGGCAACCGGATGCGCAGGCGTTGCTCAACCCACCCTTCAAGCAGATCTTGGGCGAGTGACCGGGCAACCCGCGGTGGCCCCACGGCAATAAACTGCTTGTGCCCCCGGCCCGATTGACCAGAGAAACATCCCGCTGATTTCAACGATGAACCCGCTCGACACCGAAGCCGTGAAGAAGCCCCTGCAACACATCGGGGAATGGGAAGACTTTGTCTTGCAACACTATCCGGAGCCCAATGGCCCGGCCGCGGGTCAGGAAAACACCGCCAGCCGCAAGCCCGCGGTGGGCTATGCCCCGGACAAGAAGGAGGTGGAGTTCCGCAATTACGAGGCCGACGCCCGGCCGACGGTTCGCGAGTTCTACCGCCTGAACCACACCTACCAGACCCACGAGTTCGCGTTGGCCAAGCGGAAGGAATACCTCGGCCTGAACCGCATGACGATGGGGGTCTGGGAGGCGGCCGAGTATCTCAATCAGCTGGTCGATGACTCCGATCCCGACACCGACATGTCGCAATTGCAGCACCTGCTGCAGACGGCCGAGCACCTGCGTCGCGACGGGCAGCCGCGCTGGATGGTCCTGACCGGGTTCGTGCATGACCTGGGCAAGATCCTGTGCCTCTGGGGCGAGCCCCAATGGGCCGTGGTGGGCGATACGTTCCCGACCGGATGCGCCTATTCGCCGAAGATCGTTTTCCCGAAGTTTTTCGAAGCCAATCCCGACAGCAAGGACTCGCGCTACAATACTCCCAACGGTGTGTATGAGCCCGGCTGCGGCTTGGACAAGGTGGCGCTGTCGTGGGGACACGACGAGTACATCTACCACGTCTGCCGCGACTACCTGCCCGAGGAGGGCTTGGCGATGCTGCGGTACCACAGCTTCTATCCCTGGCACAGGGAGGGAGAGTACTCGCATCTGTTGAACGACAAGGACCGCGCGCTGTTGCCGTGGGTGCTCCGCTTCAACCCCTACGACCTCTACACCAAGAGCCACAGCAAGCCCGACGAGGTTGCGCTGCGCCCCTACTACGAGGAGCTCATCCGCGAGTTCTTCCCCGACAAGATCCGCTGGTGAGCCGGTCCTGAGGATGGATCCAGATTTCCGACCGGATCGTGGGGCAGGGGACCTGTGGGCGTGTCGGCTTTCAGGTGGCGGGCGAAGCGGGGGGCACCGCCGATTGTTGTCGCCGGGCTTCCTCCGCGGCGATCGCCGATACCTGTGAACTGATGTCCGGGGACTGGATCGGGGATCTCGGGCTGGCCAAGACCGGGATTCCCGTGCCTTCACCCTTGAAGGGTTGGCTCCACAGGAGTACGCCATCCTCAGCGCGCAAGGCCCACAGGTACCCGTTGGAGCACACCAGCAACTGGTCCCCGTCGGGCAACAGCGTGACGAAGTTCCCGCCCTTGGGGGGCTGCCATCGCCAGAGAATGCGCCCATTGCGGCGATCCAGGGCGAAGACCCGCCCGTTGAAGGCGACATAGATGGCGTGGTCCGGGAAGTTCACTGGGCGAGGGTCCCACGACAGGCTTGCCCGTGCCCATTCGAAAGCCGATGGGATTTCGTAGTTGCGAGAGGAACTGACCGCTCGAAGGCTCGCTGCCGCAAGCCAGCCCATCGATGACAACCACCCTGCAAACCAAGCATCCCTTCCTGCTGCTGCTGGCGTTCTTGCTGCTCGGAATGCCCAGACCGGTCGCCGACGAACCCAAGAACCATGACTTCGATGTCGTGCGCGAAGAGGCCGCGGTGCCGCCCTACCAGTTGCCGCCGATCCTGGTATCCGCCGAGGGGCGGGCGATCACGACGCCCGAGGCATGGTTCCAAGTGCGTCGTCCACAGATCCTGGCGCTGTTCGGCAACCTGGTGTACGGCGTGGTCCCGCAACCCGAATCGCCCGTGCACACCACGTTCGAGGTGGTGAAGACCGATCCCGCCTACATGGGTGGGAAGGCCACGCGCAAGGACGTGAAGATCCGGTTCGAGAACGCAAAGGGATCGGCCGAACTTCAGATCCTGGTGTTCACGCCCAACGGTCTCGGCAAACCCGCCCCGGCCTTCCTGCTGCACAGCTTTTCCGGCACGCGCGATGATGGCCATGACGCCAGCTTGGACCGGCCCGGGTTCACCCGGAACGGACTGCCCCTGGGGGAATTCTTCCAACGCGGCTACGGCTTCGTGGTGGTGCCGCAGGGCGACTTGGTCCGGCACAACGAGGTGGAGTTCCAGAAGGGCGTGCATCCGCTCTTTTACCGGACCGGGCAGAGCTTCCCGAAGGCCAACGAGTGGGGCGTGATCGCCACGGTCTCCTGGTCGGCGTCGCGGGCGATGGACTACCTGGAGACGGATCGGGACATCGACGCGAAGCGGATCGCAGCGATGGGGCATTCCAAGATGGGCAAGGCGACCCTGTGGACGTGTGCCCAGGATCCGCGGTTCGCGATGGCGATCCTGGCCCAGAGCGGGTGCGGCGGGGCGGCCCTGTGGAAGCGCAATTTCGGCGAAAACCTGGAGAAGATGGTGACGCGGTTCCCGTACTGGCTCTGCCGCAATGCCGCCAAGTTCGCCCGGAACGAGGAGGACCTTCCGGTGGACCAGCACATGCTTATCGCCTGCGTGGCCCCGCGTCCGGTGTATGTGGCCAGCGGATCCGAAGACCTCTGGGCCGATCCTCGGGGAGAGTACCTGGGCGCATTCCATGCCAGCGAGGTGTATCGCCTGTTGGGCCGGGAGGGGTTGAAATCCGAGGCGTCTCCGAAGGTCGGCGAGGTGGTGGCCTCGGGATCCGTCGGCTACCACAACCGCGCTGGCGGTCATTCGGTGGAGATGTTCGATTGGCTCCGGTTCCTGGAGTTTGCGGAGAAGCATCTGAAGGCGCCGTGAGACCCTCCCGGTGATGCCGGTGGGGTCCCTATGCCGATCCCGGGTGGCCTTGGGTCGCCCGACCTGAACACCAAAACGCCGGACCCCGCATGCGAGGTCCGGCGTGGTGGTTCAGGTCGGATCGCGTGGGGCGATCCGGACCGGGTTGTCAGCGGGTGCCGAGCAGGTGCTCGATCACCAGTTGGTCGAGGTCCTGGTAGTTGCGGGCGGCGATCAGGCTCGCGGCTTCCTTCTCGGGGTAGCTCTTGGCCTTGGCCAACAGGTGCTCGAAGGTGCGGCGCGAGTTGGCCAGGTGCGAGAGCCATTGGGCCTCGGCGGTGGTGCGGAAGGGATGCACGTCGAAGCAGACGTATTCGCCCTTCTTGCCGTAGCCATTGCGCTCGAGGGCGCGGACCTGGTTGAAGGCCACGCGCAGGTTGGCCGAACCGAAGGGCTTGTCCTGGTCGAACTTCAGGCCGTTCTGGTCGTTGAGGTGCAGCGACCAAAGCTTGCCGAAGGACATGGCGAAATCGATCTCATCGGCCGGATCGAGGCCGGCGAGGATGGCGTGGGCCGACTCGATCACGCATCCCACGCGCTTGGGATCGCGGGTGTGCTGCGCGATGGCCAACGCATGGCCGGTGGTCGGCAGGTAGGCGTGGTCCATCGGCTCATTCGGCTTGGGCTCGATAGCCAGGCGGATCTTCTTGTCGTGCTTGAGCATCGCATCGAAGGCCTCGACGAGAAGTTCGGTGGAGCGGGCGCCCGACTTGGACTCGCGCAGGTAGGTGCCTTCGCGGGCCAGCCATAGCACGAGGATGTCGGTGCCCAGTTCGTTGGCGATGTCGATGCTCTGGCGGGAGCGGTCGATGGCGTAGCGGCGCAGCTTTGGATCGTTGCTGGTGTAACCGCCATCGATGGTCTGCGGGGCGAACCACAACCGGGGTGCGACCATCTCCGCCACGATGCCCTCGCCATCCAGGCGCTTCTTCAGGGCCTTGGCTTCCTGCAACACCTGCTTGTGCGACTTGGAGTCGATGTCCGGCACGGCGTCGTCGTCGTGGAACATCATGGCGTCGAAGCCGAGTTTCTTCAGTTGGGCGAGCTTCCAGTCGAAGGTTTCCTCGCGGCGGACGGTCGGGCCGTAGGGGTCCTGTCCCTGGCTGAAGTTCCACGGGCCGACACAAAAACGGTATTGCTGTTTCTTGGACATGGTCAGTGGCCCAAAGCCTGAACCCGAAGCCCGGGGCAGGGCAATGGCGCACTTTGACTGCTGGCGCAGATGCCGGGGCGAGGTCTGCCCGAGGCACGACCTGTCGACTGATCTGCTATCATCTGGTCGCCTGGACTGTTAAAGTGCAACGCGTGTCCGAGACCTTGGTCGTCAATGAAGTGTATCTGAGCCTGCAGGGGGAAAGCACCTTCGCGGGGCTGCCCTGCGTCTTCGTCCGCCTGACCGGATGCCAACTGCGGTGCTCGTATTGCGACACCGCCTACGCCTTCACCGCGGGGAAGCGGCGGACTCTCGAGGATATCCGCAACGAGGTCCACCGGTTGGCCGAACCCTACCGACACCCGGACCTCGCCCATTTCCCGCCGGTGGTCAACGCGGGCGACGCCTCGGCGCAGCACAAGCTGCCATTGGTGGAGTTCACCGGGGGAGAACCGCTGCTGCAACCGAACGCCGCCCGCCTCATGCAGACGTTGGCCGACGATTGTTTCACGGTGCTGGTCGAGACGAGCGGGGCCCATGACATCTCGAAGCTGGACCCCCGGGTGCGGCGCATCATGGACCTGAAATGCCCCAGCAGCGGGGAGGTCGAGAAGAACCGATGGGCCAACATCCCCTACCTTCGGGCCACCGATGAACTCAAGTTCGTGATCGGGACACGCGAGGACTACGAGTGGGCCAAGGCGATGATCCGCGAGCATCGGCTCGATCCGGTCTGCCCGATCCTGTTCTCGTGGGTGGCACCGCTGTCGCCGGCACAACGCGACAAGAGTCTGAAGGCGGTTCCCAAGGGTCAGACGCCCCTCTCCCGCCGGGAGTTGGTGGAGTCGATGGTGGCCGATCGGGTGCCGGCCCGGTTCCAGCTCCAGATGCACAAGTTCATCTGGCCCGCCGACGAACGCGGAGTCTGAGGGCCGATGAGCACCCGCCGGAAAGACCCCACGCTGGAGCTGCTCCGTCGACACGAGTCGCGGAACATCACCCTCGTGCAGCCGGAAGAGGGCTGGCCCATCGTCTGGAAGCGGGCGCGGGGATGCCGGGTGCAGGACGAGGCGGGCCGGTCCTACCTCGACCTCACAGCCGCCTTCGGGGTGGCTGCGGCCGGCCACGCCAATCCGGCGGTGGTGCGTGCCGGGCGTCGGCAAATGAGCGAGTTGCTGCACGCCATGGGCGACGTGCATCCCCATGCGCTCAAGGCCCGGCTGGCCCGCGAGTTGAGCCGGGTCACCTTCGAGCGATGGACGCGCCGGAAGGGGTTCGCGGGAGGCCCCGAGACGGGCAAGGTGATTTTCGGTTGTTCCGGGTTCGAGGCCGTGGAGGCCGCCCTCAAGACCGCCCGGCTGGCCACGGGCAAACCCGGGGTCCTCGCCTTTCGTGGGGGCTACCATGGCGTGGGATACGGGGCCCTGAACGCCACGGAGCGTGGGCACTTCCGCGATCCCTTCCGGGACCAGCTCCGGGAATTCGGGCGCTTCGTGGATTTCCCGATGACGGACCCGCAGGCGCGGAGCGGGGGACCCGGGGAGGATGCACCGGGGGTGTTCATCGAGGCCCTCGACCGGGCCGCGGCCAAGGGCGATGTCGGGGCGGTGATCGTCGAGCCCATGCAGGCCCGCGGGGGCATCCGCATCCCGCCTCCGTGGTTCCTGCCGTGCCTCCGGCAATGGGCCGATCGCAACGGGGCCCTGCTGATCCTCGATGAGATCTACACCGGCTTCGGGCGCACCGGGGCCTGGTTCGCCTGCGAGCATTCCGGCGTGGTGCCCGACCTCGTCTGCCTGGGCAAGGCCCTGACCGGCGGGTTTCCCCTGAGCGCCTGCGTGGGTCGGGCCCGGGTCATGGATGCCTGGCCCCCCGCCATGGGCGAGGCCATCCACACCAGCACCTACCTCGGGCATCCGGTGGGCTGCGCCATGGCGTTGGCCCAGTTGGGGGAGCTGCGCCGTCTGAACCTGCCCGCACGCGCAGCCCGGTTGCAGGCGGTGCTCGAGGCCGAATTGACGGCCCTGCAGCGACGCTTCCCGGACCGGGTGTCCAGGGTCTCGGTCATCGGCCTCATGGGGGGCATCGCCTGGAAGCGGCCCGACGGCGGTCCCGACACTGGACTGTCGGTGGGCCTCATGCACGAGGCGCTCCGCCGCGGCGTGATCCTGTTGCCGGAGGGCGAACACTCCGAGGTGACCGGCATCACGCCTCCGCTGACCATCACCGAAGCCCAGTTGCGCCGTGCATTCCGCGAGATCACACGGTCGGTCGAGATCCGCCTCGCTGGCACCAAGCCTCCTGCCAAACCCCGCCACCTCCGACCCCGGAAAATCCGCCCATGACCCTCAACGAAATGCGTTCCCTGCTGGAGTCGCGGGGCATCCAATTGACCAAGTCGCTGGGGCAGAATTTCCTCCATGACGGCAACCAGTTGAGGCGGATCGTCACCGCGGCCGATCTTCGTCCGACCGACCGGGTCCTCGAGGTGGGTCCCGGGTTGGGGCCCCTGACCGAACTGCTGCTAGCCAAATCCGCCTCGGTGCTGGCCATCGAGAAGGATGCCCGACTGGTGGCCGTGTTGCAGGAGCGATTCGCGGGCGCCCTGTCCGGCGCGGGGCCGGGATCGCTCGAATTGCTGGGGGCCGACGCCCTGCGCTGGGTGGAGGAACATCGTCGGGACTGGAGCGGCTGGAAGTTGGTGGCCAATCTGCCCTATTCGGTGGCCTCGCCGCTCATGGTGGAACTGGCCGAAGCTCCCGTACCTCCTGAACGGATGGTGGTGACCCTCCAGGCCGAGGTCGTGCACCGCATCGCCGCCCCGACCGACGGCGACGACTACGGCATCCTCACCCTGTTGTTGGGGCTGCGGTACGAGGTCCGGGAGTGGTTCAACATCCGCCGCGGCTGTTTCCATCCGGTGCCCGATGTCGATAGCGCCTGCATCTGCCTCGTCCGTCGGCCGGTGCCGATGCTTGATCCGGAGGGCGCAAAGGTGTTCACGCGGTTGGTCAAACGCGCTTTTTCCGAGCGGCGCAAGATGATGTTCAAGCTGCTCAAGACCCTCTGGCCGGTCGAGATCCTCCAAGAGGCCTTCCAACAGATGGGCATTGCCCCGACCGAGCGGGCGGAGAAGGTTTCGTTGGAGCGTTTCGTGGGCCTGGCCCGGATTCTCTCGGGTGCGGGTCCTGGGCTTCTGTCCGGAAATCCTCCGGCAGATCCGAACCCCTCCTAGGGCTAGTTGCTTCTCAGGACCTCCCGGAGTCACCGACGGGTCCTAAAGTTCCTGCGGCGCCTGCCGATAAGTGGCTTTTGAAGGGGAACGCCTCCCCGGTTCCGCGATGAGAATCGAATCCTTTGGGAAGACCCTGGTGGTTAGCGGGCTCTCGGTGCTGAACGCCGGAAACGCCGGATCATTCCGCGACAATGTCCGTGCCTCGGTGCAGCCCCATCACACCCGAATCGATATCGACATGTCGCTGATGAGGGCCATCGACAGCACGGGCCTCGGGGCGCTTGTGAGCGTCCATCGGTTCATCACCTCCCGCCAGGGGCAGATCCGGTTGCTCAATCCGGTGCCCGTGGTTCAGAAGGTGCTTGAGTTGACCCATCTGCACCGCAATTTCGAAATCACCAAGGCCTAGGAAAGACCAGGAGCCTTCAGGAACCGGTCGGGAACTGCCCGGGAACAGCGGGTGAAAAGGCCGGTGAAAAGGCCGGTGAAAAGGTAGTAAAACCCTTCAACGAGGGAAAACCCGCCATGAGGCCTGAATCAGTGATGCCTCAACCAGAAAGGCCCGAACCAGTGAGGTCTGAACCGGAGCCGCGGATGGTTCCGCAGTGTTCCTCAAATCACTTCTCGTCGAGGGACACCTGCCCACCCGCCTCGATATTGCGGATCTTGCTGGGGACCGTGGCCGTAGGGCGTGCCGCGTCGGTGCAGTTGCCGATGTTGTAGGTCTCACCCATCACCGAGCTGGGGAACTTGCCTCCCTGGAAGTACGGTGCCAGCTCGTCGGTGGTGGGCTCGGCGGTGTCCGGCTTGCGGTTCTCGTTCTGCCAGGTGGTCTTGGCCAGCTCGATGGCCTTCAGGTTGGCCAGGATCGCGTTGTATTTGCCGGTCTCCATGAATTTCCGGACGTTGGGCACCGCGATCATCGTCAACAGTCCGACGATCATCACGGCGATCATCACCTCGACGAGGGTGAAGGCGGCGCGGAGCGAGGTGCGGCCCAGGTGCTTGCGGATGTTCATGTTGGCAGAAATCGTCATTGGGATCCCAACACCGCCCCGCGGGTTTGGTTGCGGAGGCCGGCGCGGACCCCATCAGACGGCGCTGATGAAAGCCTCGGGCGCGCAGAAGGGCAAGCCGCCGTCTTGGCGGTGTGGCACGCGCTTTGCCGCGACCCGCACCGGGGCCCGAACCTACCCGCCGTCGGTGTGAACGCCCGGCGAGCGATTGGGACATTGCCGAGTCGGGGAGTGTCTCCCACTCTTTCCGCCGTCGTATGAATGAATCCCAGAACCTCGACGAGCTGCTGGTGTCCCGGTCCGACCAGGCCCGGCGGCCCGCCGAGCCCTGCACCGTGGTGATCTTCGGAGCCTCGGGCGACCTGACTGCCCGGAAGCTGATCCCCGCGCTGTACCATCTGACCCTCGAGAAACTGATGCCGCAGCCCTTCCGGATCGTGGGCTTCGCGCGGCGCGACAAGACCGACGAGACCTGGCGGGCCGAACTGCGGGAGGCCCTCGACAAATTCTCTCGGACCCGTCCGGTCCAGGACGAGGTGTGGAACGCCTTCGCCGCCAACATCCACTACTGCCAGGCCGACATGTCCGACTCGGCCGGCTACCAGAAGCTGAAGGAACTCCTGCACGGGTTCCCGGACGAGCGGCTGCGGACCAACCTGCTGTTCTACCTCGCCACCAACCCGAGCCAGTTCGGCGAGGTGACGGGCCACCTGAGCGCGGTCGGACTGCTCCAGAAGGCCGAGTCGAAGGTGACGCCGGAACGGATCGTGGTGGAGAAACCCTTCGGCCATGACCTCGAGACCGCCGAGGCCCTGAACGCCGAGCTCACGCGCTTCGCCCACGAGAAGCAGATCTTCCGAATCGACCACTACCTGGGCAAGGAGACGGTCCAGAACATCCTGACCTTCCGCTTCTCTAACGGGATCTGGGAACGGTTGTGGAACCGCGAATGCATCGACCACGTGCAGATCACCGTGGCCGAGAAGCTGGGCGTCGGCTCCCGTGGTGGCTACTACGAGGAGGCCGGTGCCATCCGGGACATGGTCCAGAACCATGTGCTCCAGGTGCTGTCGCTGGTGGCCATGGAACCGCCGAGTTCCCTCGAGGCCGAGAATGTCCGCGACGAGAAGGTCAAGCTGCTCAAGTCGATCCGCCCCATGACCCCGGCCCAGGTGGCCGAGAACGTCGTGCGGGGCCAGTACTTCGCCGGCGAGGTCGATGGCGAGGCCCGGCCCGCCTACCGCAGCGAAACCAAAGTGAAGCCCAACTCCCATGTCGAGACCTTCCTGGCGATGCGACTCTTCGTGGACAACTGGCGCTGGCACGGCGTGCCGTTCTACATCCGTACCGGCAAGAACCTGCCGCTCAGCGCGAGCGAGGTCCGCATCCAGTTCAAGAGTGCGCCGAACATCCTCTTCGCTGCCAAGGATCAGCTCGACGCCAATTCGCTCACGCTGCGGCTCCAGCCCAACGAGGGCATGACCCTTCGCTTCAACGGCAAGGTGCCGGGCGGAGCGGCCGAGCTGCGGCCCGTCCGCATGCACTTCAGCTACGACACCGAGTTCGGGGCCTACACGCCGGAGGCCTACGAACGGCTCCTGCTCGAGTCGATGGCGGGCGATGCGACGCTCTTCATCCGTCGCGACGAAGTGGAGACGGCCTGGAAGATCGTGGACGCCATCCGCAGCGCCTGGGTGGGCAAACCCCTCACCAACCGCGAATTCTACGCGGCCGGGACCTGGGGGCCTGCGGCGGCCGACGATCTCTTGGCCCAGAGCGGCCACGAGTGGCGCAATCCGCAGCACAAGCACTGAACGGTGCCGATGAGGGCACCGCCGGTGGAATCACCGGTGGTGCCGTGATTCGTGCTCAAGGTCGTCGGTCGGGCGGCAGAGCCTGGAACCGGGCGGGAGTCCGACGCTATTCCTTGTCGAACTGCCGGCTGAAATCGAGCAAGAGCTGGCGCTGCTCGCCGTTCCGGAGCAGCACCACGAGCACCCGGTGTTTGTCGGTGATCCGCTCCAGGGCCTCGGCGTGGATCGACTTAACGTCCGCGGGCGTGAACACTTCCTTGCCGTCGATCTTGAGCAGGATGTCCTGGGGCGAGAGGCCCGCTTGGGCGGCGTTGCCGGGGAATTTCACCCCGTAGACGAACACCCCCTGGTTGCGATGGAAGAAGAGGTCCGGGTTGTCGAACTGGTTGATGGCCTTGACCGTGAAGTCCCACCGACGGCACTCGACCTCCTCACCCTCGACCTTGCCTTTGGCGCGAGGAGTCACCGACACCGTCTGGCTCTGGCCCTTTCGGTTCAGCTCCAGCTCGGCCGGCTTGCCCTTGGGCAGGAGCCCGATGCGGCGCCGGACCCCCGGAAGATCCTCGACGGTGAGTCCGGTCACGGGGGAGCCGTTGATCTTCACGATCCGATCGCCCGCCTGGATCCCTGCGCGCCG
>CAIOKD010000106.1 GCA_903858835.1 uncultured Verrucomicrobiota bacterium
AGCTCCACAACGACCAGCTGGTCGCGGTCAACCAGGGCGGCAAGCGCAAGGGTTCCGGCTGCGCCTACCTGGAGACCTGGCACAACGACATCTTCGAGTTCCTCGAGCTCCGCAAGAACACCGGCGACGACCGCCGGCGGACGCACGACATGAACACGGCCAATTGGATCCCGGACCTGTTCATGAAGCGGATGGAGGCGCGCCAGCACTGGACGCTGTTCCGCTCCAATCAGGTCAAGGACCTGCACGAGCTCTATGGCGCGGCCTTCGAGCGCCGCTACCTGGAATACGAGCGCCTGGCCGAGGAGGGCCGCATCCACGGGCAGAAGATCGAGGCGCTGGAGCTCTGGAAGAAGATGCTCTCGATGCTCTTCGAGACCGGGCATCCCTGGATCACGTTCAAGGATGCCTGCAACCTGCGCTCCCCCCAGGATCACGTCGGCGTGATCCATTCGTCCAACCTCTGCACGGAGATCACGCTCAACACCAGCAACGAGGAAACCGCCGTCTGCAACCTCGGCTCGGTCATCCTCGAGACGCACCTCAAGCCGGACGGGTCCCTCGACCACGACAAGTTGCGCGAGACCGTCCGCACCGCGGTGCGCGCCCTCGACAACGTCATCGACATCAATTTCTACCCGACCGAGTCGGCCAAGGTTTCCAACCTGCGCCACCGCCCGATCGGAATGGGTGTGATGGGACTCGCCCACGCCCTTTACCTGCGCGGCCACGCCTTCGCCTCCCCGGAGGCCGTGGAGTTCAACGACGAGGCGATGGAGGCGGTCGCGTATTACGCCTACGAGGCGAGCTCCGACTTGGCGGCGGAGCGCGGCACGTATTCCAGCTACAAGGGTTCGAAGTGGGACCGCGGGCTCCTGCCCCAGGATACCCTCGACCTGCTGGAACAGGAGCGGGGCCTGCCGGTGGAAGTGCCGCGGGGCGGCCGGATGGACTGGACTCCCCTGCGCCAGAAGATCGCGCGCCAAGGGATGCGCAATTCCAACTGCCTGGCGATCGCTCCCACCGCGACCATCTCGAACATCACGGCCACGTCGCCCTGCATCGAGCCGACCTACAAGAACCTGTTCGTCAAATCGAACCTCTCCGGTGAGTTCATCGTCCTGAATCCTTTCCTCGTGAAGGACCTCAAGGCCCGCGGCCTCTGGGATCAGGACATGATCGACAACCTGAAGTACTTCGACGGCGAGTTGAAGGACATCGAGCGCATCCCCGCCGACCTCAAGGCCAAGTACCTCACGGCCTTCGACATTGACCACAAGTGGATCGTCGATGCCGCCGCCCGGCGGCAGAAGTGGATCGATCAGGCCCAATCGGTGAACCTTTGGATCAAGACGCCTGACCTCAAGACGCTGAGCCACATGTACCGGCACGCCTGGCACGCCGGGCTCAAGACCACGTACTACCTCCGCAGCCTTGGCGCCTCGAACATCGAGAAGGCCACGGTCGCCGCGAAGAAGGAGGTCAGGGGCATCGCCGCCGAGACCGACGCCAAGCCGGCCGCCAAGCGGGAGTTTTCCGAAGAGGAGAAGAAGGCCTGCAGCATCGAGGCGATGCGCCGCGGGGAAACCTGCGAGGCCTGCCAGTAAGCTTCTCTCCGCAGAGGCTTCCAACGCGAGGTGAACCCCCGGCTTTCGCCGGGCTGGAGGTGGTGGAGCTTGGAGTCACTCCCGGCCAGCTTCCCACCTGCCCGCACTCCTTTCCGCGTGAGATTGCGGGTTGCGGGCTCCATCCGGACGGCGAAATCAGACCCGTGAGTTTGGTGCGCATGAACTGACCGGCAGCCAATGCGGGCGGCGGAGCTTGTTAATTTAAACGCAACCATTTGGCGATAAGGGCGGATTGGAGGCGTCCCCTTTGATAGTTCGAGTCCTTGCGAACAAGGTGTATACCTTATCAATATGAGAACTATCCGCATATTTCTAAAAT